>DATIYI010000070.1:0-41023 GCA_035517695.1 Streptosporangiaceae bacterium
TGCAACAATCGCACTTGCGAGGTGTCCTCTCCATCTGGGGAATGGAAGCGTTAGCAACTCCCATCGTCCCAGCTCAGAGGGCACCTTTCGCGTCGGCGCGCCCGGCAGAACCCCTATTTACGCGGTGGATCGAGGCTTAGAGCTCCTCGAGCTCGCCGAGACGTTGAGCAGCAAGGTCGATCTGGCCCAGCGCGACGAGGGCCTCGGCCTCCAAAGAACGCCAGTCGAGCAGGCCGACGACCCCGAACCACTTGCCCTTCCACTCCTCGCGCACCCTGGCCGCCGCGTGGAGGGCGTCGGTCGGTGCCCCGCGGGCCAGGGCAAGAGCCGCCTCGGCGGTAACCGTGCCCGCCCACGCCTCTCCCAGCGCTGCCGCCGCAGCGTGAGCAGCCTCGATGTGGCGGCCAGACCGAAGTCCCCCCGGCCGATCGGTACCAGGGTGGCAAAGTTGTGGACTAGGGCGGACAAAATGCCGTAGCCGGCGTCGCGCACCAGGGACACCGAAAGCTCGGCGTGGGCCAGCGCGTCGTCCCAGGCACCCAGCAGGTACTCCGCACAAGCGAGGTAGGTAAGGCACACGCAAGCGAAGCGAGCCGACGACCCGCCTCTCAGCCGGGCCGCCGCGGCGTGCGACAGGTCCGGGAAGGCGAGTTCCGGGTAACCCGCCCACAGGCGGGCGGTCCCGCGCAAGATGACCGCGTCGAGATCGATAGCAGCCAGCTGCTCGCTCGGTCCCGGCAACTGCTCGAGCAGGGCCAGCGCCTCTCGCACCCGGTAGGTCCAGACCAACGCCAGGGCAAGCAGGCAACGGGCACGGTGGTGCACAGGCGGGTTGCCCTCGGAGACCTCCGCGGCTCTCCTGCCCCACAGGACCGCTTCATCCCCGCGCTCCTGCATGAGAAAAACGGGGACCTGGTCACAAAGGGCCGAGGCCAACCACGGCTCGGATCGGTCCTCGGCCTGCCCACGCCTCACCGAGCCGCTGGGCGCTCCCTCGGGCCGGCCTCGGCGTTGGCCGTCGCTGCCTGGGCGAACAGCGAGGCAGCCAGCATCCTCCTGCCACCGCCTCGGGCGTCGCGAGCCGCCTCCTCCAGGTCGGCAGCCAGGGCTTCGTCGGGGCCGGCCGCCGCCGCCACCCGGTGAGCCAGGGAACGCTCACCGCTAAGCAGGCTCGCCGCCCGCCGGTGCAGCACCGTACGCCGTGCCGCACCGAGGTCGTAGTAGACAGCGCTCCTTACCAAAGGGTGCACGAACGAGATGTCTCGCCGGCAGCCTCCTCCGCGGCCACCTGCGGGTCGTCGATCCCGGCCAGCTCGCCCGCCAGGCGCAGCGGTGATCGTTGCCCGAGCACCGCGGCCGCCATCACCAGGTCCTGGGCAGCAGGCTGCAGCCGGGAAACCCTGGCCAGCAGAAGGCCGGCCAGGTCCCTCGGCACCCGGAGCGGGCCATGAGCCCGGTCAAGCTGCTCGGCCCCCAGCTCCTGGAGCAGCGCAATGCAGTACAAGGGGTTGCCGGCAGTGTGCTCCAGGAGCGAGGCGGCAGCGCGCCGGGAGAGCTGGCCAGTGCCCAGCTCCCGGCTGAGCACGACGACCCGGCTGTTCCCAGAGGATCAAGCTGAAGACGCGTCGCTCGCTCGTCACCCGCGAAGAAGCGGTACCAGCCCTCCCCATGGCAGGCAAGTGGCCCCGGCCGTGCCGTCACCACCCACCAGGACACGGTCCGCCAGCAGGCGGCGCAGGCAGAACAGCAGGGCACGTGCCGACAGCGAATCCGACCAGTGCAGATCGTCAACCAGCACCAGCGTCAGCTGACCCGACCGCCCCAGCGTGTCGAAGATCGACAGCAGTTCGGCCCCCACCGTCAACGGGTCCAGGCTCTCGGCCAGCTCGCCGCTCAAAAGCGCGGGCATGGCCGCTCCGAGGCTGCCTGCGGCCGCGGCAACCTGGGAGATGACGCCGTAACTCAGGGTGGACTCGCCTTCTTCCCCGCTCGCCCGCAGGACGGCCGTGCCGCCAACCGCCGGCACGAACTGGGTGATCAAGCTGGACTTGCCCATCGCTGCTTCGCCCTCAACCAGCACCACCTGAGGCTGGTCGGCGCGCGCCCTGGCCGCGAGTTCCGCAAGCACGGCCAGCTCCCGCTGACGCCCCACGAAGACCTGGCTGGCCATGCTGAACCGTCCCGCGTTCCGTGCGCACTTCCTTACTTGGAAGGATGGCACGTTCATGCCGGTCAAGTACGACCAGGACGCTAAGGACGACCACAGGAAAGCAAACCGCGGCTGCACCCCGCCTCGGCGGCCCAGTCCTGCACCGCGGCCGCCACGTGATGGTCCTGACGGGAGCGGATCCGGATAGCGCGCCTGCCAGCCCCCCGCCCTGACGCTCTACCAGGACCTGTTCGAGGTCGTTACCCGCGGCCCCGGGGATGCACGCGCATTCCGCCGCAGCCGCGCAGGGTCGGTCTTCCTGGTCCGGCCGGACGGATACCTCGCGGCCCGCGGCGGCCGGACAGGCTGAAGACAGCGCTGGACTACCTGTAGCAGCTGTCCAGCGAAACCGGGATCAGCCGACCCAGCCAGCCGCCCACATCCGGCAAACCCGGTCCCGCACTTGCCACCGTCCGGTGATGCCTTACCAGATCCCTAATCGCGAGGGCTGCGCCGCGGCCGACTCGTCCCTGCCAACTCGCACAGATTGCCCCGTTCGGCGTTGATTCGACGTCATGGGCACGGCGTATCGCAACGTACCGAACGGCGGCTCGGCGCGCGTTCTCCTGGAGCTTCTTGGTCACTCAGTGTGATGTTGTCTGTAGTCAGCGGGTATCCGGCCGGTCGCGAACGGTCCCAGCCAGCCCTCTGAATGGGTAGCGCGCACGCTTTGACGGCGTGCGTTCCTTCGTTCAGGGTCGTCCGTGATGCCTCTGACCAGGACCATCACAGCGGCTGATATCGCCGGCGGCAGGCTCCACGGCTGGAGAAATGAGCCCATCAAATGAGCCCACTGGACATAATGAGCCCGCTTGGCAGCGGCCACTCACCGATGTTCTTGCAGGTCAACGTGGCGGAGGATGCGAGATTCGAACTCGCGAGGGCTTGCACCCAACACGCTTTCCAAGCGTGCGCCCTAGGCCACTAGGCGAATCCTCCGCGGGCAAGCCTACCGGTCCAAAGAACCCGCGCCGGCCGAACCTGCGCCGCCCGAACCGTGCCCGCTGTGCCTGGGGAAAGCCTCATGCGGGTCGCGCCGCGCGGAGCCGTTCGGGATCAGGGGGGTCCTGCCTGAATTGCGCGGGAGTGGCGTGCCGGCCGGACCCCGGGCGGGGGATGGCGCCGCGGCCGTTGTACGGCAAATCCAGCCTCCTGTCTTGCCAGTCGGCGGCCTGAGGCCGGTCGCGGGCCACTAGACTGTCCCGAGACCCTCCGCACGACGTGAATCCCGCCAACTCCCCCAGGGCCGGAAGGCAGCAAGGGTACGCGGGCTCTGACGGGTGTGCGGGGGGTCCTCTTCCCTCTTCCAGCCCCGGCGAGGATGAGAGCGAGGATGAGAGCGCATGGCGGGTGGCCCTTCGAGCCTTGCCCTGTATCGCAAATACCGCCCGGCCACCTTCGCGGAGGTCAAAGGGCAGGATCATGTGACAGCGCCGCTTCGGCAGGCACTGCTTGCCGGCCGGGTCCACCACGCCTACCTCTTCAGCGGCCCGCGTGGCTGCGGCAAGACGTCGAGCGCCAGGATTCTGGCTAGGTCGCTCAATTGCGAGCAGGGGCCAACTCCCGACCCGTGCGGCACATGCGAGTCGTGTCTCGCGCTCGCGCCTGGCGGACCGGGCAGCATCGATGTGATCGAGATCGACGCAGCCTCACACGGTGGCGTGGACGATGCTCGTGACCTGCGGGAACGCGCCTTCTACGCGCCGGTCTCCGGCCGGTTCAAGGTCTACATCATCGACGAGGCGCACATGGTCACCCGCGAGGGCTTCAACGCGCTGCTCAAACTCGTGGAGGAGCCACCGCCGCACCTGAAGTTCGTATTCGCGACGACCGAGCCAGAGAAGGTCATCGGCACGATCAGGTCGAGGACCCACCACTACCCGTTCCGGCTCGTGGCCCCGCAGATCCTGCGTGAGCTGCTCGAACAGATCCTGAACGCCGAGGGTGTGTCGTACGAGCCCGCCGCGCTACCGCTCGTCGTACGCGCTGGCGCAGGTTCCGCACGGGACGCGCTGTCTGTCCTCGATCAGCTCCTCGCTGGTTCTGATACATCTGGCATTACCTACGCCGCTGCGGTGTCACTGCTCGGCTACACCGACTCGAGCCTGCTCGACGAGACCGTGGACGCACTGGCATCCGGTGACGGCGCGGCCGTCTTCCACGTGGTGGACAGGGTCATCAACGCCGGCAACGACCCGCGCAGGTTCGCTGCCGACCTGCTCGACCGCCTCCGCGACCTGATAGTGCTCGGCGCTGTCGGCGACGCTGACCGCTCCGGCCTGTTCGACGGCCCTGCGGACCAGGTTGACCGAATGCGCGAACAGGCTGCCAAGTTCGGCACCGCCGAGCTGACCAGGGCGGCAGAGGTGCTCAATGCGGGGCTGACCGAGATGCGTGGCGCGGCGTCGCCGCGGTTGCTGCTCGAATTGGCATGCGCCCGGATGCTGCTGCCCGCCGCGGACACCGATGAGGCCGCGCTGCTCGCCAGGCTGGAACGAATGGAACGGCGGCTTGCGCTTGGCGATCCGGGCCAGGCGCCCGCGGAGATCGCCACCCCGGACCCGGCGGGATCGCGGCGGGCCAAGTCCGCGCGGGACGGTTCGGGCGCGCCCGGTGCGGATTTGCCCGGGTCGGCTCCGCCCGCGGGAGCCACATCCGGTCCGGTTCCCGAGCGGCCGGTTCCCGAGCGGCCGGTTCCCGAGCGGCCGGCTCCAGGCGGGCCGTCCGCCGCGGGGTCGGCGCCAGCCGGTTCGGCGGCCGATTCCGCGGCGGCCGGTTCCGTCGTCAGCGGCCGCCCTACCGCCGACCCAGTTCCCACCGCACCCCCCGGCCCGACGGCCGTCGGCCCAGTTCTGGCCGCCCCCGGCCCCGCCGCCGCTGCCCAGGCGGCCCCAGGTGCCGTACCTGCTGTCGCGCCAACCGCGTCCGCTCCCGGCGTCCTTGACGCCGAATCCCTTCGCGGCGGCTGGGACAGCATCCTCGATGCGGTTCGGCAGGTGCGCAAGGTGTCGTGGATCCAGCTCAGCAACGCCAATGTTGCGTCGCTCGAGGGGAATGTCCTCACCCTGGAGTTCGCCAGGGACGGCGAGCTGAAGGGTTTCTCTGCAAGTGGCAGCGATGCGATCTTGGCTCGCGTCCTGCGTGAGCGGTTCGGCGTGGATTGGCACATCCGAGGAGTTCCCGCCGCTAGCAGCGGCCGACTGGAGACCTCCGGTCTCGTGCCCGGCGGCCAGGACAAGGTCACCGCGCAGGTCGCCGCGCATGATCGCGCGCGGCCCGCCGCCGGGCGCGGGCCGCGTGCCCAGGATCGGCCGGGCAGTGCGCCCGGCGGCCAGGCGGATACCGCTCATCAGCCGGCCAGGCAACGGTCGGCCGAGATGCCGCCGACGGCGGCGGGAACGCAGCTGCAAGAACCCGATCTGGATGACGAGGCCTACGTCGACGACGACGATGCCGATGCCGGACTGACGGGCATGGAGCTGATCACGCGGGAGCTCGGCGGCCAGGTGATCGGCGAGATCGACAGTTCGGGCGGCCTCGGGCGGCCGTACCCCGGGTAGCGGCCGTACCCCGGGTAGCGGCCGTACCCGGGGGGAGCTGCCGTCCTTCAGCTATCCGCTGCAGCGTGACACAGCTCACGCCCGCGAGAGGACCCGGCTCGGCGCGGCTCGGCCGGTCACCAAGACCCACCGCAAGGGCGGGAATAGGCAGCGGGTAGGGGCGCTGGGAAACGCTGTGCCAACAGGAGGGCCGGGCCGTATGTCCGCCGGACCGCCAGGCCGTAGGCTCTCATGTGACAGCCTGTCGTCGTCGAGGGGGCGGATGTGAACCCTGGTGGCCCGCTGAACATGCAGCAACTGCTTGCTGAGGCGCAGAAGATGCAGGAGAAGCTGATGAGCGCCCAGCAAGAGCTCGCAGATGCCGAGGTTGAAGGCTCCGCGGGCGGCGGGCTTGTGACCGCCACTGTGAACGGCCAAGGTGAGCTGGTCGACCTGGTCATCAGCCCAGAGGCCATAGATCCGACGGATCCGGCGGAGACCGCTGAGACAATCGCTGACCTTGTGCTCGCGGCGGTGCGGGACGCTAACCAAGCCGTCGGTGACCTGCAGCAGGAGAAGATGGGACCGCTCGCAGAGGGTCTCGGCGGTGGTCTCGGCGGCCTGGGGATGCCGGGCGAACCAGGCGCGCTCGGTGACTCCGGTGAGTACGGCGGCATGGGGCAGCTCGGCGGCCCAGGCGACGCCGACGGCTCCGGCGATCCGGGCTATCCGGGTGAGACCAACGGACCTGGCGGCCTCGGCCTGCCTGGCCGATAAGGACGCGACGTGTACGAAGGGGTCATCCAGAACCTCATCGACGAACTCGGCCAGTTGCCTGGCGTCGGGCCGAAGGGCGCGCAGCGCATCGCCTTTCACCTGCTTGCCGCGGACCCGGCGGACGCGCGGCGGCTCGCGGCTGCGCTGCTTGAGGTGAAAGACCGGGTCAGGTTCTGCCGTAGCTGCGGGAACGTCGCTGAGGAGGAGGAGTGCCGGATCTGTCGTGACACGCGCCGCGATCCCGCTGTGATCTGTGTTGTGGAGGAGCC
Source organism: Streptosporangiaceae bacterium (assembly GCA_035517695.1). GTDB lineage: Bacteria > Actinomycetota > Actinomycetes > Streptosporangiales > Streptosporangiaceae > DATFVJ01. Next base: position 6,795 of record DATIYI010000070.1, read on the forward strand.
GAAGGACGTGGTGGCGATAGAACGGACCCGTGAGTTCCGCGGCACGTATCACGTGCTTGGCGGCGCCATCAGCCCGATCGATGGCATTGGCCCCGACGACCTGCGGATCAAGGAACTGATGACCCGGCTTGCTGACGGAACAGTCACCGAGCTGATCCTCGCCACCGACCCGAATCTCGAAGGCGAGGCGACCGCGACGTACCTGGCGAGGCTGGTGAAGCCCATGGGGCTGCGGGTGACAAGGTTGGCAAGCGGCCTGCCGGTCGGTGGTGACCTGGAGTATGCGGACGAGGTGACGCTAGGGCGCGCATTCGAAGGACGGAGGCTCCTCGATGTCTGACACACCAGGTTCCGGGCCATATTTTCCCGGCTGGCGGGCGCAGCGAGGCGAGGGCTGGGATGCGCTTGCCGACAGGATCTCCAGGAATGTTCAGGATTTTCTTGACGGGGTGGAGGCGCTCGCGCGAGGTGAGGGGGGGAACGAGACCGTGCCGCTCCTCCTGCTCGAGGTTTCCCAGATCCAGCTAGCGGGCGCCCAGCTTGGCGCGACGACGGACGTGATCCTGCCCGACAACAGAGAACCGGAGGTGGGAGCCGACCCGGACCTTGACGAACTGCGGACCGGGCTGGGCAAGCGATTTGCCCCTTACGATGACTATCTTGAGATCTTCGACCCGTACGCGGACAGCCAGGCCACGTCATTCCGGCTTTCCGACGATGTGGCGGCCGTCGCCGCAGATCTCGTCCACGGGCTGAAGCACTACCAGGCAGGGCGACCGCTTGAGGCGCTGTGGTGGTGGCAGTACTCGTATTTCAACCACTGGGGCACGCACGGCGGAGCGGCCCTGCGTGCGCTGCACGCCGTGGTAGCGCACGCCCGGCTTGACGTGATCGAGGAGTCCACCTCTGGCTGATCATCCGCAGCGCTGATCGCGGTGACCGTGGAAGCGGGTCAAGCATGTGCTTAACGGCTGCCGCGCCATCTCGCCGCATCTCCGTGGCGCCGCGCACGCCGATGGACGTCGGCGCGGCGAAAATCCGTTCTGCTGATCCGGCAGGAGGCTGGATAAACTCGGGGTCGTCCGCAAGCAGCGCGGGCAAGCAACCCGGCGACGGGGCCGCCCGGATCGGGGAGGAGCAGCGCGTTCGTGGCTGACGGAGCGCTTGTGGTGCAGAAGTACGGTGGTTCGTCCGTTGGCGACGCCGCCGGCATCAAGAGGGTCGCGCAGCGCATCGTGGCGGCGAGGAAGGCGGGGCACTCCGTCGCGGTGGTGGTGTCCGCGATGGGTGACACGACCGACGAACTGCTTGACCTAGCGCAGCAGGTGAGCCCGCTGCCACCAGGCCGCGAGCTCGACATGCTGCTCACCGCCGGCGAGCGGATATCGATGGCCCTGCTGGCGATGGCTATCGGCAACCTCGGTTACCAGGGCCGCTCGTTCACCGGCTCACAGGCGGGCGTGATAACCGATTCCGTGCACGGCAGGGCACGGATCATCGACGTGACACCTGGCCGGATCCGCGACGCGCTGGCAGCTGGCGCCATCCCGATCGTGGCGGGTTTCCAGGGCGTGTCCCAGACCAGCAAGGACATCACCACGCTCGGCCGCGGCGGTTCCGACACGACCGCGGTCGCCCTCGCCGCGGCCCTCAGCGCCGACGTGTGTGAGATTTACACGGACGTGGACGGGGTATTCACCGCCGATCCGCGCATCGTGCCTGGCGCGCGGCGCATTCCGCGCATCAAGTATGAGGAGATGCTGGAGATGGCGGCGTGCGGTGCCAAGGTCTTGCACCTTCGGTGTGTGGAGTACGCGCGCCGTTACGGCATTCCCATCCATGTCCGGTCGTCGTTCAGCCAGCGTCCAGGAACCTGGGTAATGGGCAACATGTCCGTGCTCGGCGAGGAATACCGAACAAGGGAAGAAGAGATGGAGCAGGCGATCATCTCCGGCGTGGCGCACGACCGGAGCGAGGCGAAGATCACCGTGGTCGGCGTTCCCGACAAGGTCGGCGAGGCGGCCCGGATCTTCCGGGCCATCGCCGATGCGGAGATCAACATCGACATGATCGTGCAGAACGTTTCCGCGGCCGCCACCGCGCGGACGGACATCTCCTTCACGTTGTCGCGCGCCGACGGCCAGGCGGCGATGTCCCGGCTGCAGCGACTCAACGACGAGGTCGGCTTCGAGTCGCTGCTTTACGACGACAGGATCGGCAAGGTGTCCCTGATCGGCGCGGGCATGCGCTCGAACCCTGGCGTCAGCGCGACATTCTTCAGCGTCCTCGCCGCGGCCGGAGTCAACATCGAGATGATCTCCACATCGGAGATCCGGATCTCGGTCGTGGTGGATGAAAATGACATCGACACCGCGGTATCCGCGACCCACCGGGCTTTCAACCTCGACGCGGACCAGGTGGAGGCCGTCATCTACGGCGGGACGGGCCGGTGAAGGGCGCGCTGACGGCTAAGCCGACTCTCGCGGTGGTCGGCGCGACCGGCGCGGTCGGCACGGTGATGCTGGACCTGCTATCGACGAGGGCGGATGTCTGGGGTGACATCCGGCTGGTAGCCTCACCCCGATCGGCCGGTGCCAAGCTCCGGGTCCGTGGTGAGGAACTGCAGGTCGCGGCGCTCGAAGCGGACGTGTTCGACGGGGTAGATGTAGCGATGTTCGACGTGCCCGACGAGGTGTCGGCCATGTGGGCGCTGACAGCGGCCAGGCACGGTGTCGTGGCCGTCGACAACTCCGGGGCGTTCCGCATGGATCCGGAGGTCCCCCTCGTCGTACCCGAGATCAATCCGGAGCAGATCGCGAACCGTCCCCGCGGGATCATCGCGAACGCCAACTGCACGACCCTTTCGCTGATCGTCGCCGTGGGTGCGCTGCACCGCGCTTTCGGCCTGCGTGAGATGGTGGTGGCTTCCTACCAGGCGGCATCCGGCGCCGGGCAGGCTGGGATCGACACGCTGTATGCCCAGTTCGCGAAGCTGGCCGGTACCCGCTCCCTCGGCCAGCGCGCTGGTGACCTGCGCGGCGTGGTCGGCGAGTTCGGCCCGTTCCCTGCACCCCTGGCGCTCAACGTGGTGCCGTGGGCTGGGTCGCTGAAGGACGATGGCTGGAGCTCGGAAGAGCTGAAGATCCGCGACGAGTCACGGAAGATCCTCGCCCTGCCTGGCCTCAAGGTATCGGCGACCTGCGTCAGGGTGCCCGTCGTCACCACGCACTCAGTCGCCGTGCACGCCGTCTTCGACAGCCTGGTAAGCCGCGAGGAGGCGCAGCACGTCCTGGCAAGCGCGCCGGGTGTCGTGCTGGCGGACGACCCCGAGCACGACGAGTTCCCGACACCCGCCGACGTCGTCGGTACCGACCCGACTTGGGTCGGGCGGGTAAGGCAATCACCCGACGACCCGCACGGGCTGGACTTCTTTGTGTGCGGCGACAACCTCCGCAAGGGCGCCGCACTGAACACGGCCCAGATCGCCGAACTCGTCGCCGCCGAGATAACCGCGCGCTGACCAAACCGACACGAACACGGCTTTTGCAGTGATTAGGCGGCCGCCCGCGTTGGTGCCCGAGTACCTGAACGGCAGCCCACTGGGCTCCCGGCGTGGACGTGGGCGCGGGCATTCGACAGGCTGTCCTACGTGGACCACATCTTCACTGTCGAAGAGGCGCGCGGCGTCCTCCCGGAGGTGCGGGCGCGTGCCGATGAGATGATCGCGATCCGCGCTGATCTCGTCGAACTGGCCGGGGCGCTCCGGCAGGGCGAGCCATCACCCGCGGGCGGGCTCGCCGAAAAGAAGGCGCTAGAAGCCCGCATGAACGAGCTTGCCGAGTGGTTTCCCGCGCGCGGCATCGAAATCAAGAGCCTCGCGCCTGTGCTGCTCGACTTCCCTGCCCATTTCGATGGCGAGGACGTCCTGCTGTGCTGGCTCGAGGGCGAGCAGGAACTTGGCTGGTATCACCGGCTGGAGTATGGCTTCGCCGGGCGCCGCCGCATTCCCGCCGACCTGGCTTGAGGATCGTGAGCTCGGCGGCTGACGGCGCTGCCTGCCGCGCGTCATCGGCCCGGCGGGGGCATCTCACCGCGCTGGATGGCTACGGTCACCGCCGCCATCCGGTCCGCGAGCGGCGCCGCACACGTAGCCGTCAGGCATCTGATGCGGTCGCTAGCCGGGCGAGATGATCACGGAGTTCCGCGGCTGGGACGGCGGTCTGCTCGCCCGTGGTCATGTCGCGCACTGTCACCACACCTGTGGTGTGCTCGGCGCTGCCGTAGAGGAGGCACCAGCGGGCTTCCCGATCGCTGGCCCATTTGAGCTGCCGCCCGAGCTTGCCTGACGAGCCTAGGTACACGCTGGCGCGAAGGCCCGCGCAGCGCGCCGCGCCGGCGAAGGCGAAGCCCTGAGGGGCGTATTCGTCGCCGAGCACGGCCACCGCCACGTCGAGCCTGCCCGTTCTGTGACTGTCAGCGCGGGGGATCAGCGGAATGATCCGCTCGATGCCAAGCGATCCACCGCAGGCGGGCACGTCGGGGCCGCCGAGCGCCTCGATCAGATGATCGTAACGCCCGCCCGATGCGATCGACCCAGACATACCCGGCGCGACCACCTCCCAGATGGGGCCGGTGTAGTAGCTGAGGCCACGCACGAGTCGTGGGGTGAACACGATGCGGTCTTGCGGCACGAGCGGGGTCACCAGTTCCAGCACCCGGTCAATCTCCGCCAGGCCGGCCGGGCCGGCTTCGGTCGACTCGAGCACCGCACGCACCGCCTTGACGGCATCGTGCCCGGTCATCACGGCCACCAGGTCGGCGGCCCGCTCGCCAGGCAGGCCGCGCGTGACAAGTTCAGCAATCACGTCATCGGGGGCGAGCTTGTCAAGCTTGTCCAGGGTGATGAGCAAGCTGGCCCCGCGGTCTTCAGGGACGCCGAAGGCTTCGAGCAACCCGGCGAGCGCCCGGCGGGAGTTGAGCAGAAAGGTGAAGTGGCCTATCCCGAGTTCGGTAAGCGCATCGTTGACCGCACACAGGATCTCAGCGTCGGCGAGCAGGGAGGCCGAGCCTAGCGTGTCCAGGTCGCATTGGACGAACTCGCGGTAGCGGCCCTTCCCCGGCCGGTCGGCCCGCCAGACGGGACCGATCGCGTATCGCTTGTACGGCGAGGGCAGGCGGCTTCCATAGGCGGCCGCCACCCGCGCGAGCGGCACGGTCAGGTCGTAGCGCAGGGCCAGGTCCGCCTCGCCGGACGCCTCGTGCTCGCCGCGGCGCAGGATCTTGAAGATCAGCTTGTCGCCCTCGTCGCCGTACTTGCCTGTCAGTACGTCGAGACGCTCGAACGCGGGCGTCTGCAACGGCTCGAACCCGTATCGCGCGAATACGTCACGTGTGATCTCGAACGCGCGTTCGCGCACCTCGAGTTCGGCGGCGAGGAAATCACGTGTTCCCGACGGGGGATCGAACTGCGTTGGCATGGGCCCATGTTCCCCGACGCGGGCACGTCCCGTCACATCGATCGGCCACTGGGCAGGTCAGCCCCGGCTGCGGAATACCCACGCGCCCGCTTACGGTCCTCATATGTGGTGGCATCGGCGATGGCCGGAGGGCTGCAGGTGCGGGAAATCCGGGAGGATCGTGATGGTGACCGCCGGGCGCCGGACCGCGGATTACGCGGTGTGGACCCGCGTCGGCGGCTGCGCGGGGCATCTCGACCTGCTCGACGCAAGGTTCAGCTCCCATCAGTACGCAGCGCACACCCATCAGGAAGGGCCTGCGAACGCGTAGCAGAAGGCATGGAAGGAGCGGTGCGGTGACCCGCCGTGGCTGGATGCTCTTCACGTTGATGGGCGTGATCTGGGGCACCCCGTACCTGCTGATCAGGGTCGCCGACGGCGGGGTCTCCGTGCCGGTTCTTGTCTTCGCCCGGACCGGGATGGGCGCGCTCGTGCTGCTTCCCCTCGCGCTGCCGCCGCCGCGAGCTTGGTGTTGTGCTGCGCAGGTACTGGCGCGGCCACAGCAGCCGGCGCGATTGCGGCAGGGGTGATTGCGGCAGCGGTGATTGCGGCAGGGGTGACGGATCCCGCCGCCTCCGTCGCACTGACGGCCCCGCCGGGTGACGTAGACGCCTGCCCCGGATGCGGGGGGTAGCAGCGCGTCGTTGAAAAGCTAGTCGTGAAGACCGGCCACGGCCCCGCAGCAACCGTGGAAAGTTCATCCCTTCGTCCCGTTCGCCGGGTTCTTACCGCTGCACCGGCGGTCCGCAATCCAGCGGGATCCACGGGGCCGGGCTGATCACCTCGTCCTCCACGGACAAGCTTGTCGATGGCGCACTCGTGCCCACGGCTCCCGAAGGTTCCGTCGTGCGCGCGGGCGGTCGTGGACCGCGCGGCGGTGGATTAAGGCGAACCCAGCCGTCCGCGCCGATGCCTCGTTGCCACCGAGCCCGGCCGGACACTACTCGTTGGTCTGATCGTCGGTCGGCGCGCCAGGAGCGTTGGTCTTTACGGACTCGATCCCGTTCAGTGCGGACCGCTTGCTCTCGTACGTCTCGCTGGTCGCGATCACCTGGCCGTTGCTGGCGAGCAGATTGAAATGGTACTTTCCGCTGCGGCCCTTCTTGAGCTCGAACTTGCCAGCCATGTGCATCCCCCTCGCTCCGGTCACGGCGACCCTGTGTGCCATCGTTCCCCGCGCGCTGTTGATCAACACCTCGGTCCCGACGGACCACTGACACCACAGACATCACACTCGGTGCAGATCCGCCATACCTGGCCTGCTCAGTGACCCTTGCCAGGCACCAGCGTCACCGCAGGATCGCGCCGCGGGTTAGGGCGGTTTGTGGCCGAGCTGTCTTCAGCGATCTTCAGCGATGCGGCGGGGAACCCACGGGCCTGCACCAGCTTCCGTGACATCACCCCACGGTGGTGGGCCGAGCAGCGGCTGCGCGCCACGAGCGGAGACGTCAAGCGTGGGTAATGGAATGCGCAACATGGCCCAGCGCGCCCGGGCCCTCGGCGGCGCCGTCACCCGCCGGGGATGACGACACAGAACCGCACCGCGGGGTTGCCCCAAAATGGATCACCGCCATATCGCCGCCGGGGGTCTGCTGAATCCGCCCGGCCTCCCAGTTGATGCCGTGCCGCTCGCGCGATGACTCGCACGCCGCGAGGTCGAAAGAGTCACTGTTCTGATCACCTGCCAGGCCCTAGCCAGAAACCGTCAGGCATCACCTGAAGCCAAATCGACAACAATCGGCTGACCTTGGCAAGGGGAGCCCGGCTGGCCCAGGCGGGACGGGGCATCGCCCGCAGCCAGTGGGCACTGTGTGATTCGCTCAGGAAAGGCGTTCACCCCGGCTGGGTGATGCTTTTGCCGCGGCTCGGCGGCCAGGGTGGCTTTGGTGCGCCCAGCGCCGGAGCGAACGCGCTCCCACCACAGGCGCTTGCCCGGGCGCCGCGGGAGGAAGCCGAAATGTCCGACAACGATGTTCTTTACGTGCTCGCCGCGGCCTACGGGAACGCGGATGACGCGGTGGCGGACTACGAGGCGGTCAAGGCGCTGTACGCGGCCGTGAAGACGTCGCATGACTTCGACGCGGCGGTAATCGCCAAGGACGCCAGCGGCGACGTCACGATCGTGAAGAAGCATGAGCAGCCGACGCGGCATGGCGCTGCGGTCGGGCTCGGCTGGGGCCTTGCGGCTGGCGTCGTAGCAGCGATCTTTCCCCCGGTTGGGATTCTAGGCGCGATCGCGGTCGGCGGCGGTGGCGGGGCGGCGATCGGCGCCGTGACCGGCCATGCTGCCGGTGGCATGAAGCGCGGCGACCTCAAGGAACTCGGCGAGACACTCGACGCAGGAACCGCCGGGCTGATCGTTGTCTACGAGACGAACCTCGCCGACCAGGTTGCGGCCAACGTCAAGGCGGCGAACCGGATCGTTTCCAAGGCCACTGACATGGCGGCCGACAAGCTCGCGGCTGACCTCAAGAAGGCGGAGCAGAGCTCGGGCGACGCCGGATCCGCCGCCACGGCGTCCGCTTAAGGCCACAGTAGCGTTTCCTAATCGCCTTACGATCCAGCTCACTCATCCCACCCCAGACACCATGCCGTTCGTCTTGGCACCCTGGAGGCTGTCATCTCCCTCCCGGTCCGCCCGGTGCGCACGTTGGGTCCAGAAGCGCCGGTACGGGTCCAGCCAGATGTCGATTTCCCGCAAGGGTGCGGGATCAACGGCGTAGAGCCGTCGCGTTCCCGCCACCCGGACGGTCGTGAATCCGTTCTCTCGCAGCACCCGCAGGTGCTGCGAGACCGCGGGCTGAGAGATCCCGAACTCCGCCTGCACGGTGGCGCCAACCTGCCCGGCAGGCAGTTCGCCGGATGCGAGCAGTTCCAGAATCCGGCGTCGGACGGGATCCCCGAGAACGTCGAACGCGTGCACAGAAGACACTATATCAACTGAAACTTATATAAGTAACCTGCGATATTTGGTTGCCAGCCAACCGGTATGTTGACCGGGTCAACCTGCGGCCCGAGCACATCAGGTTCCTGACAGAACTGCTGCGCGACGAGCGACGAACGGTCGGCCGCCTCGATGGCCCCGCCCTGATCTCCGCTCGTGGGGACGGCCCCCGCGCTCAAGGTGCGCCCCGTACGATGGCGTCCAATGACAGATACAGAGGTCGGCCTTAAGGCCAGCCACGCGAGGAAGGACCGGTCGCAGCGCGGCCGGCCCACACCACAGATGCCTGCGGGCCGGATCTGGGGCTGGGCAGGCCCGCTGATCGTGACCGCGTTCGCCACCTTTTTGAGGTTCGACCGGCTGTCCATTCCGCGATCGATCGTCTTCGACGAGCATTATTACGTCCCTGACGCGTTCGGGATCCTGCACTATGGGGTCGAGCGCAACCTGGTAAGCAACTACAGCGACGCGATGGTAGTGCGCGGCCAGACGAATATCTTCGGCCCAGGCGGCGAGTTCGTCGTGCACCCCCCGATTGGCAAGGTTCTCATTGCGGTCGGCGAGGGCCTGTTCGGCCTCAACCCGTTCGGCTGGCGATTCGCGGTCGCATTCATCGGCTCGCTCTCGGTGTTGCTGCTCGCGCGGATCGCCAGGCGGATGACCCGGTCGACGCTGCTTGGCTGCGCGGCGGGCCTCCTTATGGCCCTCGACGGGCTCGAATTCACCATGAGCCGTGCGGCTCTGCTCGACATCTTCCTGATGTTCTGGCTGCTTGCCGCTTTCGGCTGCCTCATCATCGATCGTGATCGTGCACGCGAACGGCTCGCGTCAGGCGCTGGTGAGGCCTCCGACGGACCGGGGCCCAAGCTCGGCGTGCGCTGGTGGCGGGTGCTTGCAGGGGTGTGCCTCGGGCTGGCCTGCGCGTCGAAGTGGGACGCCATCTGGTACGTCTTCGCTTTCATCGGGCTGACCGTGGCGTGGGACATTGGCGCGCGGCGGGCCGCGGGGTTCCGCTCTTTCGGCCGCGGGGCACTCGCCGACGGGCGCTGGACACTTTTGTCCTTGGTGGTCGTCCCCGCGGCCGTATACATCGCGTCCTGGAGTGGCTGGTTCGCGTCCAGCATCGGCTGGGACCGGAACTACGCGGCGCAGCACGGCGTCACGACTCCGGTGATCTCCGCTTTGTACTCGCTGTTCGAGTACCACAAGGAGATGCTCAATTACCACATCCACCTGCATGCGTACCATCCGTACCGGTCGCAGCCGTGGACCTGGCTGGTGATGAGCCGGCCGGTCGCATTCTTCTATGCCAGCCCGACCGCGGGCCACAACGGCTGCCAGGTAGCGCACTGCTCGCAGGCGATCCTGGCGATCGGCACACCGGCGATCTGGTGGGCGTCGATCGCGGCGCTCACGGTCCTGATCATCTGGTGGCTGACGCAACGGGACTGGCGGGCGGGCGCTGTGTTGCTCGCAGTGGCCGCGGGCTGGCTGCCCTGGTTCGCCTTCCCGGCCCGGACCAAGTTCTTCTTCTACGCCGTGTCGTTTGAGCCGTACCTGATATTGGCGATCACGCTGTGCCTCGGCCTGATCATGGGATCGGCCCGTTCGTCACCGCTGCGGCGCGGTATCGGCGCGGCGATCGTCGGCGGGTACCTGCTTGTCGTCCTGCTGAACTTCTGGTACCTGTACCCGATTCTCGCCGCGAAGGTGATCCCGTACAGTGCCTGGCACGCCCGGATGTGGTTCTCGAGCTGGATCTGATGTCGCCGGGCCGTCCCGCCGCGCCGCCCGCCTGGACGTCATCCGGCCGGCATGCCGAACGGCTGCCGCAACCGATTCCCGCGGCAGCCGTTCAGCATCATCTTGGGTATTCACCGACCGGCGGCTGATGCGGGCGGCCTGACCTGGGCGGTGACGGGGTCGTCCCACCTGATCTGCTGGCCTAGCAGCCAGGTGGTTCCCGCCGCCGAGGACGCGGCGCCCGTGTCGCGCGCCTCGTCGATGGTGGCGTCGATGCCTGCTTTGCGCAGTGCCATCGCCCAGGCGGGCCCGGGTGACCGGATCTGGCCGATGATCGTGAGATCCCGGCCTGGACATGTGCTTGCAGATATGTGTCAACTGAGGAAGGCGGCGAGCGACATCGGTTACGTCACGTGAGATAGGCGCGACTAAGAGGCTCCCCTCGTTACCGTGGCGCGGGCCGGCCGAGGTCGTACCTTGACCACGATCGCTTCACTCACCAGAAGGGGGATCCGGATGTCTGCCCGAAGTCGCTTCCTCGAAGGTTCATTCGCTCCGGTGGCCGAGGAGATCACGGCATTCGACCTGCCGGTCACCGGCCGTGTACCCGCCGAGCTAAGCGGGCGTTACCTGCGCAACGGGCCCAACCCGATGGGTCTGGACGACCCCAATTACCACTGGTTCGTCGGCGCGGGCATGGTGCACGGCGTGCGGCTGCGGGACGGCAGGGCCGAGTGGTACCGCAACCGCTGGGTCCGCTCGAAGGAGGTCGCGGTGGCCCTTGGCGAGACGTGGCCCGCGGGCCCGGTTCACGACGGCTTCGACTTCGCCGCCAACACCCACATCATTGGCCATGCGGGGCGCACTCTCGCCACCGTGGAGTCCGGCCCGCTGCCCTACGAGCTCTCCGATGAGCTTGACACACTCGGCCCGTGCGATTTCGGCGGGACCCTGCCCGGTGGCTTCGCGGCACACACCAAGCTCGACCCGCGGACCGGTGAGCTGCACGCCATCGCCTACTACTTCGGCTGGGACCACATCCAGCACGTCGTCGTCGGCCCGGCCGGCCAGGTGAGCAGGACCACCGACATCGCGGTCGCCGACGGGCCGATGATGCACGACTTCGCGCTCACGGGCAAATACGTGGTCCTGTTCGACCTGCCGGTAACGTTCAGCATGGACGCGGCTGCCGCAGGGCGACAGCTACCGTACGTCTGGAATCCAGCGCACCAGGCCCGCGTCGGCCTGTTGCGCCGCGACGGCGGCCCGGCCGACGTCCGCTGGCTCGAGGTCGAGCCCTGCTGGGTCTTCCATACGCTTAACGCCTATGACGACGGGAGCAGGGTGGTGGTTGACGTGTGCAGGTACCAGCACCCCTATGACGTGTCCACCTTGGGGGGTCACGGGCCGGTGACGCTCGACCGGTGGATCATCGACCCCGACGCCGGCAAGGTGGCGGGGCAGCGCCTGGATGATCGCAGTCAGGAATTCCCGCGCGTCGACGGCCGTGTCACGTCCCGCCCGCACCGTTATGGGTACAGCGCGGTCATAGGCGAGGTCAGCCAGGCCACCGCCCCACTCAGCGGCGACTTCGCCGACCAGGCGTTCGCCAATGCCCTGCTCAAGCACGACCTGGCGCACGGCACCGTCGAGGCGCACGAGTTCGGGCGAGACGCAACGGCCGGTGAGGCCGTGTTCGCCCCGGCCTCACCGGATGCCGCAGAAGACGACGGCTATGTCATGGCCTTCGTCCACAACCCCGACCGCGGCGCGGCTGACCTGGTGATCCTCGGCGCCCAGGATTTCCCGGCCGAACCGGTCGCCCGCGTCCACTTGCCGGTACGCATCCCACTCGGTTTCCACGGCAGCTGGATAGCCGACTGGTAAATCCGACCAGAAGGCGGTTAGCGGCCGGGCGCGACCCCTACCTTGATATTCACCCAGCCAAACTGATCTTCCGCGATTGCCCACGCCGCGGCGTGCGGACGCACGCGGTGCGGCGGCGGCGCATCACGTCTCGTCACGGGCTCGCGTCTCGTCACGGGCTCGCGTCTCGGCGACCTCGCGGCAATGGTGCCCGGAGCCGTTAAGCCGGGCGGGCGCAGCGCTGAGAGGTAGCGGGGCGGCGGATCAGCATTTGCGCGAACGGCACGTCCCTGGACATGCCTTCAGGGCCGCAGGTAGGAAGCGCCATTGAGATCGACGATAGTGCCGCTGGCCCATTCGGCCTGTGGCGATGCGAGATAGACGACGGCCGCGGCAACCTCATCGGGGCGGGCGACCCGCCCGAACGGGCTTTGCGCGCGGATCTGATCGCCTGACGGCCCCGCGAGGTGACTGGCCGCCATGTCCGTCTCCACATAGCCTGGTGCAACGGTCGCGACCGCTATGCCATGCGGAGCCAGAGCCCGCGCCAGCGACTGGCCGAACGCGTTTAGCCCGGCCTTGCTCGCCCCATAGGCAGGCTGGTTTGGCTCGCCGCGGAACGCGCCCCGCGAGGAAACATTGACAATACGCCCGGCGCCCCGGGCGATCATGTGCTGGACGGCGCACCAGGTCACATTCGCGGCGCCAACGAGGTTGACCCCGAGCGTCGCATGCCAGGCCGCCTGCCACTGCTCATAGGACACTTCGGTGATCCGATGCGGCGTGAAGGTGCCGGCGTTGTTCACCAGCACATCAATGCCACCAAGCGCCTCCCTCGACTGGTCCACCATCCGCCGCACCGCCTGCGGGTCGGCCAGATCGGCCTGAACTGCGACGTGCCCACTGCCAGGCAGCCCCGCCACCACCTCCGCGGCGAGACCAGCCGACTGTCCATGATGGACAGCGACCCGGTCGCCCTGCACGGCAAAAGCCCGCGCCACCGCGCGACCGATGCCCCTAGCCGCCCCTGTCACCAAGATTGCTCGCGCGCTCACCTGATCGACCCTAATCCTCATGCCGGTGAGGAACGGCGAAGGGCCTGACAGCGGCGGCGGCGCTGCCACGCCCTTTGGCTGGGAGCGGCAGGGGGTGGCTACTGCGGTGCGCGCCGTCGAGGCCAACGCTGCAGCGATCCGTCCTCACCAACGGTTGGTTCCGCCGGCATGCTTGCGTCGGGCCGGGTCGATCCGGAGCTGCGAACGGCGGCGCGGGCTCGCCTAGCGCCGCGAACTTGCAGGTCATGGCCCCGGGCAAGCAGCGCTACATCGGCTCTGGTGACGTCTGGCGCCAGGCGCGCTCCCCAGCGGCGCGGATCGCGGCGCCGGGAAGGTCGAACACGATGAACCCGCGAACCGAGCCCAGCTCCATGATCTCCGGCTGGCGGCGATCACCTCCCCGTCCGGTTCGGCTGGCACGGCCCCTCCGATGATCCCAATCGCCGGCATTGCCTCCCGGGGAGTCTGCCCTAGCCAGTGCGGGAGGAAGCGGGGTGGTGACCCAGGATGGTCGGCTCAGCCCGGCTGAAGGACTGGCGTTTCTTCAGACGGCGCGCAGCAAGCGCTCCGGCTCGGCAACGGGCCGCGCACGGGCGGTTTCAATGGCTGAGCGGATGCTAATCCCGACGGCCCGGGCCACCGGTGGCGGGAAGGCGTTGCCTATCTGGCGGTAGGCCGCCGTCTTGCGACCTGCGAAATGCCAGTTCGGTGGGAAGCCCTGGATGGCAGCGGCCATTGGCAGCGTCAGTCTCGGAATGTGATTGATGGGGTCGGTCGGCTTGGGCGGTGCATCGGCTAGGCCCTTGCCGTCGACGTGCAGCTGACGCCAGGCCTCGCGGGCGCGGGTCGGGCCGAGATCGGGTCCGCCGTGTTTGCGTGAGCCGCCGACAAGCGTCGCGCCAACGCCGTTGGCCTTCCTGGCCCACGCATCGGCGCCCCTCCAGCCGTCGGCCGCCATGTGATCACGGAGGGTCTCGCCGACGGTTGGTGGTGTCTTGATGGCCCTTGGCCACTCGAAGTGCTCGTGGGCATCCGCCGTCACGGCTACCAGGATGAAGCGCGGGCGCAGTTGCGGAACGCCGAACTCGCTGGCGTTCAGCACTTGCCAGTCGGCCTGGTAGCCCAGCTCGTGCAGCCGGTCGAGAACCTGCTGGCGGTAGCCCGCGAAACGGGCCGTGGACAGGCCGCGGACATTCTCGAGCATCACCGCGGCCGGTTGGCACTCCTGGACGAGACGCAGGGCCTGTGGGAATAGATCGCGTTCGTCGTCAGCGCCAAGCTGCTTGCCCGCGATCGAGAACGGCGGGCACGGCACACCGCCCGCGAGAAGGTCGATTCGCCGGTAGCCGGCACCGTTGAAATGATGAACATCCTGTTGGATCACGTTCCATTGGGGCCGGTTCAGCCGCAGTGTCGCACAGGCGTCCAGGTCGATCTCAAGAGCCGCCACGTGGGCGAAGCCAGCCTGTTCGAGGCCGAGCGACTGACCGCCCGCGCCGGCGCATATCTCGAGGCAGGTCAATTCAGGCACAATAGGCCCCTATCGTGTTCGGGCTTGTTCTCGGCCGGGTGAACCGAATCGCTCGGCGATGGAGTCGGGGTGAAGAACGTGCCACGGGCCCCACGCGGCGCTGCGGTGCGCACAAGCCTCCCCACGCTCCGGTACTCTACAGATCCTCGTGACCCACTTCAGCGAATTGGTCGCACAAGCGTTCGACGTGTCGCGGCAGGAACTCGTTTAAGCTCTGGCTACCATCGCGATGCGATTCCGCCGCCAGCACTAACCGAGCCGGGTCTGAGGGCAGCCGTGCAATGTCAGGCTGGACCAGGCGGAGCCACCACGACCCCAGCGTTTCTGTTCGCTCAGCCGGTGTCCGCGACGAGCCGGAACCAGGGGGCGGACGTAGAAGTCAATCGCCTCGTCGTGGTGGCGGACGACCAGGGTAACCAGACCGATGTATGCCATCACCGGCCGGTTGCCCCGTGCGATCGAGGCGGCGCTGCTTAGCCGTGCTGGCTGTCGTCGCGGGTGTAGACCTCAAGGTCGGTGGCTTTGACGCTAAGCCACACGCGGCTGCCGGGGGTCAGCGAAAGCTCCGCGACAGCTGCTGGCGTGACGTCGACGAGGGCGGGCGGCAGCCCGTCGAGGTCGAGGCGGACCCGATCGGCCAGCAGCGCCAGGCCGGCGATCTGTGCCTGCCACGTGTTGCGGGCGCTGGTGGCCTGTGGGCGCTCGCTGCTGACGACTACCGCGGACGGGCGGACCGCGACCAGCACGTCACCATGCTGGCCATGGTCGGGAACGACGAAGGTCCCCCCGGCGGCCAGGTCCACCCCCGCTCCGTCGGCGTGGCCGGAGTAGAGGTTCAGCCCGACGAGCCTGGCCACGTATTCGGTAGCCGGCCGGCGGGCGACCTGCGCGGGTGTGCCTTCCTGGACGATCCGCCCATCCTCGAGGACAAGCAGGCGGTCAGCAAGCACCAGCGCTTCGAGCGGATCGTGGGTGACCAGCAGGCACGGCCCGGTGAAGTCTGACAGGTGACGCCTGAGCTCGGACTGCACGTCAAGGCGGGTACGGGCGTCCAAAGCTGACAAGGGTTCGTCAAGCAGAAGCAGCGCGGGCTCTCCAGCGAGGGCCCGGGCCAGCGCCACCCGCTGGGCCTGCCCACCCGACAGGTCCGCGGGTTTGCGGCCGGCGAGGCCGGTCAACCCGAGCCGGCCGAGCCAGTGATCCGCGGCAGACCTAGCCGCACGCTTGCCCAGGCCGCGGGCAAGCGGCGAGAAGGCTACGTTATCGAGCACGCTCAGGTGGGGGAACAGCCGGTAGTCCTGGAACACGAAACCCACTGGCCGACCGGCGGCCTCGACGAACGCTCCGGTGTTCGCGTCGTCGAGGACCTTGCCGCCGAGCACGATTCGGCCGGCCGCGACCGGCGTCAGCCCGGCGAGCGCGCTGAGCAGCGTGGACTTCCCGGCACCATTGGGCCCCAGCACGCCGAGCACCTGACCGGGCGAAGCGGTAAGTGCGGCCCTGAGGGTGAAGCCGCCGCGCGTGACCTCAGCCTCGACGACCAGGCCGCGGTCGTTGTCGGGCGTCATGGGCTGCGCCGCGCAGCGGCATCTGTCACGAGGCCGCGCCGCCCCGTAGCCAGCGGTCGCGAAGGGACACCAGCACGACGACCGATACGAGCAGCAGTACGAGGCTGAGCGCGATCGCCGCGTCGGGGTCAGTCTCGAGCGCGTAATACACGGCGATCGGCATCGTCTCGGTACGCCCGGGGAAACTGCCCGCGAATGTGATCGTGGCCCCGAACTCGCCCAAGGCTCGCGCCCAGCACAACACCGAGCCCGCGCCAAGCGACGGGGCGATCAGCGGGACGGTGACCCGGCGGAACACGGTCATCCGGCTCGCGCCCAAGGTGGCGGCCGCTTCCTCGAAGCCCTGGTCGGCCGAGCGCAGTGCCCCTTCGACCGTGATGATCAGGAACGGCATCGCGACGAAGGTTTCCGCCATCACCACGGCGAGGGGCGTGAAGGGGATCGTCAACCCGAACCAGGAATCCAGGAGCCTGCCGACGAGCCCGTCACGGCCGAATGCGAGCAGCAACGCGACCCCGCCGACTACCGGCGGGAGCACCAGCGGCAACGTCACAAGTGCGCGAAGCAGTCGCTGCCCGGGAAAGCTGCTCCGGGCCAGCACCCAGGCCAACGGCACCCCGATAACCAGGGAGACCACCGTGGCCACCGACGCGGTCCACAGCGACAGCGTCAGGGCCTGGGTCGCGTCCGACCCGCTCAGGACCGATCCGAGCCTGGCCCAGGGGGCGCGTACCACCAGCCCGATCAGGGGCAGCACCAAGAACGCGACCGCGACAAGCGCCGGCGCAAGCAAGGGCGCAGGCGCCGACCTCGAACCACCACCCCGGGCGGCGCGGCGGGCCCTCTCGCGGGCGGTCAGCCGCGACGGCGTGGCGGCTGTGCCTACGCTGTCAGCGGTGTCCACTGCGACCGCGCCGGGGCTAAGGTCAGGGCTTCTCGAATCCGGCGGCGGCGAGCACGCTCTCGCCCGCTGGCGAGGCGACGTACGCGGCGAAGGCGCGCGCGGTGGCCGCGTTGCTGCTCTTGCTGATCGGGGCGATGGGGTAGGCGGTGGACGCGTTGAGGTTGGCCGGGATCTGGACGCCCTTGACCTTCGTGCCCGCGGCCCTCACGTCGGTGACGTAGACCACGCCGGCGTCGACCGCGTCGAGTTCGACCTTGCTAAGGACCGACTTCACGTCTGGTTCGAGGGTGACCGGCTTGACGGTGATCTTGGCGTTCTTGAAAGCCTTCGCCGCGGTGACTCCGCAGGGTACTTGCGGCTGGCACAGCGCGACCTTCACCGACGACTTGGCCAGGTCGTCAACGGACGTGACAGCCGCGGGGTTGGCCGGGGGCACCGCCACCTCCATCACGTTGTTGGCGAACGTCACAGGATTGGACGCGTCTCCGGCAGTGATGACTTGCTGCATGTTCGTCGGGCTCGCCGAGGCGAACACGTCAGCGGGCGCACCGTTGACGATCTGGGTGGCCAGGGTCGAGCTCGCGCCGAAGCCGAAGGTCACCTTCACCCCTGGATGGGCGGCCTCGAACTGCTTCCCGAGCTGGGTAAAGGTACCGAGCAGCGACGAGGCGGCGAACACGGTGATCGATCCCGAGAACGATGGCGACGCCGAACTGCTCGCGCTCGATGACGCGGCCCCGCCTCCAGAGCTGCTGCTCGACCCGCAACCGGCCACGGCTGATCCTGTGATCCCCACGATCGCGGCTGCGGCAAAGGTGACAGCGGAACGGCGCACTGTGAATTCCCTAAGTCGAATCTCGCCCGCGGCGAGATCAGTGGATTTCGGGTATCTCGATGGCCACATTGGTCGCCTTGACGGCCGCGACCGCGAGCACGCCCGGCTCCAGGCCGAGTTCGTCGGCGGCCTCGCGGCTGAGCAGCGAGACGAACCTGTGTGGCCCGGCCTGGATCTCGACCTGAGCCATCACGGTGTCGCGGACCACCCGGGTGACGAGGCCACTGAACCGGTTACGCACCGAATGCGCGACGGCCGCACCGGTACCGGCTTGACCGGGCGACTCGGCACGCTCCTGCGCGAACCGCGCCAGCGCGGCCCCGTCCACCGCCAGCCGCCCGGACGGGCCCGTGATGCTCTCGATCCGCCCCCCATCGGCCCAGCGGCGCACGGTGTCGTAGCTGACCCCGAGCAGTTCGGCGGCCTCCCTGATCCGGAACATCGGCATCCTGCAACACTAACGCACATGCCGCCAAAGGGACACTGCGGTGGCGCATTAGCGATGTTTGCGCGCTACAAGAGACGCACTTGCGAATCGTGCGTCCGACCGCTGGGTGATCTTCGGTCCAAGGTGTGAGTTAGGGTGGCCACGATTGCGTCTGAGACCTTGATCACCGCGGTGACCTCGCTGCCCTCGGCCAGGGCGAGCTGGCGCACCACCTCCACGGTGATCGAGGCCACCGGGCGCAGTAGTACATTGGCGATCGCTTCCCCCGGTGGTGATGCTGCTGACCCGGGCCGGGATCTGGTTTCGGGCACTCAGCGGCATGACTGCGGCTCCTCAAGGTGATCGATGATGTTGGCACCCCACGCTGGCCGCGAGGCCGATCGGGAAGCGGCAACCTGTCGCCGTTGTGCCAGTGCCAGCCCGGGGGGCGATCCCACGGAACCCACCGCAATGCCGCGAGCGGGGCACCCGGCGTAAGCCGTTACGGATATTGGGCGGAACGCTAGCTGAGCGGGGAGCCGTCGGGACCGCGGCGGGCGACCGGACCCGTCGTGGGGCCGAGCACTCGCCGATCCACTCGTCCTTCCAGGACTGGTCGTACTGCCGGTCGTTGCAGCACGGATGGTAAATCGCCGTAAGCTCGCGGGCGATCTGCTCCCGGTGCCGCCTGCCGCCGCCAGGCACGTCGTACGTGCAGATGTAAACCCTCCGCCCGCTTGGCCGAATACGCGAACTGCAGGAGATTCCGCGAGTAGTCGGCCATCGAGCCGGAGACATCGAGGATCAGGACGAGTGGCCGCAGCCGGACCTTCGGCCCTAATTCCTGCTGCCCGTCCGCGCGACGGCGGATTAAGGATTCTCTTATTTGACTGTCCGTACCGGGTGACCGGTAGTGCGCTCACGATACCGGCGCTCAGGTGAACAACATCTCATCGAGTAGGGCGTCCATACGATCCGGTTGAAGTTGTGCATACGGTGCCAGCTCGTCTGGGCCGCTGAACCTGCAAGGCTGATGACGTGCCGCGTCGGCAGGCGCTGTTCCTGCGATGTCAGCCCCAAGCTTGACGCCAGTACGGCGGGCGCGTGGCTGACATCGATCATGCCGCCATCGTCGTCACGTGGCACATCTGGCCTGCCAAACTGCATCTCCCGGGCAAGCTCACGGCCTGGCCCCGATTGCCTAGCGCAGCCGGTGAGCGCGGGAACCTCGTGGGGATCGGGTGACATTTCGGCCGTGCACCGCATTGGCGCACGAGGCGTCGATGAGGATCAACCTGAAAGGAACGCGGTACATGCGATACAGGGTCTTATCCCGTGGCGCGATCCTCTTCTCGGGCACCAGTGCCCTGCGGCACGCCCTGGCCCGCCACTGGCAGTCGATGGTCAGGCAAACTCAAGCATATGATGCCCTCGCCGCCATCGACGCGGAGATCGCGGATCACTGGGGCACGACCCCCGGGCTGACGCGCGAGCAGCGTACCCAGGCAATGGAGGACGCCGCGCGGGCGCTCGCGACTGGGTTCCGCGAAGGAGGAGGAAGCCGGGCGTTCGCCTGCCCCGCTTCCCGGGACTAGGGCGTCCCGTGGATCTTGCTGGATGCGGCGGTGACCCAGGCGGCGAGCGGCAAGGCCCTGCTTGGTTTCGAGGAGCCGATAGTGGGGGCTATCGGTGACGACGACAACGCCGCCGTTCGTCGTCTGGGCGCCGATCCGCGCCGTCCCCTGCCAGCACACTCAGCGGCTAGGTCCGATCGCTCGTCGAGATGGCCGACACCCTCGTCGATGACCACGACATCGTCGACCTGCTGACCGGGCTCGCGGACCGGTGTGTCAACCTGCTCGGCGTCTCTGCCGCCGGTGTGATGCTGACCGGAGGGCAGCTTGGGGCTGGTGGCCTCGTCGAGTGAGGCGATGCGCCTGCTGGAGCTGTTCGAGCTCCAGGCCCAGGAGGGCCCGTGTCTGGACGCCTTCCGCACCGGCGAGCGCATTGAACACGAGAATCTGGCCGCCGGGTCCGGCCGTTGGCCGTCGTTCTCCGTGGCGGCCCTCGGAGCGGGTTTCCAGTCGGCGTTCGCCTTGCCGCTGCGGCTGCGGGACGTGGCCCTCGGTGCCCTGAAGCTTTTCAGCGTCACGCAAACCCCGATGGATGAAGCGGATGTCATTGTCGCCCGGGCCTTCGCGGACCTCGCCACTCTCAGCATCGTGCGACGGCCGAAGCCCAGCGCCCGAACGAACAGCATGAAGCCAGCCGAACTCGCTGATCGGGTTCTGGCTCAGGCGGACGTGACCAGGGCCGATCTCATCGTAATCGGTGGCCACCACCTGCACGAGCTCCGCGAGAAAGTTCTCGGCGACATCGGTAAGACGCTCTCCCACCGCGCTCGCTGTCCCGTGCTCCTCATGCCGAGCGCTGTTGGCGGCGCCGTAAGGTAGCGCACGGGGTTCTTTGCGGAGCAGACGTCCATCGTCCGCCGAGACGATGAGCAGTCAGCCGTCGGGCAAAGGCCGATGCAGAACGAAACGGTCGGGACTGTGTCCACGACATCGTCCGTGCCCTCGGGCGCGCTCGGGTCCGGCCAGTTCGAGGAATGGCGCCCCCGCCACTGCGCTTCGCCGTCCCTAAACGACTGTCGCCGGCTGGACCACACCGCGAGCGAAACGGGATCACTCCGGGCAGTCGTCTAGCCGATGAGTTCAAAGGTCCGGCGTCGCTGGCTCATTGGTCTCGATCGGCCCGGGGGGCACGGACGCTGGAGGTGCCGTCTGGGTTGCGGTCGTGCCCGGTGAGCACCGCGATCGAGGAAATGATGCCTGTGTCCCTTTCCCCAACGAGTTCCCATGCTCGCGCGATTCCGATGATCAGCAATGCGACGAGGACGTTGCTGACGAGCTCTGCTGCGCCGCTGCTGCGCGGATGTGGGAGCAGATCAATGCCGCCGACGAGCTCGAATGCGAACGCCGCCAGGAGGAGGGCGATCAATCCGAACTGCCCCGGCACGTGGTGCCGCGGCAAATGGCTGGAGAAGATGGATCGCGTCCCTGTGGCGGTAAAAAAGATGCCGATGACAGCCACTATGGAGGCCGGATACCCTACATTGTTTCCGGGTACAAGGCCGAACAGTGAGACCGCCAGCGCATTAGTGAACGCCAGGATGGAGGCGGCAGCGCGGACCTGCTGGACGACGACCGGCCGATCAGCGGGGTTATGGCGGGCCTCAACGGAGATCGCGACGAACAACAGGCCGGTCAAGGTGGCCGCGCAGCCAGTGATGGCCGGGAGCAGATCCCGGTAGGGCCCGGTTAGCACTACACCGAGACTAACTGCGGAACTCCTCGACGGGCAAGAACGACCGGGTCCGTGCGCCGGTCACTTGCGAAGTACCGCTGGCGATCAACCGATTGCGGTGACTGCCCGCTTCCTCCTCGCCGGCAGAGACTTTTAGTCATCCTGTGCCTTCCGCTGTCACGAGAAGGTGCGTAGCCCCATCCGGCGGAGCTCGACGGCATCTGTGCTCAGCGCCGAGTCAAGGCGGGAGATCGAAGCCGAGTCCGTTGCTGATCTACCTGCATTGAACTCGCATGCCTGCAGATCAGCCGCCCGATTCTTCCGTTGGCCCAAGCTGGCCGCCGGGTATGAAGGCAGTGTCGTTCGGGGTCCGGTCAGGTGCCGATCGGGCTGCCGGGTGGTGGCTCGTTCCTCGCCACGCTACTGAGCAGGGAGAATAGCCCGAGTGCAGGCGCTTGCGCGGACCCGTTACTAGTGCTGTACTCATCGCGAGAGGCAAGAGCGTGAGGGGGAGCATGCGTGTCGTGGTCGATCTCGCGGTGTGCGAGGGATATGCGCAGTGCGCCTTTCTCGCACCGGAGGCGTTCCGGCTAAGCGGCCCCGAAGGGCTGATGTACGACCCCAACCCGTCCGACGACCTGCGTGAGCGGGTCCTCCGGGCGATGGGCGCGTGCCCGGTTCATGCTATTTCCGCCGACTCCTCAGTCCCCGGCACCATGGCCCGCGATGCCCGGTAGGCCCGCCCCGGAGCGGATCGTCATCGTCGGCGGCTCCCTGGCTGGGCTCCGGGCTGCCGTGACGCTGCGACAGCTCGGGTTTGACGGGGTTCTTACTGTCGTCGGCGACGAGGCCGACCCTCCCTACGATCGCCCGCCCCTGTCCAAGCAGGTACTCAGTGGATGGGTCCCGCCCGACCACACCGTCCTGCCGCATCTGGGGCAGCTCGGGGACACCCGCTGGCTTCTCGGAACTCCGGCCGCCAGGCTCGACCGGAGCACCAGGGAAGTCGTGCTGGCCGACCACTCCCGGGTCCCCTACGACCTCGTGCTCCTCGCCACCGGGGTGCGCAACCGGCCCTGGCCGGACGAAGACCAGGCGAAGCTCAAAGGGGTGTGCGGAGTCAGGACCCGCGGCGACGCCGCGAACCTGGTATCGCTCTTTGCTGGCGGGGTGAGGCGGGTCGTCGTGGTCGGCGCGGGCTTCACCGGCTCAGAAATCGCCTCGGCGTGCCGCCACCGTGACATCGAGGTCACCGTGATCGAGCGGGGGGAAGGACCGCTGGTCGGGGCGCTCGGCGGCGTGGTGGGCGCGGTCGCTGCGAACCTTCAGCGCTCGAAGGGCGTGGACCTGCGGTGCGCGGCTACCGTCGAGGCGCTCGAGGGAACAGGCGGCAGATTCCGTGCCGCCGCCTTGTCGGACGGCTCGACGGTGGAGGCGGACGTCGCGGTAATCGCGCTCGGGGCGATCCGCAACACCGAATGGCTGGCCGACTCTGGCCTGGCCGC
This sequence comes from Streptosporangiaceae bacterium, assembly GCA_035517695.1. Lineage (GTDB taxonomy): Bacteria > Actinomycetota > Actinomycetes > Streptosporangiales > Streptosporangiaceae > DATFVJ01. Next base: position 29,995 of record DATIYI010000070.1, read on the forward strand.
CGGTCCGCTTGGCGTCTCGGCCGACGCAGGGTGTCGGGCGATCGCGGTAAACGGGTTGGTCACCGACGATGTATACGTCGCCGGCGACGTCGCACGATTCGCCCACGCCTTGTTCGACTACCAGTTCCTCGCCTTGGAGCACTGGCACAACGCCGTAGTCAGCGCCCAGATCGCGGCGCACAACATGATCTGTCCTGCGCAGGACCGCCGCCCCCACGCGTGTGTCCCGACCTTCTGGTCCACGCAGTTCGACGTGAACATCAAATCCGTCGGCGTGCCGTCGCTCGCGGACGAGATCATCATTACCCAGGGCTCACCCGAACATGCGAGCTTCGCCGCCGCCTACGGGAACAGTGAGGGGCGGATAGTGGCCGCGGTCACGTTCAACCACGGGCGATGGCTCGACCACTACCGTCACCTAATCGAGCGCGCATCCCCATTGCCCGGCCCGTTCGGTGCCGGACTCTCGGGCGACCCGCAGCCAGCCGGGTTCCCCCACCCGGCCGGCCTGTACCACGGCCCCACCGTCATCGTGACCGGTCACTCGCCGACAGACATGGACGCGATCCGGGTGCCCCCAGGAAGGAGCGCTCCGTGACCGGCGACCTCATGCGTCAGGTGACCGACCCCGCCAGTCGCCACGACCCTTACCCGCTCTACGCCAGGCTCCGCGAGAACCGGGTCAACCTTCTCGCTGACGGCAGCTACGCGCTCGGCCGATACGAGGACGTCGTCGGTCTTCTCCACGACCCCCGCATCAGTTCGGACCCGCACAACGCGTCCGACCCCGGCTCCGCGAAGCTGCTCGACGATGCGCCGTTCATTCAGCGGGATCCGCCAGACCACGGTCGGCTGCGCGCCATCGCCATGCGCTACTTCGGACCGCCGATCAGCCCCGGGGTGGTGAGTGGCCAGGAGCCGGAGATCCGGGGATTCGTGGACAGCCTTGTCGACTCGCTTCCCCGCTCCGGAGAGGCTGACCTGGTCGACCACCTCGCCTACCCGCTGCCAGTGTCGGTCATCTGCGGGCTGCTCGGCGTCCCCAAGGAGGACGAGCCGCAGTTCCGTGGCTGGACCGAAGACATCGTCAAGGGAATCGACGCGCAGGAACAGCAGGGCGCGGACGCACTGGTCAGGCAGCGCGACCAGAGCGAGGCGGCGATGTTCGTCTACGTGACCAATCTCGTGGGCAAGCATCGGATGCACCCGGACGGCTCAGTGCTCTCACATTTGGCCAACGACGACGCGGTGGACGTCATGACGGACGTGGAGCTGGGCGTGACCAGTCTCCTTCTGCTCGTTGCCGGGCACGAGACCACCGTGAACCTCACCGCCAACGGCATGCTCACGCTCTTGCGCAACCGCTGGGCACTCGAACGCCTCCGCGGCGAACCAGACTGGGCGATCCCCCTCGTCGAGGAATTGCTGCGCTTTGAACCACCAGTCCAGTACCTGCCAAACCGGGTTGCCCGCACCGACATCGAGGTAGGCGGGACGACCATCCCCCAGGGAGCGCGGGTCATCCTCCTGCTGGCTGCGGCAAGCCGGGATCCGGAGCGCTTCCCCCATCCCGACCGCTTCGACCCGGACCGCGGCTATAACCAGCATCTCGGCTTCGGGAGCGGGCTCCACTACTGCTTCGGCGCGCCGCTCGCCCGTATCGAGGCCTACCGATCGCTGACCACCTTTGCTCGCCGGCTCGCGAACCCACGGCTCGCGGCAGACCCGCCGCCGTACCGGCCCAGCCCCGTACTGCGGGGCCCGATCCACCTCCCCGTCGCCTACGACGAGCTGCTCCCGTGCTCCCGGACTGAGCAGGGCGAACGCTGATCGCATCGGGCCATCTGGCACAAATGGCTCAAAACAACAAACCGAATATTAGCCGGGGATAGCAGTTGTCCCTTTTGCCGTTTGCATGATATAGCGGGTTCAAATTCGTGTCGAATTGCGTATCGCTGTCACGTTCGCGTGGTCGTGTCGTGCTGCGGCTTGGGTGCCTGGCCTGGGGGCTGGGGTCCGAATTAAACGATCATTTACTGGCGGACAATCCGCGACGCTCCAGTCCATTTGTGTTGCCGCAGGTCGGCTGTTGCGGAACTCGCGTGCAAGACCTTCGCGCGTTCATCGCCGGCGGGCCACCTCGCCGAGGCGGGTGCTGCCGTTGGAGCGTCAACACCGGCACCCGCCCGGTCGACGGAGATGGCGCCGTTAGAACGGGTTAGAGCTCCTGACCACGGCGGTGCCCTCGATCTCGCCGATCTGGATCTCGCCGGAGCCGGTGGAGATCTCGGTGCTGCCCGCGATGCTGTCGGCGGTAACGTGGCCGAACCCCGTCTTCAGGCGCAGCGGGCCGGTTTGCTCGAGCCAGAAGTTCCCGGCCGAGGTCCTGAGCCTGCAGTCCCCGAGCCGGCCGGAGCAGTGGACGTCGCCGGCCTGCGTCTCAAGGGAGACACCTGATCACCGGATCTGGCTTGGACGAGACGGGGCGCTCACCTTCCGTGACCGCCAGTTTCCTAGGCTATGAGCGGCGCCGCCGGTGGGAACTATTCCGGTCCCGTCATGTCACGCTTGTCACTGGCTGAACCAGCAGCGTGTATTGCCGGTACTCCGTATAAACCATGCATGGATGGGCAAGGCTCGTTTGGCTGGGCGCACGGTATGGCGTCGCCGGACGACGTTGTCAGAGTCGCGCCTAGCCGCTTTGGGACCTTTAGCCCTAGCCGCCCGCCTGGGCCCGTGCCTTCTTTGCTGTGAGCAGAGGAGGAGCCATGGTGGAGCGGGTGGACGCTGTTGTCGTCGGGGCCGGGCTCGGCGGGCTGGCCGCTGCTGTTGTGCTCGCCGGTGAGGGCCGCAGGGTGGTGCTGCTGGAACAGCACAGCCTGCCCGGCGGCTACGCGACCGGATTTCAGCGGGGGCCGTACCGGTTTGACGTGAGCCTGCACGCGCTGAATGGGCTGGCGCCGGGTGGAGGGGCCGATGCACTCTACCGGGAGCTGGGCATCTGGGACCGGGTGCGGCTGCACCGGCTGGATCCGCTGTACCGGCTGCGGCTGCCGGATTGTGAGGTGGTCGCGCACGCCGACTGGTTCCGGTATGAGTCGGAACTGATCGGCCATTTCCCGGGCCAGGCGGTCGGCATCCGCGCCTATCTGGATGAGGCGCTCGCGGTCTACCGCGACTCGCGGCGCCTGGGCGAGGACCAGGCAGCCGGCCGTGTGCCGCCGCTGGAGGAGTTGCCCGCCCGCTACCCCACGCTGGTCCGGGTCAGCGGGGAGACGTGGAAGGAGATGATGGCCCGCCACCTGAGCGATGCCCACGCGCAGGCGGCGCTGGGCGCGCTGTGGGGCTACATCGGCCTTCCGCCCTCGCAATGCGCCGCGCTGGTGGGTGCGGTGGTGACCGGCAGCTACCACGAACACGGCGGCTGGTACCCCGAAGGCGGCTCGCAAGCGTCAGCAACACGCTGGCGCAGGTGCTACGCGAGCGCGGCGGCGACATCCGCTACGGGCAGCTAGCCACGGGTGTGGACCTCGACGGCGAGCGCGCCCTGGCCGTGGCAACCAGTGATGGACGGCGACTGGAAGCGCAGGTGTTCATCTCCAACGCCAGCGCACCGGCGACGATGCTGGAACTGGTCGGCAAGGGGCGGCTGCCCGCCGACTATGTCACCCAGGTCGAATGTCCGGCCCCCTCGTATACCACGTTCGCGGTCTACCTCGGGCTTGGCCGGGATGTGTTCGCCGAGCAGGGACTGACGCACGAGCTGTTCCTCGCCGGTTCCCACGACCCCGGCGAGGAGTGGCAGGCCGCGCAGCGCGGCGACTGGGACCGGGTCGCGCTGAGTGTTACCGATTACACCGGGGCCGACCCGGGCTGCGCGCCGCCCGGCCACGCTGTGGTCGTGCTGACGACCGCGGCCGGCTGGGACTACCAGGACACTTGGGGCACCGCCGGTGAGCTCGCGGACTACCACCAAAACCCCCGATACCTGCAGGTCAAGGAGAAGGTCGCGGACGCACTGATCGCGCGTGCCTCCGACGCCGTGCCCGGGCTGGCTGACGCGATCCGGCACCGGGAAGCGTCAACGCCCCTGACCAACCACCACTACACCCGCAACCTGCGAGGCGCCATCGAAGGGTACGAGAACTCGCCCGCGAACTCGGGGCTGGGCTGGCTTCCGCAGCAGACACACCCATCCGCAACCTCTTCCTCGCCGGGGCCTGGACCAATACCGGCGGGATGAACCCCGCGATGGCTTCCGGCCTCACCGCGGCGCGGCTTGCCCTGCAACACGCACCGGGCAGCGTACCCGCCTAAGCCTCCCGGCGGAAAGCGACCTCTGCGCGGCAGCGACCGTAGCCGGTATCTGGAGCCGAAGCCAACCTGCGAGCATAGCCGGGGACCACCGGCAGCCGGCCGACGCGCACCGGCTCAGTCAGCTGGGCAGCCCACCACACCTGCACCGGCGAGCCTTGGACGGTAAAAGGGGATCGCCGCTCATGAACCACCGACACGAGCCCGTGCCACCACCGCTGTGAACGGGCGCCCAGCGGGACGGGCAGGATCGCCATGCCTCGCCAGCCATCGCCCGATGGCAGTGATGGGCAATCGCCTGCGTCGCACGCGCAGAACTAGCCATTCTGTGCGGCCCGGCCACGCCGAAGTCACCATCGCCCGCTAGCGCAGAGTCGGCGCTCGGGAGAGGGCGCTGGGCTCTTGCGGCGGTAGAGGTTGTGACCTGGTGTAAGCGGGACGAGCAATTTACCGTGAGGTTCTCGTGGTCTTGCTGGGGCCTCGGCTGGCCCAGCACCCGGGGTCTCAGCCTGGGCCCCGGAGGTGCCCCATGGCCGCCACAATCCCGCCCGCTGCACTCGTCCCCGTCACGCCGGTGTTCACCAATACCGAGCGGCTCACCTTAGCGGGATTCCTCGCGGGGTATAGCGGCCTGACCCGGCAGGCCGACGAGCCGGACTTGCGCCAGTACGCATCCTGGTGCCAGCAGATACGCCTGTTCGCTGCCCGCCGCGCCGACATCGAGTGCTTCGCCCGCGACCTGGAAGCGCGCGGCCGCGCCCGCGCCACCATCACCCGCCGGCTGCGCACCATCGCCGGGTTCTACAAGTACGCCGTCGAAGAAGAACTCCTCGACCACTCACACGCCGCGCACGTCCGCCGACCCCGGCTGGACTATCCGCCGACCCCGGCTGGACTATGAGTCCCACGCCACCGGGCTGGACCGAGGAAGCTGCCTCGCACGCCGACCCGCGCACCGCGATGCGCTACGACTGGGCCCGCACCTCCCTCGACCGGATCATTCCCCGGCGGAGAACCACCATCCCGGCCTTGCCCCGCACATACCGAGGACAGACAGCGGGTGTGCCCGGGCGGATGCCACTCCCGCACCCGCCACCGGTCACCAACGCCGAAGCGCGGCGTGCCGACGTCCGGCCCGGACTCTGCCACGGGCGGCGCCAGCACCGGGCCGCTCAGCGGGAACCGCCCGCCGGCGCGTGCCTTAAGCTCGGCGCCCGTCACCAGCCCATGCTCAACGGCCAGGGTGGCCGCCGCAGTGAGCCAGTGCTCGTAATAGCCCGACGTCAGGTAGTGGCCCGGCTCCATGCGCTCGATCGAATGCCGGAACTCTCCGCCGCTCGCCTCGACCGCGCCAGCCACAACCGCCAGCAGCGCCCGGGCCACAGCCTCCCACCGATAAATGCTCAGGATAACTCCGCTCGGCCGGTTCTGGGCGGAGGCGCTTGGCTGGAAGGTCGTCGGCGACGAACCCGATGAGACCAACGTCGAACCCGAGGGCCTCGTCTATCCCGACCCCATCGCCCTGTGCATCGACATCCTTTCCATCCCGTAACCCAAAACGGTGAAGAACCGCGTGCACATCGACCTCGCCACCACCTCTGCGGCCCATCAGGCGAGCCTGGTCGCGCGCCTAAGAGATCTCGGCGCGACGCCCGCCGACGTGGGCCAGGGCGACGTCCCGTGGACGGTCCTCGCCGATCTGGAAGGCAACGAGTTCTGCGTGCTGGAGCCTCGACCGGTCTACCTGGACACCGGGCCGATCGCCGCAGTAGCGGCCGACTGCTCGGATCCGCAGGCCATGGCCCGGTTCTGGGGCGAGGCCAGCGCGATGCCCAGCGCCCCGGCGAACAGCGGCCCCAGATCAGAAACGCGGACATGCGGGATGGTCAGCGGCGGGAATCCCTTGGGCAGCACCCCGACCAGGCTGACCCCGTCGTCGGCCTGGGCGCGGTTGTGCTGCCTGAATGGGGCGGCGCCGGAAGGGGTTGCGCAAAAGCGGCCGGTTGAAGGCGTCCATCTGGGTGACCAGCACAGCCAGGATGAATTCGCCGAGCATGGCCCAGTTCATCTGTTTGCTGTCGAAGCTGGCGGTGGTCAGCACGGCTCGTCCGGTGCGTGCACTCTTGGGGGTCTCGGCGCGGAACGCCTCGGTGACCGCGGCAAGGGTCCGGGCGCCGAGATCCGGTGGGGGCAGAGCGCCGGGAACGGTGAGCGACTCGAAGTCGGCCACCGTGGCCTGGCGGAGCGGGCAGGTGGCGAGGTGCTCCTCGAATGCCGCCGCGTCAGGCGCATCGAGAGCCCCGAGCACCCGTTCTACGGCCCCCACCACCCTGGCGGTTCACGTTTTTGCAGGTGAGTCTCGTGAGCCCAGGTACTGCCACCTCAGTGGATGTGACTTCAGTATGCGGGTGGTAGCGCGCGCGCAGCGCGATGGCCACACGTCCTGCCCTGCCAGGGATTTTGGTGACGTGGTTGAAATCTTTTTGCGTCGGCGTGAACCATCGCGGTTGGTCTGCCCGTAGCTCCGCGACCAAGACCGAAGGGGTCACAGGCCAGGGAGAGGAACATCGATGGCTATTACCAACCGGGGTGGCGCAGTGGGTGTCCGGTTCAAGAAGTTCATGGGGGACTGGGTAGGTGAGGCGTCAGGGTCGCACGCGAATGGCAAGTCGAAGACGACCGTAGACGATGACGTCACTGCGCTGTGCAGGCGCTACGACCCCTGGCCCACCTTGGTTGGCGCCCAGAACCGCACCGAGGTTCGCCACAGCCTGGTGATCGGCACAAAGGGCAACGGTGATCTGGTGATCACTGCGTCTCGCAGGAACCTGCTGATCCTCGGTCCCCCTCGTTCGGAGAAGACCGCAGGTGTGTTGATACCGGCGATCCTCGGTCATCCAGGCCCGGTGGTGCCGACCTCGACGAAAGCCGACGTGCTGCGCGCCACGGGTCTCGTGCGAGCCAGGCTGGGGCGGATCTGGCACTACAGCCCCGATGGGGCACCGACACCGCCTGGATGCGCGACCGTGCGCTGGTCTCCGATACCGACTGCTCTCAACTGGGCCTCTGCTGTGGCGCTGGGCAAGTCGATGGCCGATGTCGCAGAGATCGGCAACGGGCCCGACTCGGGGTATTTCCGCACCAAATCCGGCGTGCTGATCGCTGCGCTGCTGCATGCCGCTGCGATCGAGAACAAGGAGATGCTCTGGATGATGCGCGCGGCGGCGGGAGACGCTCGCGTGCTAGCCGAAGTCAGCGACATCTTGAACGGGAGCTTCGCGCCGAGACCAAGATCGCAGCCACGGACCTCGATGGGATCATGAGCCTCGACGAGCGCTCGAAGGGCTCGATCCTGTCGGGCGCCACGAATGCCTTCGCCGCATACCGCCTTTCCGGTGCGCTGGCCACCACGGAGAACCCGAACTTCGACCCGGCTGAGTTTGCGGCCGGTGATCCGTCGGGCTTCAACCCATACCGGGCCGAGGCGGTCTTCCCCGACACCGAGCTGAACCCGCTGGAGATGCTGCACCGAGACCGTGTCACTCGTTGCATCTCCGACACGGTGTACCTGACGGCGAGCAGCGAACGCCAGGAGCTCGTCGCTCCACTCGTGGCGGGACTGCTCAGTCAGATCCGTGAGGCAACCTTCGCCCAGCACCGCAAAGACGAGGAGCAGGACAACTTCGACCGCCCCGCGGTGCTGTGGGCACTCGATGAGGTGGCGCGGATCGCCCCGATGGGAGACCTGCCCCAGACACTCAGCCAGTCCGGCGGGCAAGGCCTGCTCGTCGCGGCGTGCCTGCAGGACCTCAAGATGGCGCGGATCAAATGGGAGAAGGCAGCGGACAGCTTCCTGACACTGTTCGGCCACGTAGTGGTGCACCCGGGCATCCGTGACAAAGACACTCTCCAAGCGATCAGCACAGTGATCGGTAAGCACTGGGTGAAGTCGGCGAGCACATCGACATCCAGAGGGCGAAGCGGCGGTCAGTCCCGGGGCTGGTCGGAGAGTTCGCAGACCACCTCGAACCAGCAGCTCGTCGAGCGTCTCGAACCCGGAGCCATCGCCCAGGGACGCGCCAGCGAACATCCCCATTACGTGTTGATGCTGACAACGACTGGCTGGGCATGGGGATTCTGCACTCCCTACTATCAGGCGCCACCGTGGCCGCAATTGCTCGTCGGGGCGATGGAGTACGCCGCTTACCGCGCCGACCGCAACGCCGCGGCCGCTCTTGTGGAACTGGGTAAGCGCCGTTCGGAGATCCTCGACGAGCACGAGACGGATCGCCTCGTCGCCGGCTACGACGGCACCTGGACGAACCAGCTGTCATCACCGGTGCGTTCGTTCATTCCCTTGCGCAAAGATCCCGGTCGCCAGGCCCTGGCTGAGCTGATGGAGGCTCAGGACCTCATCAGGGCGGGCACCGATGAAGGCGCCACCCCGATCCCGGTGTCGATGGCCAACATCATGACGGCGCCATTGCGCGATGTGGCCGGCAAGGTGCGCCCCGACTGGGTGATGTGGCTGGGGCCGAACTCCACCTACCTGAGGCTCGTGAGCGGAGGCCTCGAAGCCAAGGCTGCATCGGACCCCTCGTTCGGCGCCCGCTGGGGCGCGCAGACACCAGGCGCAGAGGTGCCGATCGAGGCGTGGTCACGGACATGCCTGGTCCGTCACATGACAACGCGCCTGGTTGAGGTGCTGGCCGAGCTCAGCGCGACGTGTGTGATCACCACCGACCAAGTCAAACACCACGGCAGACGACAGGATACGCCGGACAGTTTGCCCGCAGCGGCGACGGCGTGAGAGGAGAAACGCAAGATGCAGAGCTATCCGCAGACCAGCGAACGTGGCGCTGACGGCAGCCACGGAGCTATGCCCGATCAGGTGATCGAGGCGCGCAGAGGTTACATCGGCGAGGCGCACCTAGCCCCATGGGGCCCGCGGGCGCTGGCCGGCGTGATCGACTACCTGCCGATCTGGCTCCTCTGGGGCCTGCTGGGAACACATGGCGCAGGTGCACACTTGGAGCGGTGCTGTTCTTCGCGGCCCTCGCGATCAGCAGCGTCTTCCTACAAGGCACGACGGGTCAGTCATTCGGTAAGCGCCTTGTCGGGCTGCGTCTGACGACAGTGGTGATGGTCAACGACGAGCCCTTGCTGGTGTTCCCCGGCCGATCCTGTGTGTGGCGCGCCTGTTCGCCCACCCGGTCGACATCCTGCCCTGGCCGCCGTTCTGCATCGGGTTTATCCGCCCGCTCTGGCAGGTCCAGTTCCGCACCTTCGCGGACTCGATCACCCGCACTGTGGTGCTCGGCCGCGATGAGCAGCCTTCGCGCTCGAGGCTCGTCCTCAAGGCAGCGTTCGCGCACGTGAGTACTGACGACGCTGCGCGACGACCTCGATGCGGCTTTAGCCGGTCAGTCCCGACAGGGTGGCCTACGTACGGTGAATTTCGGGCCCTGTTTCAACAAAGGAGAATGATGAAACGTAAACTGGCGATCGCCCTCGCTGCGGTGTGCGCTGTGCTTTTTGCGGTGCCAACCGTGGCCGACGCGGCAACTTCTTCAACGAGTGTTGTTCAGCGTGCTAGCTACAACGGCCGCTCATTCGACATGAGTAAGGGCTGGGGGCACGCAACCTCGTGCGCCGTAATAAGCAAGACGGAAGTGCAGTGCTTCAACTCGAACCAAGCGGCGGATACTTATCTCGCGAAACGTGGCCTGGTTTCCCAATCAACGAACGTCGAACCGCAACTAGCAAAGACCGCATCTACAGCGAATGGATTGCCAGCTTGCGCGCATGGGTGGATGTGTCTGTATGCCGACAAGAATGGCGGGGGTCGACGTTTGATCTTCCGTGACGAGGGATGGCAGTCGCTGCTCCCTTACGGGTTCCAAGGGCAGACTTCGTCCGTACGCAATAACCAATCTCCTGGGGACCTCGGTTGTCTCAACAGCATTGCTCCCCCTCAAGGCCCGATCTGCTGGAGTGGTGGGGGGACTTACGCTTCGCAACTCGGCATCTACGATAACTGGGCGTTCGCCGTGGGCGCCTAGCTTGTGATTGTAAAGCTGGGGGCGTTCTGTGGACTAAAGGAATGTCCCCAGTTTTGCACTCCTGCTGACCGCCCCGCGAGAGCTTCCGCCAGGCGAGCCACCACAGCCCCAGGCACCGGACGGTAACCGGGCCGGGGCGGCTCCCCGGTTGCCCGGCACCTTTCGCCGAGGGCTAGATCGACGGAGCCTCCTCGTCGAGGGCGGCCGAGTCCCGGGCCTTGACACCGGAGCTGCGGTGGCGTAGCGGAGGCTGACGCCGACCTCGGAGGCGATGATCACCTGGCGGGAACGCTCGGTGTCGGAGCCCTCGGGAGTCCAGGTGTTGGTGCGCACGGTCCCCAAGACGATGACCCGATCGCCCTTACCGAGCGAGTCGGGGATGTTCTCGGCGATCGGTGACCAGACCTCGATGTCGAAGAAGTTGGTAGCTCCGTCTTCCCAAGAGCCAGTGGTCCGGTTGCACCGGCGGAGGTTGGAGGCGACTCGTAGGTGAGCTATTGCCTTCCCGCTTTGCGCTCGCGCAGAAACTAAAGGGAGTTGTCCGAATAATCCCCTGGTCGTTTGTGGTATGTCGAATGGATGCTGACTGACGCGGAGATAGCCGCCCGGTATGTCAAGATCCGTCCTTATCTCGATGAGCGCCAGCGGCGGCT
>DATIYI010000071.1:0-3211 GCA_035517695.1 Streptosporangiaceae bacterium
GGCGTAGGACTCGCGGTCCTTGCGCCGGTCCTTGGTGCCGTACTCGATGAACGTGCCGATGGCGGCGTCCACCACGCGGTGGTTGTTCCACCACGCGTAGCGCAGGTCGCGCTCGAGCAGCTGGTGGTTGCTCTCGTCCGAGAGCGCCATCAGCAGCGTGGCGTAGCCGTTGGAGATGTGCCGCGACTCGTCCGACTGCACCGAGTGGAACACGGTGGGCAGCAGGAAGTCGCCGTTGGCCGCGGCCTCGGCGGGCATGGCGACGAACAGGGTGTTCGTGAAGGCCGTCTCCGCCACGATCGTGAGGTAGATCGAGGCGGCGGTGATGGCGTCACCGGTGATGAAGCCCTCGGCGAACTGCCGGCCGATGGTCCCGCAGTAGTCGTTCTGGAAGTTGCGGAGGCTGTTGTTGAAGCCGGCCGGGTCGATGTAGTTGTTCATGTACAGGCGCTTGAGGTTCTGCTGGATCGTCGAGTGGCGAACCTCGTCGATCATCTGGATCGCCTGGCCGTTGTGCAGCTCGGGGTTGGGGACCGTGCGGAACAGCAGCGGCATGGCGCGCGCCGCGCTGATCTCCGGCAGCGGGATGATGGACAGGAACAGCTTCTGCCACTCCAGCCACCGCTCCTGCACCTGGCGGAACATGTTGCCGCGGATGGCGCCGTCCTGCGCGCCGTAGACGCGGTTGTCCTTCTCCTCCTGCATGGGGAAGTAGGACCGGAGAACCTGCTTCAGCGGGTCCTTCTTCTGTGCCTTGTGGAACGTGTAGTCCGTCCCGTACTGCGACACGGGCTCGTGGTACTTCGGCTCCCAGGACAGTTCCTGGATCTTCTGGTGAGCCTTGGCCACACTCTGGCGACTCATCGTCACCCCTTTCTCGGCGGGTTCCGGGGGTCCGGGGGATCCTGCCCCAAGGGCCACGGCGTGACGCCGTCGGCCCCGAAAGTCCTTGTGTGCTGCATCACATCTCGAATGCCGAGGTCATGGGCTCTCAACATGAGACACGTCGAAGGCCGCGCGGATCTCCGCGAGACGCTGCTTACGCTGCTCCGATGCCATCCGGTTGCCCTCTGCGGCCGGCGTGATGCCGAGCGCCCGCAGCAGGTCGGCCGCGGGGACCCCGGGATCGCCCGCCTCGCCGAGCACCGGGTGCAGTCCCTCGTCGGCCAGATGGTGAAAGACCAGGTTGACGATGCTCCAGGGGTTGAAGGTCTCGGTTTCGTTCGGCTCTCCGTGGGCATCCATATCACCGACACAACGACGGCCGGCCGCCGAGCGCAGTCTCAACTTGAGACAGTGCCACGCAACGTGAGGTTTACTTTGTAATAGGCCGGTAACCCTTGATCCGATCCCGCGCGAGCGGAGCCTTTCTAGCCGGAGAAATGTGGGTGGGGGAGGCGATATGGCACGTGCTTCGGTGCCGACGCACACCTCGAGAGATCGGCTGGCCGAGGCCAGAGAACGGTTTCTCGCGGCCGAGCCTGTCGACCCGAACGCCGTCCGCAAACCGATCCTGGCCTCCTGGTGGCGGTCCAGGCAGTGGAACGTGGCCGCGGACCACATCGAGCTGGACTACCTGCGCGATCCCAACCTGGAGACCGCGCTGGCCCGGACGGCCGACCCGGTGCTGCGGCACCTGCACGAGCAGCTGGACGGCCAGCCGATCAGCATCATCTTGACCGACGCGGCCGGCATGGTGCTGACCAGGATGACCGCGGACCACGACCTCGAGCGGCACCTGGACGGGGTCAAGCTGGCGCCCGGCTTCAGCTACGCCGAGGAGCGGGTCGGCACCAACGGCATCGGCACCGCGCTGGAATCCGGCGGCCCGGCCCACGTCTTCGGGCACGAGCACTACGCCGAGCACCTGGAGGGCCTGGCTTGCGCCGGCGTGCCCATCCACGACCCCGTCTCGGGCAAGACCGTCGGCGTGATCGACCTGACCTGCTGGCGCAGGAACGCCGACCCGCTGCTGGTCTCGCTGGTCAAGTCGACGGCCGACCAGATCACCCAGGCCCTGCTGGCCGCGGGCAGCAGCCGGGACCTGCAGCTGCTGCAGGAGTACGTGCGGGCCTGCCGCCGGACCGGCGGCATCGTGCTGGCGCTGGGCAACGACGTCGTCATGCTCAACGACCACGCCCGCCGGGTGCTCGACCCGGGCGACCAGTCCGCCCTGATCGGCCTGGCCACCGAGGCGCTGGCCCGGCAGAACCCGGGCGCGGTATCGGTCGACCTGCCCAGCGGCGTGGTGGCCCGGATGTTCTGCCGCCGGATCTCGGGCGACCCCGCGTTCGCCGACGGCGTGGTCCACGTGAAGCTGATGGCCGCGGCGGTGACCGCGCCGGAGGTGCCCGCCCCGCGGGCGGCCATGTACCTGCCGGGCCTGGTGGGCAGCGGCGTGCTGTGGCTGCGCGCCTGCCGGGAGGCCGAAGCCCTCTACGACGCGGCCGACTGGATGACCCTGGAGGGCGAGAGCGGCGTCGGCAAGCTGGCCCTGGCCCGCGCGGTGCACCAGCGCCGCAACCCGGCCGCGGCGTTCCACGTGCTCGACGCGGACGGCGACCCGAAGACCGGCTCTGACTGGCTGACCAAGGTCCGCGGCGAGCTGCTCGACGGCACCGGCATGCTGGTGATCAGGCACGTGGACGCGCTGAACGCCAAGCAGATGCACGCGCTGTCCAGCGCGCTGCAGGAAGCCAGGACGGCCAAGCGCCAGCAGGACCTGCGGGTGGCGGTGACGCTGAACCGCAAGCAGGCCGGCGCCGACCTGACCCGGCTGCTGCGGTTCTTCCACGGCACGGTGGAGCTGCCGCCGCTGCGTCACCACATCGAGGACCTGCACGAGCTGGTGCCGTTCTTCCTGGCCCGGCTCAGCCAGCAGGGCCGCCTGACCTGCTCGCCGGAGGCGATGCAGCTGCTGCTGCGGCATAACTGGCCGGGCAACGCCGAACAGCTCTGGCAGGTGCTCAAGCAGGTCGTGCAGCGCCGCCGGGCCGGCGTGATCATGCCGAAGGACCTGCCGCCCGAGTGCTGGACGGTCAGCCGCCGACTGCTGTCCCCGCTGGAGTCGATCGAGCGCGACGCGATCGTGCAGAGCCTGCAGGATCACGACGGCAACAAGGTCCGGGCGGCCGAGGCGCTGGGCATGTCGCGCGCCACGATCTACCGCAAGATCCACGAGTACGGGATCGTCGCGTCGGGCAGCTGACGC
>DATIYI010000072.1:0-2593 GCA_035517695.1 Streptosporangiaceae bacterium
CTGTGAGCCAACCCCTGGCTCTGTGTGAGCCAACCCCTGGCTCTCTGTGAGCCAACCCAAAGGGGTATGAATCGCATAGCTGGTGGGATCATGGTCGCGGCTCTGGTGAGGGTGCCTGGTCCTGGTAACCCACCCGGCCTGTTCGGCCGAATTCAGTGCCCGCTTGACGGTCGCCGTGCTGAGCCCGGTGGCTTGCGCGATGGCGGCGATGGACGGGCTGAACCGCTCGGGGATCACCGCGGTCGAGGCGTCCGACCGCCGCAGCAGGTCATAGAGGACGAGACGCGCCGGGGCGGGCAGGTCAGATTCGGCGAGTGCGCTCTCGATAGCCCACCGGCCGCGGGGCCGTGCGTCCTGAAGGGACACAACTGTGGCGTTCATGACGTGCCCCGGCCGTATCCGGCCTTGATGCGGTCGTCGCGGCGGTGCCGGTCACGCGTGACCTTCGCTTTGCATGGCGGGCAGTACCGATGCCTGCGGCTCGGTGCGGGCCCCCAGCATTGCTCGCAGCGGGGGGCCGGGGTCCGGGCGTTCTCGCCGAAATCGATGCCGCCCCACACGCCGTGCTCGGCCTGGGTTTCTAGCGCTGTGGTGATGCAGGCGTCCCAGGCGGCTGCGGGACAGGTGGAGCAGATTTGCTTGGCCCGGGCGGCGGTGACCTGGTCACCGGGCTCGGGGAACCACCAGTCGGCGCTGACGCCCGGGGCGGTGCACGCGGGCCGGGCGGTAACCCCGTCCTCCGTGGCTGCAACTTCAGGGCATGCCAGAATTGGATGTGTCATCGAACCTGCCTTTTCCAGGTCGGTGGCTGCCAGCTCAGCGGGGGCAACCGCTGAGCTGGCCTATACGTCTCTCAGTGTAAGTCAGATTCAGTCAACTGGCAAGAGACACGCCCTAACCTGCTAACGGGCCGTGATCATTACGTCATGAATCAGTGCCCGCGCTTCCGCGCCGGCCACGGCAGCCGCCCGCATCTTGGCAAACGCCTCCCGGTAGGCGGTGATCTCCCGCTCAGCGCCGAAGATCACCTCGTCAGTCACGGTCTCAAGCAACACAATCGGCTCGCCGGGGATCTCGTACAGGACGAACCCGGTCAAAGGCACTATCGGGATGACCACGCTGAACGGCAGGATGGCCAGGTCAACGTTTGGCAATTGGCTGACAGCCAGCAGCCGGTCACCCTGAGCGCGCATGACAGTCGGGTCGGCGGACGGCCGCCACCGTAGTGCCGACTCAGGCAAGACGTAATCGAACCTTTTCGCTGTGTCCTGCAGCACGGCCTGTCGCGCCAGGCGAGCCGTGAGCGCACCGCCAAGGTCACGCTGCCCCGTCACGTTCGACAGAGTCAGAATCTTGTGAGCGTAATCCGCGGTCTGCAGCAGGCCGGGCACGACCGGCTGGCAGTTACGAATCCGCCCAGCCTCGCCCTCCAGTTCGGCGATCTCGTGCTGCCTGCGTGCCAGGCCGCGGGCGTGCAGGTCCCACCACGAGCGCACCTCGACGGCCGCACCGACCGCCTCAGCCAGGGCGAGCAGCTCGGCCCGCGCTCTGTCGTCGGCGTTTGTAGCGTCAGCCCAGGCGGCGGCCTCAGCTACCCGGGCATGCCGGCGGCCGTTTTCGATCCTCGAAACCATCGATTGTGACCAGCCCAGATCCTGGGCTAGCGACGCGGTCGACTTGCCGGACCGCAGCCGCATGGTCTTCAGGGCCGCAGCCAGCCGGCGCAGATCAATTTCAGTCATGGGCATCACCTTCCTTCGTTCGAGTCAGCATTAGTTACACTAAGTCGCTCTTACTCACCAGCGTACTTGCAGAGTCACGAGTTTGGCGCTTACCGTTGACTCATGGCAGCAACGGAGATCATCGCACCGCGCGGGCAGGTACGGACACCGGAAGAGATCGACCGCGGGTTCGCAGACGGCACCCTCTTCGAGCGCTCTGCGTACCGGCTAGAACTACTGGACTGGTACACCACGCCGGCAACAGAACAACGACTGGCACGGTTTCTCGCCGGCGAGCAGGTCACAGCTGCTGAACGGGCAGCGTGGCTCTCGACGATCCGTGCAGCCAGGGCCGCCGGGAAGACGATGGCCCGCGTTCACGTCATCGCCGAGCCTCTGACTGACTACATCCGTTTCGAGTTGGCGTGCTACGACTCCAGCGTGACGGCAGGCGAGGACATCCGCATACTGCCCGCCGACCTGGCAGGCGGCGTTGACCTGCCCAGCTGCGACTACTGGCTGTTCGATGACATCCGTGCCGCCGTCATGTACTACGGTGACCGCGGCGCCTGGCTGCACAGCGAGTTTGTGACCGATCCGGCTTTCGTCGCGGCCTGCCGAAGCTGGCGAGACGCGGCCCTGAGCAGGGCAATCCCATTGAACGCCTACCTAGCAAGGAGTACAGCAGCATGATCCGCGATGGCGTGTTCAGAAAGGCCGGCGGCAGCGATACCGGCGGCTGTGTCGAGGTCGCCGCTGACCCAGACGGCGGCATTCGGGTTCGGGACAGCAAAGACCCGGCAGGGCCAGTGCAAAACTACACCGATCACGAGTGGGCGGTGTTCACCGCCGCGGTTAAGGGCGGGGAGTTC
>DATIYI010000073.1:0-6532 GCA_035517695.1 Streptosporangiaceae bacterium
CTCAAGGTCCTGCGCCCCGAGATCGCCGCCACCCTGGGCGCGGGCCGCTTCGCCCGCGAGATCGAGGTCGCCGCCCGGCTCCAGCATCCCAACATCCTGCCGCTGCTCGATTCGGGCGAGGCCGCCGGTTTCTTCTTTTACGTCATGCCGTTCGTCGAGGGTGATTCGCTCCGCGACCGTCTGGCACGCGGCGGCGAGCTGCCCATCCACGATGCGGTGCGGATCCTGATGGAAGTGGCCGACGCCCTGAGCCACGCGCACGCCCATGGCGTCGTGCACCGCGACATCAAGCCCGACAACGTGATGCTCTCGGGGCGGCATGCGCTGGTGGCGGACTTCGGCGTGGCGAAGGCCGTAACCGACGCAACGGGCCGCCAGGTATTGACCTCGGCGGGGGTAGCGCTCGGCACACCCGCGTACATGGCGCCTGAGCAGGCGGTGGCCGATCCGCACCAGGACCACCGCGTGGACATCTACGCGCTGGGGGTGCTGGGCTACGAGCTGCTGACGGGCCGGGCGCCCTTCTCGGCCACGACGGCGCAGGAGATGCTGGCAGCGCACGTGACCGCGGAGCCGGAGCCGCTGGAGCAGCACCGCTCCACCGTCTCACCCGCGCTGGCGGCGGTGGTGATGAAGTGTCTGGCGAAGAAGCCGGCCGACCGCTGGCAGACGGCGGACGAGTTGCTGGCGGCTCTGGAGCCGCTGGCCACCCCCAGCGGCGGCATCACGCCGGCCCAGACGCAGCCAGTGAGCGGACTGGGACGTTTGCCGCACTGGGCGAAGTGGGTTACGGCAGCGGCGACGCTGGCCGTGGTCGCACTTGCGGCGAGTCAGCTTCTCAAGCCGGGCCCCGTCAGCATCACGGTCTCGGATATGACTCAGGTGACGAGCGCGTCGGGGGTCGCGTTCCAGCCCGCCATCTCGCCCGATGGGAAGGAGGTGGCGTATGCGGCTGGACCGCTCGGTGCCCCACACCTCTTCATCCGCAGCACTGCCAACGTCGCGGGTGGCGGCGAGATCCGGCTCGGCGACACGTCGTTGACGAGCCAGGAGTTTCCGGCGTGGAGCCCGGACGGCGAGTTCGTGCAGTTCGAGGGCTGCCGAGGGGCCCGCTGCGCCTATAGTCAGGCCAGCAGACTCGGTGGGGCCGTCCAGCCGGCCACGTTGCCGCAACGTGCGCTGGCCCGGTGCGGATGCAGCAACCCGCCCGCCTGGGCTCCCGACGGTACCCGCATCGCCTTCTACGTTGCCGATACGATCTTCGTCTTATCAGCGGTGGACAGCACCCCGCGCCGCGTCACGGTCCAGGGCTGGAAGGGCTGGTGGCTGCACTCGTTGGCGTGGTCACCGGACGGGAAGCGGATCGCATACGTCAACGGCAATCCCGACTGGCGCGGCAGTGGCAACCCTGACCCGTCGGAGATCTGGGTCGTGGATGCCGAGGGTGGCACTCCCCGGGCCGTGGCGACCGGGTTCCATTTCCTGAACGTCAGTCCGGCGTGGCTCGACGCGCGGCACCTGCTCTTCGTCTCGAACCGCGACGGCCAGCGTGGCGTGTATGTCGTCGAGGTGGGGCCCAAAGGGCGGCGCGGGGAGCCGCGCGCCGTTCCCGGGATTGCCGATCCGCACTCGATCTCCTACTCCAGCGCCGCGAAGAAGCTCGCCTACGCGAAGTTCACCGTCCGCGCGAACATCTGGGCCTACCCGTTGGGGCGATCCTCGCCTGTCTCCATCAGGAACGGTGTCCCCTTGACCAACGGCAGCCAGCTGGTCGAAGGGTCGGATGTATCGCCGGACGGCCGGTGGCTTGCTTATGACAGCAACCGCCGGGGAAACTTGGATCTGTTCAGGATTCCCCTCGGGAGCGGGGAGGCGGTGCCGCTCACTTCTCTGCCCGGTGACGAGTTCTGGCCGCGGTATTCTCCGAATGGGGGAGAGATCGCATTCCAGTGGGACCGCTCGGAGGGCGGTGCCCAGATCATGGTGATGCCGGCGGATGGCAGGCCGCCTACCGCTGTCACCCACGATCCAGGAGGTCACCCGGGCCATCCCAACAGCGACCTCTTTCCCTCCTGGTCGCCGAGCGGGCTTTCGATCGCTTTCACCTCCATCCGGGCGGGGTTGTGGCGACCCTGGCTCGTCTCGCGCGACAGCGTGGGCGGCCCGTGGCACGAGCCGGTGCAGCTCTCCGACATCAGGTGTGCTCTCTCACCCGTCGTGGCGCCGGACGGCAGCGGGATACTCTTCGTGGACGTTACGCGGAGAGACCTCGTGTTCGTCTCACCTCAGGGGCGCGTGCTGTGGCGCCGCAATCTCATCCCGACGAGCGGGCTGGTGGACTTCGATCAGCCCTGCTGCCAATACTCGCGGGACGGCAGGACAATCTACGTGATGGGAACGCACCGGGACGGCCGCAGCGGGGTCTGGGCCATTCCGGCAGCGGGGGGGGAACCGCGGCTGGTCATCGCGCGCGATGACCCGGCGCTCGTCGCCTCCCTGGGCTTCTTCAGCGTCAGCCGCGACCGGCTCTATCTCAGCGTGTGGCAGTACGAGAGCGACATCTGGGTGGCCAATCTGCACTGGTGAGAGACGCTGTCCCGCAAGTCCGACACAACGGGTGGGCCGGCCTCGCGGTGCCCCCCCGAGACGAGCCGTCACGTCGACCGCGCAGGCGAGCCTTCAGCAATCCGCCTAGAAGTTCAACTCCACACCGAGCCGCATGTCGAACCCGGGCCCGTTGAATGACTGCGGACCCTGGGTCCGGTCGTACCAGGCGTTGTACGCGCGCGTGATCTCGTCGATGGTGAAGAACTGGTCCCCGTTGCCCCATCGCAGCTCCGCCTGCCGAAGCATCAGGCAATCCACCGGACCGCGGATGCCGCCGTCGCCGTACGGGTACTTCGAACAATCGCTCAGGTCGACGCCTGCGAGCGTCTGGGTGACGCCGTTCGTCACGACCGACTTCGTCTTCCACAGCTGCCCGGCGTCCTGCGTCAGGCTCGAGATCTGCGGCTCGATCGCGTTCGCCTGGAACAGGCTGTTCACGACGTCGCCCGTCTCGGCGAAGATCGACGTGAGGTTCTTCCAGTTGAACAGGTTGCGGAAGTCGGCGAAGACCGAGACGCCCTGGCCGGCCAGCTGGAAGCCGCGCGTTACGCGCAGATCCACGTTCTTGATCCACGGCATCGTGGAGCTGTTGATGCGCTCCACCTGAAGCTCGCTCGCCCCGAAGCCGTTGCCCGGCCCGCGAACCCCGATGCCGCCGTTCGGGATCAGCGTGTACGGCAGCCCACTCGCGAAGCGGAAGGTGGCGTACAGGCCGGCGTTCTCGAGGATGACGCCCAGCAGCTTGCCCTTCTTCCATCCTCTCGGAAAGCTCGCCGCCAGATTGCCCGCGATCGTGTGCGTCCGGTTGTCCGACGTCGTCAGGACCGCCTGCGGCGGCTGGACCGGCTGCCCCGTGGCTGCGCTGATTCCGGTACTGAAATGACTCAAGTAGAAGCTGGGATCCGAGCCGGTGCTCTTCGCCGTCTGGTACGTGTAGGAGATCGTGCCTTGGAAGATCGCACCGAAGCGGCGGTCCAGCCGGACGTCCACACCACGGGCGCTCCCGAAATCCTGGTTGGTGTAGGTAGTGATGGACTCGTTGCTCGTGCTCGGGTCCCCGCCGATGAACGGGTCGTAGATGGGGATTACCCGGCCGGCGACCTCGGACACCATGTCCTTGTTGTACGCCGAGATGTCCAGAACCATGTCGTCGCTGAACGCATGCCGGATCCCGAACTCGAACATGATCGTCTTTCCGTAGCCCAGCGGCCGCCCGTAGAAGTTGCTCGTTTCCGTGTTGGAGATGTCGATGTTCGTCCTGATCGCGGCCAGACTCACGTCCGGCGTCTGCACCTGATGAGAGTACGACAACCGGAAGGCGGTGCGGTCCGTGACCGGGAACGACACGCGCAAGGTCGGCGAGAGGGTGGACTGCGGCCTGGCCTTGAAGAAGTTGCAGGTGGCGAGCGCCGCCGAGTCGGCGGCCGCGAGATCCGCGTCGCAGGCCCGGGCCATCACGCTGTCCTGCGCGGTGTATGAGGTGGCCAGCTTCTGAGCCAGCGTCAGCGTCGAGGAGCGGAGTGGATCGGTAAAGACCCGGCCGGGCACGCGCGGATACAGGATGCCCGTGTCCATCCGGTCGTAGCGGAGCCCCAGCTCGAGAACCATGTCGCCCAAGTCGAGGCGATCCTGAGCGTAGAGACCCACGGTCGTCGGCGAGGCGATGTACGCGTCCATGGCGAACGGGATGACGAGGTCGCCGCTCCACGCCAGGTCGTGAAAGCTCGCAAAGTCGAAGCCCGCCTGGATGCGGTTGTACCGATTGGCCTGCCAGTCGATGTTCGCGCGGCCGGTCAGCCGGGTTTCCCGGGTCAGCTGCGGCGGATAGCCGTTGTCGATGCCCTGGCTTGCGTAGACCGTGGAGTTGAGGCCGTACGGGTTGAACCGGTACGCGCTCGCCGTGACGAGGTCATTCCGGCCGAGATACGGAATGCAGGCGCCGATGCCTCCCGCACGCGCCGTTCGGCACGTGCCGAGCCGCAGATCCTGGATCAACTGGTCGTCGATCGGGAAGCTGCTGAAATCGGTGAGGAACTGGATGTTGCTGGCGCTGTACCACCCGAACGGATCGTGGTGGTTCTCCATCCAGCTCGGTCGCACGAATCCCAGAATGTACTGGTCCTTCTGCCAGCTCAGGGCAGCGTCGAGCTCCAGCGCGTGCTCAGGCGCGCTGGACAGGTTCTGCGTCCAGCTGGCGATCAACGCCTGCGCCAGCGCGCGATTCCCCATCTGCTCCGACGGATCGTAGTTGATGCCGCTCAGCCCCTGGTTGCGGTCCACGTGGTAGGTCACTGACAACCGGGACCCGGTGCCGTACGTGTACTGCAGCTTCGAATCCAGCGTGGTCTGGTCGCTGTTCGCGTTCAACAGCCGGGTGCTCTTGCAGGTGCCCGCGAACGCCGCGGCGCCGCTGCAGCCGCTGGCGTACTGCGTGAACCTCGGCAGCCGCACCAACTGGCTGTCCGACAGGCTGTTGCCGGGATTCAGTGGCACCATCACCGAGTCGAAGTACCCGGCGAGCTGGAACTGCGGCACGTTCTGCTGTCCCAGCGGCTGCTGGCTGTTCTGCTGGCCCTGCAGCGTTGCGGCGGCGAAGAACGTGAGGTTCATCACGGCAGGAATCGGCCCGCCGGCCGAGGCCTCGATGCGGTTGAGGCCCGTGCCGTAGACCTGCCCGGACACGTTGTCCGTCGCGTAGCTCGCCGAGCCGTGGTACTGCGGACCGCCGGCCCTCGTCACCAGCGACACGACGCCGCCCTCCGCCTCTCCGAACCGCGCTCCGGTCGCCCCGGTCGTGACCGACGCCTCCTCCAGGGCGTTGGTGCCCACCGTCGTGGTGGACGCGGTGCTCGCGGCGCTGGTACTGGACGCCAGGCGAGCGCCCCCGTACGGGCCGCTGAACGCGCCCTGAAAGTTGCGAATCAGCACCCCGTCGATGTAGGTGGCCTGCTCGCCGGGACGGCTGCCGCGGATCGACAGTCCGCGGTCGCTTTCCACCACGCCCGGCTCCAGCCGCAGCACCTCGCTCACCGCATCCACGGGAAGTTGCTGTATGGTCTCACCCTGGATCGTCGGCTTGCTGGTGACCTGGTCGCGCGGCACGATCGGGTTCTGTTCCTCGGTGATGGTGATGCCGGCGATCTCAACGGCCCGCACCGCGAGCAAGGCGTTCACCGTCATCGTCTGGTCGGCGAGCACTCGGACGCCGCGCACCTCGTTGGGCGCGTACCCGATGTACTGGGCCCGCACCGTCACGGTTCCGGCGGGGAGGTTGTTGATGAAGTAGTAGCCCTTCTCATCGGTGACGGCGCGAAACGCCGATCCCACGATCTGCACCTGCGCGCCGGCGATGGAGGTGCCGGCCGAGTCCTTGACCGTGCCTTCGATCTTCCCCGTCGTGCCCTGGGCCCCGAGCGGGCCGACCGCGAACAGCGTGAACAGCGAAGACGAAACGCAGGTCCACAAACGCGCACGCATCGGTGCCTCCCACGCTTCCGGGTGCTGCCCGCCTAATCCGTTCGCGAGGCCGGACACCCTGTCGCGTCGAGGACGCGCCAGGGCGGACTGCCCCGGACGCCGCTCACCCTATCCGGTGGGTGTGAATGACGCGTGAACGTCGTGCCGCGCCGACTCGACGTGGGCTCGCCCGAGCGGGAACTCTTCTCAGTCACGACCGACGACGGAGCACTCTGGGGCGCCAATGCCGACGGGAACACTCTGCATTCCGCAACCACTTGCGGCAGTGACCCTTAGGCCCGGGGCAATCTCGGCGTCGAAGATACCGGACCCATGCCATCCGTATGTGTCGGCGGCCTGGTGGAACTCCTCACTAACGCTCGCAGCCTAGCGTCTGCATCCTAAGGTAGGGTCGCCGGGACGCAGCGGGGCGCTCATGGACACCGTGGAGAGGCTGAACGCTGCGCTG
>DATIYI010000074.1:0-2400 GCA_035517695.1 Streptosporangiaceae bacterium
GGCATGCGCCGGCTCTGGATCAAGGACGACCGGGGGAACCCGACGCACTCGTTCAAGGACCGGGTGGTCGCGGTGGCCCTGGCCGCCGCCACGCAGATGGGCTTCAAGGTGCTCGCCTGCCCGTCCACCGGCAACCTGGCCAACGCGGTGGCCGCCGCGGCGGCGCGGGCCGGCATCCGGTCGGTGGTGATGGTGCCCGCCGACCTGGAGCTGGGCAAGATCATCACCACCGCGGTCTACGGCGGCACGTTCGTCACCGTGGACGGCAACTACGACGACGTGAACCGGCTGGCGTCCGAGCTGGCGGGCGAGCACCCGGACTGGGCCTTCGTCAACGTCAACGTGCGGCCCTACTACGCCGAGGGGTCCAAGACGCTCGGCTTCGAGATCGCCGAGCAGCTCGGCTGGCGGCTGCCCGAGCAGGTGGTGGTGCCGTTCGCGTCCGGCGCGCAGCTGGTGAAGGTGGACAAGGGGTTCGGCGAGCTGACCTCGCTCGGCCTGGTGCCGCAGGCGCCGTGGCGGGTGTTCGGCGCCCAGGCGACCGGGTGCTCGCCGGTGTCCGCCGCCTTCGCCGCCGGCCATGACGTGGTGCGCCCGGTGCGGCCCGCCACCATCGCCAAGTCGCTGGCCATCGGCAACCCGGCCGACGGGCCGTACGTGCTCGACGTGGTGCGGCGCACCGGCGGGTCGATCGCCGACGTGAGCGACGACGAGGTGGTCGACTCGATCCGGCTGCTCGCCGCCGCCGAGGGCATCTTCGGGGAGACGGCCGGCGGCGTCACCCTGGGCGTGCTGCGCAAGCTGCTCTCCGAAGGCCAGCTCGACCCGGAGGCCGAGACCGTGATCATCAACTCCGGCGACGGGCTGAAGACCCTCGACGCGGTCCTCGACGCGGTGGACGTGCCCGCCCCGATCAGGCCGACCCTGGAAGCATTCACCGAGCGTTATCCGGAGGCAGTCTCGTGACAGTGCAGGTGCGCATCCCCACCATCCTGCGGTCCTACACCGGCGGCGCGGCGGAGGTGACCGCGGCGGAGGGGACCCTCCGCGAGGTCATCGCCGGGCTGGACGCCGCCTACCCGGGCCTGGGCGGCCGGATTATCGACGACACCGGCAAACTGCGCAGGTTCGTAAATGTTTACGTGGGCGACGAAGACGTGCGTTTCGCGCAGGGCCTCGACACGCAGGTGCCCTCCGGAGAACGAGTTTCCGTCATCCCCGCAGTGGCCGGCGGGGCCCGGTGACGAGGGCCAATACGGGCCCAGATGGCGTGATTGGTGGGTAAGTGGCGTCAGGCACCCTCAGCACAGGGTAAGGTCAGTTCCGGTCGCCGTCGGACGGGGACGGGGTTGGCGCGTCATCGTGCTCAGCCGTTCTCACCCGTTAGCGACCGACGGGTTCCGCGGTAGCAAGGGCGGGGCTCGAGGCCCGAGCGCAGTTAGGGAGTTGTTTGGAATGGCTCAGGGCACCGTCAAGTGGTTTAACCCGGACAAGGGATACGGCTTTATAGCCGTCGACGGTGGCAAGGACGTTTTCGTCCATTTCTCGGCGATCCAGTCGGATGGCTACCGCACCCTCGAAGAGGGCCAGCGGGTCGAGTTCGAGATCACGCAGAGCGACCGCGGCGCGCAGGCCGACAAGGTCGTCGTGGTCTCATAAGTTCGCTCGTGGCCCCGGGTTCGCGCGGGACCACAGATCTGCCGGGTACAGCTGGCCGGCCCGGCCCCCCGGGGGGCCGGGCCGATCTGATTTAGCGCTCCTCCGGGGCGTTCCCGCAACGGCGCGAAAACCATCGCAGGCCGGGTGCCGCCGTGCGGCGGAGCGGCGGCCAGGATGCGGCTCCCCTGACTACTCCGCTGGTCACGCGCGTGGCGCTATCCCGTCGTTTGCACTCTCCCTATGAGAGTGCTAAACATGGTGCTGGCACTCTCCTCAGGTGAGTGCCAGCATGACGGCGGGATCGGGCGATGAGGCACTTTCTCGCGGCAGGAAGGGACTGCCGCGCGGGGGTGCCGGCCGTCGCGGGCGTCGGCTCGATCCGCGCATACGCCACGAAGGACTGGAGCCTATGGCAGCGAAGATGATCGCGTTTGACGAGGACGCCAGGCGCGGCCTCGAGCGCGGTATGAACCAGCTCGCCGACGCCGTGAAGGTAACCCTCGGCCCCAAGGGCCGTAACGTGGTGCTCGAGAAGAAGTGGGGCGCACCCACGATCACCAACGATGGCGTGTCCATCGCCAAGGAGATCGAGCTCGAGGACCCGTGGGAGAAGATCGGCGCCGAGCTTGTCAAGGAAGTAGCGAAGAAGACCGACGACGTGGCCGGCGACGGCACGACGACGGCGACCGTGCTGGCCCAGGCGCTGGTGCGCGAGGGCCTGCGCAACGTTGCGGCGGGCGC
>DATIYI010000075.1:0-2378 GCA_035517695.1 Streptosporangiaceae bacterium
CCTCATCGACGAGTACGCCGAACTGGTCGATGACGCGCCCGGCGCGGTCAAGGACGCGGACTCGATTGCCCGCCGCGGGCGCGCCGTCGCGGTCAACCTGATCGCCGCGACCCAGCGGCCGACCCAGAAGGCCATGGGCCAAGGCGCCGTGCGCTCGCAGATGGACCTGCGGATCTGCTTCCGCGTCCGCGAACGCAAAGACGTCGACCTCATCCTCGGCCAGGGCATGCTCACCGCGGGCTGGAACGCCCACACCCTCAACGCGCCAGGCAAATTCCTCATCGCGGCCGCCGAGCACGACACGCCGCGCCGGGCCCGCGCCTACCTCCTCACCGATGAAGCAGTTACCGGCACAGCCAGCCGGTACGCCCACTCCCGGCCGCCGCTCGATGAGGTATCACAGCTAGCGATCAGCGAGCACTGGCGCGCAGAGCCGCCCGGCACGCCGGGGCAGGACACCCCGCAAGAGAACGACGAGGCTGATAACGGCAGTCCCGGAACCGGCCCGGAAGGTATGTTGTGGGCCGCCTTGTGCCTCGCGCCGACCGAAGGGGTTCCGGTTCCTGACCTCATGCGCCAGACGGGCATGGGTCGCCGCTGGGTCTACTACCGGCTGACGGAACTGGCCGCAGCCGGGCGCGCCACCCAGGTCACCCGAGGACAGTGGCGCGCCACCCCGGACGGTGACGATGAGTAGCACCCGGCGGTCGCGCACGCAGTTGTGCATGTGCATGGCCTCGCGCGTGTCTGCACGTATAAGGGCTCAAAAACGCCATGCACGTGCACGTGCACAGGTAACTCACCGTGACGGCCGGGAGTCGGCGGAGCGGCCATGAACAGGGAACTCAACCGGCGCGACGCCACCAGTGCTGGCATCACCGTCCCCGAAACAGAGGGCGGCTGGCAAGCCGGGTGGGCAAACGACTCGCTGATCAGCATCGCAGACATCCGCAAGCGCTTCAAGCTCGGCCGTACCGCCGCCTATGAGCTGACCCATCGGCCGGGCTTCCCCGACCCCGTTCCGATCTCGTCGCGCTGCTACCGATGGTGGGCCAGCGAGATCGACGCGTTCGCTGCCAGCCTCCGCCGCGAGCAGGCGATTCAGTCGGCAGCAGGTCCTCCACGAAAAGAAAAGCCTCAAGCACCCGGCCCGGCGACGCCGATACAGATCACCGGGACGTTGCGTGCCGCCCGGACCAGCAGGAAGACATCATGACTGCTCCCGCGATGCCGGCGCAGATCCTGGGCCGCCCGGTGATCGAGATGGACTGGGGGATCACCGTGTATCCGGCCCGGTTCGAGGGTGACCGGTGGCGGGCGACATGGTACGAGAACGGTCGGCGGCGCCAGTGTGAGGCGGGGACCGAGGAACGGCTGGCCGCCAGGCTGAAGAACGTCACTGAACGGCTGGCCGCTGACGCGTTCAATATGGAGCGGACAGGCGGGGAGCTGATCGCGCACTACCTCGACCCCGACCGTCTTCCGGTCGACAGGCGCTGGTCTCGCAAGCATGCCGATACCCAGCGGCGACTGTGCGACCGGTTCGCCGCCCCCATGATCGGCGACATCATGTGTCAGGACATCAAGACCTGGCACATGCAGCAGATCATCAACGCCGCGCCCACGGCAGGAGAAGGCACGCGGGTGCACGGGATGATCTCCGCCCTGGTCACCGCGGGCATCGCAGGTGGCTTCCTGGTCAACCCGCGGCTGAAGGACGTGCACTGGCAGCCGGGCGACCGCCCGCTGCCCATCCCCAAGGTGACCGTGGCGCGGGAATCACCGCTGTGGGTCGATCCCGCCGAGATTCCTGCCGCTGACGACGTGGCCCGGCTCGGAAAGGCACTGACCGCGGGACCTAACGGGGAGCGCGATGAGCTGATGGTCAACGTCGCGGCTTACAGCGGGCTCCGGTGGGGCGAGATGACCGCCCTTACCGTCCACCAGGTCGATGCGAGCGCCCGTGTCATCGACGTGGACCGAAAGGTGGTCGAGATCGCTGGCCATCTCTACATTGAGCCACCCAAGGGCCGGAAGCGCCGCACGACCATCTATCCACGATTCACCCCGTCTGGCTATCCACTGGCTGAACGGCTCGCCGCCCGCATCGAAGCCGCTCTCGCCGAACAGGAGACTGGCGATAACCCGCTGGGACTGATCTTCCCCTCTCCGAAGAGGAAGCACTTGCGCTCGTCCAACTTCTGCCGCAACGTCCTCCAGCCTGCGTATCTCGCCGCCGACTGGCGCGACGCGGCGGGCGCTGGCCGGTGGACCTGGCACAGCCTGCGGCACGTGTTCTGCACTACGGCCTTGTTCACCTGGAAGCTCGACGCCGCCGACGTCTCGTGCATCGCCGGCCACGCCAACGTCCGGACCAC
>DATIYI010000076.1:0-4903 GCA_035517695.1 Streptosporangiaceae bacterium
GGGCATCCATCCGGCGGCCCTGGCCGAAGGCGGCCTGCGCCCGGCGCTCAAGGTGCTGGCCCGCCGCTCCGCCGTCCCGGTCCGCCTCGACGTCCGCGTCGACGGCCGACTGCCCGAGCAGGTCGAGCTCGCGGCCTACTATGTGGTCTCCGAGGCGCTGACCAATGCGGCTAAGCACGCCGCCGCTTCCGGAGTCCACGTCGAGGTGCAGGCCGGGCAGGGCGTGCTGTGGATCGAGGTCCGCGACGACGGGCGTGGCGGCGCTACCATCGCGCACGGCTCCGGCCTCGTCGGGCTCAGGGACCGCGTGGAGGCGCTCGGCGGCAAGCTCTCCCTCCGCAGCCCGCCCGGTGCGGGCACCACCATATCGATCGCAGTGTCCCTCGACGACGGTGGCGAGGCGGGGCCACCCCCGGCCGGCGCTCGGCGACCACAGGATGCCTAGCCGGCCCGGAAGTTGCTTCAGTCCGGCGCCGGTACGGGCCGCAGCGGGAGCTCCACCAGGAGTTCTGTCCCCTCGCCGATGGGGCTGTGGATGGTGATGGTCCCGCCGGCCGCCTCGACGCGGTCGTACAGCCCGAGCAGGCCCGAGCCGCGCGCCGGGTCGGCGCCGCCGGCGCCGTCGTCGCGCACGGCGAGCCGGACGGCGCTGCGTGTCGCGTCGACGTCGACGTCGACGTGCACCGCGGTGGCTTTAGCGTGTTTGGCCGCGTTTGTCAGCGCCTCGGAGACGATGTAGTAGGCGGTGACCTCGACCCGCTCAGGCAGCCGGTCCCCGGCCCGCACGTCGAGCTCGACCGGCACCGGGCAGCGGCGGCCGAGCGCCCGCAGCGCAAGCCCGAGCCCGGCCTTGGCGAGGATCGCCGGGTGGATGCCGCGTGAGAACTCGCGCAGGTCATCGAGCGCGTCCGAGAGCCCGGTGGCGACCCGGTTGAGCTCGTCGGCCAGCTTGGCCTGGTTGGGCAGCACCAATGCCTGGACTGCCCGCAGATGCAATGCGAGCGAGACGAACTGCTGCTGCGCGCCGTCGTGCAGGTCACGCTCGATCCGGCGCCTGGTCTCGTCGGCACTGGCGACCACGCGTGCCCGCGATGCGCTCAACTCGTCGTGCGCCTGCGCGTTCGCGATCGCCATCCCGATGAGCTCGGTGAAGGCGGCCAGCCGCGCCTCGGTATCGGGCGGCAGCGGCGTCTCGGTGGACGAGGCGACCACCATGGCCCCCCACAGGCTCCCTGCCACGACGACAGGCACGCCGACGCCGGAGGTGATCGGGAGTTCCTGGCCCTGCCGGTCGCGCAGCAGCCAGTCGGAATCCTCCACCCGGACCGGCCGCCCCGTCTGGTGGACGAGGGTCGCGATGTTGTGGCCGCCGAGCGGCCTGGGCTCTTCGGGCGGGAGCCGCTCGCCGGCGGCGAACGCCGCAATGGTCGCCGCCGCCGGGCCCGGCAGGTAGCGCCTCAGCAAGGTGACATCCGTGCCCAGGACGCGGCCCGCCTCGCCGGTGACGGCGGCGAACACCTCCGACGGCCGCCCCCCCCGGGCGACGAGGGTTGCCACCCGCCGCAGCGCAGCCTGCTCGTCAGCGACCCGACGGTACCCGGCTTCGCTCGCCCGCAGGCTCACCTCAGTTCGCTCACGCGCCGCGATCTCGTGGCGCAGCTCGCTAATCCCCCGCAGCATGACCAGGACGAGCGCAGCCGCTGCGAGCGCGATCGCCGCATAGTCGACCCGCCGGAACGTCCCGGCGACCAGCACCGCGATCGCCGCAGCGCACGCCAGCGCGGGAATCCAGACCACTGTCCCCTTGCGCGCCGCCAGCGGGTCGGGCACGCCCGGATCGGCCCACATCGACGCGGCGATCAGCAGCGCCGCCGCCGGCCATTGAATCGTGGTCAAGATGCGAATCGAGACTGTAAAGCCCACTGCAGCACTCAGCGCGGACCCCAAGGCAAGCAATGCGAATGCCGCGGTCAGCGCCACCCACGCGACGGGGGACCGCTCGCTGGCGACAGTGGCGGCACCGACCACGATCACCACGAGGACGACAAAGCCAATGGGAAAAGCGAGCTGAGATGCCGACCCCAACCTCGACTCGCCCACCTGATGGGGGATATGCGCAAGGACGAAGGCCGCACACACCGCGCCGACCCCGAGCGCCGCGATGCCGCCGTCGAGCAACTCGCGCGGGCTCAGCCGCTCGCGCTCCTCGCGCGCCATCAGCCCGATCCCCACGAAACAGAGCACGATGAAGCCGAGGCCGAAGAAATCGGCGGCCGTCGGCGGTGGCGGCGGCGGGCCATGGAGCGAATAGAGGGTCAGGACCGTGTTGCCGATCGCCGTGAAGATCAGGGCCAAGCCGAAGACGAGCGGGACATATGACCCTGGACGCCGACGCAACCCACCGATCACGCAAACGACACCGGCCGCCAGACGGAATGCGGTGCCCACCCAGCCGTTCAGCACCCCCAACTGCAGAGCCTGGGACCCGCGAACGACCAGCCATAGCAGATAGGCGGCGATCAAGCCGCCCATGATCCCGAACACGATCACGCCAGTCCGAGCCCGCAATCGTTGAAGCAACACAACCAACCCCTGTGAGGGCGTCGGCGTCGTCGCTCGCCGCCATTTCAGCGCCGCTCTCACCTGTAGACTGGCACGCCCTAGTCTCACTGGCTACGTTCGGAACCCATTCCGCGCACACCATGACGGACAGGCAGCCCAAGTCACAGATCCCGCCGACCTCCGCCGGACTCAGCCGCGCAGACCTGGAAGGCGTATGAGGACAGCAGTCGCTCACGACCGGCCCGCGAGCGATGATGCGGGACTTCTGATCGGGGCTGATCCGCGCCGAACACGGTCGTTCGCGGTATTGCGGCCGCGAGGCCGGTGTCGTCGAGCCCGGGCGAGATGGGCTCCGCTCATGACGCCGGTCACGTCGATCCCGATCTCCCGGCACACCGTGGCCGCAACCACGCCGTTGTCCCCGGTGATGATCTTCACGTCTACGCCCAGCTTCGCCAGCTGGGCGACCGCCGTGCCCGCGTCCGCCTTTTTTGGTCTGCGCGGCCTCGGGAAGGACCGGGCACCGGCGAAGACGGCCTCGGGGGCACCCTTGGTGATGACCAGGGGACCGCCGTCCAGCCGGGCGGCGAGCACCGAGCACACCTGCCGCTCGTGGTCAAACGGCAGTATCCCCAGGCGCCGGTAGACCGGCGGGCTGCGCCCTCCTGGGCAGCTGCCCCCGGCATGCTGGCGGCCTTCAGGAGCGCCTGGTCCAGCGGATTCCCGCCCACTGGGTCGGCGTCGGTCATCGACGCCTCGTTGCAGACCAGGCCCAACCGGAATGGCTCGGGGGTGTCCTTACCGTCGGGGCCGATGGCCTGGCTGAACGTGATGGCACCCTCAGTGAGGGTGCCGGTGTTGATTTGCCTCAAGTAGCCGGATGTCGGCTGGCAGGATGTCGCCGATTCGGAGCTCTACCAGATCGCCGGACACCAGCTGGGTCACGTCGATGTTCTGCTGATGCCCCGTCCCGCCAGACCACGGCCTCGCGCCGGATCCTGGCGTGCAGCTAGTCCACCGCCACCGCGGCGCGGTACTCGTTGACAAAGCCGAGTCCTACGCCCAGCGCCACGATGACCGTGATGATGGCATCGGTCGCATCGCCGGTCAGGCCGGATATCCCGGCCGCTACCAGCAGCAGGAGCAGCAACGGGTTGCGGAGCTGTCCCCAGAGGATGGCGAGCGCGCTGAGCCGGTGTGAGCCGACGAGATGGGCCCATACGTGCTAAGCCGGCCGGCCGCTTCCGTGCCGGCCAGGCCGGAGTCGCCGCTGCCGAGCCGCTGCAGCACCTCTCCTGGCGGGAGAGCCGCGGCGGCCGCCAGGTCCAGGTCAGCAGCGGCCGCGACGGTGTCAGCGTGGCTGGTCGCCGCAGGTCCCCCAGCGGCAGGAACTTCAGCACCACCGACATCGCATCCTCCTCGGTTGCGAATATGGCCTGGTCGGCCGGGTAGCTTTCATCACGGCAGCGCCGCGGGCGCGGGCGGTACCGGAAGGGGTTGCGGGCGGCAGGGTGCGATGCCGCCGGCCCGGGGCTGTCGGCGTCGTCAGGCGGTCTGCTCGCTGTAGTGGGCGGAGAGCCCGTAGATCACCATGATCGCGATGGCGATGTAGAGCAGGGACCAGACCGGGTAGTAGGGGATCACGAAGATCGCTGTGATCGCGGCCAGGGCCGCGGCGATGATGCCGATCCAGCGGGAGATTTCCGCGCTGAGCCGGTCGCCCGGGCCTAGGACCAGGGCGCCGGCGGCGATCAGGATGACGCCGGTGATCAGCCATATCCATCCGTAGGCCGTGAGGCTGTGCCCCAGGAGCGCACCCTGCAGGTGATTGGGGATGGTGCCGTGGTACCCGAAGGCCCAGATCGCGTCGATCACCCGCATGATGCCCGTGATGATCAGTACCACGGCGGAAAACGTCAGCCAGCCGGAACGCTTCACCGGGTTCGCCTGCCTTTCTGCCACCGAACTCGCCTTGCCTTTCTGCTGTGTCATTTGGCTGTGCCAAGAAGAACCGGGCTTCCCGCGCACGTCGTGTCCCGGGGATTGGACCGGCTCCTCACCAGGGCCGTGATGTGACCGGTCAGCCGGTGATTTTGAGGTCGTCGCGGACGTCGGAGACGCCGATGCCCATCCAGGCGGTATCGATCACGGCGTCGTGCTCGGCCCAGGTGCGGACGTGGCCGGTAAGCGTCACCGTGCCCTCGCTGGTGTGCGCCGTGACGTCGCTGTCATCGGGAACCAGCGCGGAGCGATCGAGCGCCTCCTGCACATGCAGGGCGACGTCCACCGGGTCGGCCGCCCAGACGATGTCGATGTCGTCCTTGACGTTGCGGACACCGGT
>DATIYI010000077.1:0-2545 GCA_035517695.1 Streptosporangiaceae bacterium
GGCGTCCTGCCCCGGGTCGATGATCACGCATTCTTCGCCGGGCGCGGGCGCGACTATATAACAGTTGGCCGCGAACGCGCCGGCCGGGAACCCTGCGACGAGCACAACCGTCCTTTCTCACGGTACGGTGTCTCAGGCTACCGAGGGGACCCGCATGGCCGCGAACCGGTAACGAAGGGTGCCGACCCAGGTATCTGGCAGGTACGATTCGCGCAGTGCCGACCCGGGGGGACGACCCCCGGAACCCCCCGAGGCCGGGGGGACCACTCCTCCCGGACCCCCTCGGCATCGGGTTCGTCGGCCTGCCTCCCGTGAGTACCAGCGGTAGCCGATAGTGCGACAGGCCAAGGAGGACGTAACCGGTGCCGGGTAAGAACGAACGCCAGCGCAGGCAAGCCAGGGAACGGCACCGCCGCCAGCAGGAGCAGCGGCTCGCCCGGCAGCGGCAGGTGCGCCAGCGCTGGCTGATCGGGCTCAGCGGGTTCCTGGTCCTGGCCCTGGTCGGGTCGCTGCTGTGGGTGTTCCTTCCCGGCGGGAACGCCAAGAAGGCGTCCGCCTCGGCGAGCAAGTCGCCGAGCGCCTCCCCCACGGCTACCGCCACGGCCGTGGCCGAGCCGGCGCATCACTGCAGCTACGCGCCGGCCACCCCGGTGGCGAAGAAGGTGAGCTTCCCGTCGGCCACGCCCGACTACACGGACAGCTACCAGGCCACGCTCAACACCAACCAGGGCAAGATCACGTTCAACCTGCTCAACAACAAGGCCACCTGTACCGTCAACTCGTTCGTCCACCTGGCCCAGGCGGGCTACTTCGACAACACCCAGTGCCACCGGCTGCTGACCAGCGGTATCTACGTGCTGCAATGCGGCGACGCGTACGCGACGGCCACGGCGAAGCTGGACTGCAGCGCGACCAGCAAGATCGGCAAGGGCACGCCGGGTTACGATTTCGCCAGCGAGAACCTCAAGGGGGCCAAATACCCGGCGGGAACGGTGGCGATGGCTAACGAAGGCAGCGCGACGACAAACGGCAGCCAGTTCTTCATCGTGTTCAAGGACAGCACGTCCGGCCTAACGGCTTCATATACACCGTTCGCCACGGTGTCTTCCGGGCTGGGTATCGTCCAGAATGTGGCTAAGGACGGATACTCGTGTCAGTACGCACAGTCTGGAGGCGGCGCTCCCAAGAAAAAGGTCATCATTGACAGTGTGACGATCAAGAAAACCTGATCGCGAACGACACGCAGGAGGTTCGCCGTGACCACCGCCTACCATCCGTGGGGCCGGGTAGACGCCGACGGGACGGTCTATGTCCGTACCGCCGGCGGCGAGCGGGTGATCGGCTCGTGGCAGGCGGGGAGCCCGGAGGAGGCGATTGCCTTCTTCGCGCGGAAGTACGAGGCGCTGGAGACCGAGGTGGTCCTGCTCGAGCAGCGGATCACGGCCACCGACATGGCTCCGGCCCAGGCCTCGGCTAGTGTCCAGCGGCTGCTGCAGCACATCGAGGACGCCAATGCGCTGGGAGACCTCGACGGGCTCCGGGCCCGCCTGGAGCGGCTGACCGAGGACGTCGGCCACCGCCGCGAGGAGGCCAGGGCGGCCCGGGAGCAGGCGCGCGTTCAGGCCAGGGAGACCAAAGAGCGGATCGTCGCCGAGGCCGAGCAGATCGCCGCCGAGGCGACCCACTGGAAGAGCAGCGGCGAGCGGATGCGCGAGCTGCTCGAGGAGTGGAAGGCGGCGCCGCACGCCGAGCGGGCGGTCGAGGCGGTGCTGTGGAAGCGGCTGTCCGCCGCGCGCAACGCGTTCACCAAGCGGCGCAAGGCGTACTTCGCCAACCTGGAGGCCGAACGCGAGGGCGTCAGGGCGCGCAAGGAGAAGCTGTGCGAGGACGCGGAAGCGCTGTCGGACTCGACGGAATGGGGCGCGACCGCCAGCGCGTTCCGCGAGCTGATGCGGCAGTGGAAGGCGGCCGGGCGGGCGGACCGGGACTCGGAGGCCGAGCTGTGGAAGCGGTTCCGCGCGGCCCAGGACAAGTTCTTCACGGCCCGGTCCGAGGTGTTCTCGGCCAAGGACGCCGCACTGCGTGAGCACGCCGAGGCCAAGCAGCAGCTGCTCGATCACGCCCAGGCGCTGCTCCCGGTGACGGACATCCGCGCGGCCAGGTCCGCGCTGCGCGGCATCCAGGAGAAGTGGGAGCAGATCGGGGCGGTGCCCAGGGACTCGCGTGAGCACTTGGAAGCCGGTTTGCGGCGGGTCGAGGACGCGGTGCGCAAGGCGGAGGAAACCCAGTGGCGCCGGTCGAACCCGGAAGCGCTGGCGCGGGCCGAGGGCACGGTCGCGCAGCTGCGTACGACCATCGCGCAGCTCGAGCAGCAGCTGGCCCGGGCACGTGACCGCGGCGACGCCAGGGCCGAGCAAAGCGCGGAGGAAGCGCTGACCGCCCGCCGGGCCTGGCTCGAGGAAGCCGAGCACACCCTGGCGGAGTTTACGAGCTAGCTCGTCACCCGGTAGACGTCGTAGACGCCGTCGATGGCGCGGACGGCGCG
>DATIYI010000078.1:0-6377 GCA_035517695.1 Streptosporangiaceae bacterium
TGGTTGGCGGTCGTGGCGTGCTTCGCTTGCCGGGCGGCGTGGGCGCAAGACACGGTCCCGCCGCCGCTGCGCGAGGCGCGGGCGCTGCTGGATTCAGGCCTGGCCGATGCGGCGGCGCACGCGGCGGAGCAATACACCCGCGACCATCCGCACGACGCCAGGGGCTTCCTGCTTCTCGGCGACGCTTGGATGAAGCAGGAATCGAACGTGAAGTTCCGCGTGCTCAGGGTCTACCGGGAGGCCGAGCGCCTGGCGCCGCAGGACCCGGCGCCCCCGTACCGCATCGCCCAGGTGGGTTTGTGGCTGGGCAGCGACGACGGCGAGTACATCGCCAGGGAAGGCCTCGAGCGCGTGCTCGAGCTCGATCCGTTCTATCGCGACGCCTGGGCGGAATGGCTCACGTTGTTCCGCAACACCGGCTCGCGGGACAGGATGCGCCGCATCCTCGGCCCTCACCTCGGTGACCCGGAGATTCGCGGGCGCCTCGCCCTGCTGGCGATCGAGGATGAGCGGTACGCCGAGGCGGACGGCTTGCTCGATTCCGCGCTGGTCAATGACTCGAGCCGGCCCGCCTGGCTCGCGTTGCGGGCGCAGAGCGACTTCGAGGCCGGGGACACGATCAGCGGGTGGAGCTTCTACCGTCGGGCGCTGGCGCATGCCGACCTCGACTCGACCGACGTGCTCTGGCACCAGGTGATCGGGATCGCGTGGCCGTACGAAGTGAGCCTGTGGCAGGCCGGCGTGCCGCCCGAGCGGAAGCGAGCCTGGTTGGAGAGCTTCTGGGCCCGTCGGAATCCGAACCTGTTCGCGGGCGTCAATCACCGGGTGGCCGAGCACTTCGCTCGCCTGCGATTTGCCCGGAAGCACTATGCGCTCCTGCATCCGCTGATCTCGTACCACCGCAGCCAGATCGCGCGTGCGATGAACCTGGAACCGTCCATCGGAGAGCGCGCCTTCTTCGAGCGCTGCGAGATGTACGAGGTGCTGGCGCCGCCGCATCTGAGGCCGAGTGCGGCCCCTTCGGCATCGGGGGACGCCCCCGTAGGTCAGGCTCCGGCGGTGACGATGGTTCCCACGCAGCTGCCGGGAGTGAGTCTGGCCAGCGACCGTGCCAGCATTGATCCCAGCCCGCTCGCCCTCCTCGTCGGGACCGACTTCGAAGCCTATGTGCCCCACGGCATAGTCCAATCCCTGTTCGCGCCGTTGAACCTCGACCTGCGCAGCATGGACAGCGTGGCGGCACGGGTGGGATACAACCTGGCCACCGGCCTCGACGATCGCGGGGTGATGTACCTGCGCTTCGGACCGCCGGACCAGCTGTTCGTAGGCGGCAAGAACACCGCGGATCCGCAGTGCAGCGTGCCCGACGTCGAGCGATGGCGATACGCGGAGTACGGCGAGGTCCGCTTCGCCCGGCCCAGTGCTTTCTCGACCGGCGAGCGGAACGTGCCGGACATGGTGTTCCGTGCCATGAACCAGGCCCAGTTCGGAGCGGTGCAAACGGGGCTCAGCCGGGACGCGAGCTCCGAGCCTGCGCCGCTCGAGTTCGGCATCTGGACCGCGCAGTTCCGCGACGTGCGGGACACCGCCGGGTCGGATCTGGTCGTCGTCTCCACGCGCGGAACGGTTGCTGCGTCCCTCGAAGCCACGGCTTCCCCGGGCGGCGTCGAGATCGCCGAGAGCGGATCCGTAGTGTTGCGCAGCACCCCCGGACGTTACGTGCTGGTGGCGCAGACGCAGGATTCGGGGCTCCTCGGGCGCCAGGCCCTGGCCGTCACCGTGCGTCCATTCGCGGGGGCGCCCACCATGAGCGACCTGCTGCTGGCGCCGGCGTGGGATGAAGCCAATCCTGACCGGGCGGGGATGCTGCGGCACGTCGAGCGCTCGCTGATCTTCCGGCAGGGTACGACGATCCGGAGCTATGCCGAGGTGTATGGGCTACGGAGCGACGCCGGGACGGTGCGCTACCAGGTTCGCTATGAGTTTCTGCGGACCAACGCACCCGAGCGCGACATCCGGGTAGAGGTCTGGCGCGGCGCAACGGAGCTGCAGTTCGACCGCGTTCGGTCCGCGGCATCCGCTGGGCCGCAAGTCGAGACGCTCGACATCGTGCCGGCGCAGGTGCCGCCGGGAAAGTACCTGCTGCGCGTTTGGGTCCGGGATCTCGTCGCCGACCGGGACATGGGCCGCGGCTCGATCAGCTTCGCCGTGCGCTAAAAGCCCCCAGCCCCGGCTCGATCTGATCGTCCCGGCCGAGCACTCCTCGCTCGACCAGTCCGGGCTTGGCCTGATCGTCGAGCCCGCGGATACCGCGCTCTACCTCGGCCACAGTTATCAGGCTCGCGGCTTGATGACGAACTCCTACGGGGACCAGTATCCCAGCACGGCGATCCGCTACGGGGGCCTCGACTCAGCCGCGACGGTGACCGGCGATGGCCTCGTGACCGGGGTGGCGTATGGCCGGGCGCGCCTCGTGGCTGTCCGGTCGCGCTTCGCGGACACGGCCTGGGTCAGCGTGGTGCCCACCGCGACGCTGGGCGTGAGCAACTACGACCCGTCTACGTGCTCGGCGCGGATGGAACGGCGCTCGAGAGGATCGGAACTGGGTTGGGGAACCGGTATGCGGCGTCAGCTTGGCTGCCTGGCTCGGGCGGCCTGATCTACGAGTCGCTGCCGGACATCACGGTCGGAATCGAGCTGCGGGTGAACGACGCCAATCGCGTGCGGGTCAGGTCTCGGACCTGTCCGAGTGGGTCGACTCACGTCGATGCTCGGCCCACCGCTGGCCGCGCCCACCGCGGTCCAGGTCCTGTTCAGGTCCACGCACCCTCGGACGGCCGCCTGCTCACCCTGACAAGCACCTGAGGGCGGCCCGTCCCTCACCGGTGCGCGCCTCGCGTGTGCCGACGCTCACCGGCTGAGTCGACCTGACCTGTGCCGGTGAGTCGACTTCTCAGACCGGTTTCGCGCCAGGGACCGCCTGCCACCAGTAGAGGCTCCCCAGGGCGAGCACATTGTCCTCCCGGAGCGCCACCTGGCCGGTGAGCCAGGGCTCCAGCAGCCCCTCCAGCGCCGTGAGCAAGGCGCACTCAATGCGCTCCTGCGTCGCTGGGTCGAGCTGCACCGGATGCACGGGGAACGGACGGCCGGCGGGCATGCGGCCACTCACCGGTTTCACGATCACCGGGTTGAGCAGCTGGCCGCGCCACCACAGGGCATCCGCGAGCTGGTTGATGGCGTGCTGCAGCGGGGCGGAGGCGGCCGTGGACGTCGCGCTGGTCAGGTTCTCCGGCCGCGTGCCCCGGTCGCGCCCCCACGCGCGCAGGCAGCGCTGGAGCAGGTGGTAGCGGGCCAGTTCGCTGGCCGAGGGGTCCTCCCCGACCGGGTACTCGTAGATCTCGCCCCCGTAATAGCCCACCCGCGGGCTGAGCCGGGCAACCTCCTTGCCCAGCCAGCGCGAAGCCTCCTCGGTATCGAGCCCCAGCGCCTTGGCGAGGCGGTCGCGGTGCGAGCGCCGGCAGCGGCGCAGCTTCCCCGGCCGTGCGGGCCGGCGCATGGCATCCACCGTCTGCTGCTGGAGGCCGGCCTTGGCCGCCAGCCCGGCGATCGTCAGGCCGACCTTCCGGGCGGCGGCTTCGAGCCGGCCCGCGTCGATCGGCACCAAGGGGTCGTTACCAACATTCCGAGAGATCATTTGTATTCGCTCGCTCTTGATTGGTGCCCCGCAGATCCTAGGTTCCCGGTGCGAGAGGCACAAGGGCACAGGGCCGCTTCGCGCGGCCGGCTGTGCGGGCTACATGTTGGACCTCGTGGGAGGCTGGCACGTCTTTGTTGCTGCCCTGCGTGCACCAGCCGGGTCTGGGACCGTGTCGGGCCTAGGGGCCGGGCCGGTATGGCCCCGCGACCTGCTGGCGCGCTGGCGCGCCCGGGCAGCGCTGCTGCGGCCCTACGCGCCGGCCGCGGCGCACGCCGTGGAGGCCGCAGCCGAGGAGCTGGAACAGGCGTTGGACGCCGAAGCGGCGGAGCCCCTCACGCTCACCCAAGCCGCCGCGCTTTCCGGCTACAGCCCCGACTACCTCGGCCGGATGGTGCGTGATGGCCGGTTGCCCAACGCCGGCCGCCTTCACGCGCCCCGCCTCCGCCGCGCCGACGTGCCCCGCAAAGCCCCGGGTTTGCGCCCGGTGGCCCCCGCACCCCATCTTGGCGGTGCCACACCCGGGGACATCGCGCGGGCTGTCGTCACCTCGCAGTCGGAGGGCCGACGATGACCAGCGCGACACAGCGGTGGAGCTACTCCACCGGCGAACGGGGCCACAACCGGGTACGCGCCTTTGCGCACCCGGTGACCGGGCTCCTCTTCCTGGAGTTCTCAGACGGCGGGCGGCGGCGCCGGGTGGCCTTGAGCCACACGATCCACGACGCCGCCAAGGTGAAGGCGGACGAGTTGGCGCTCGCGCTGCGGAAGCACACGGCGCCGCTCGAAGCCGACCCGACGCTCCAGGTGCTCTTTGACAACTACGGGCGGGAGGTGACGCCCCACAAGGGGCTCCACACGCAACAGCACGACCGGCGGTGCACACGGCTATTCGCCGCCTTCTTCGGAGCTGAGCGGCGCGCGTCCACGCTCAGCCGGCGGGACTGGGACGGCTTCATCGCCTGGCGGTACGCGCAGGGCGATGGACGCACCGGCAGGGCGCAGGGCCGCCAGGTCGGGGCTCGGACGGTCGAGTACGACCTCAAGTTCCTGCACACCGTGCTCAACTGGGCGGTGATGGCCCGCGACAGCGCCGGCCGCTACCTCTTGCAGCGCAATCCGCTCAAGGGCCTGCCCTGGCCACGGGCAGAGAGCCCGCGCCGCCCGGTCCTGACAGCGAAGGACTACGCGGCGATGCTCGAAGTCGCACCGCGAGTGGACGCACGGTGCGCGTTGGCCCTCGTGTTGGCGCATGAGACGGGCCATCGGATCGGCGCCATCCGCCGACTGCGGTGGTCCGACGTGGATCTGGAGGGCAAGAGCCTTCGCTGGCGCGGTGCACAGGACAAGATCGGGTTCGATCACGAGACGCCGCTCAGCGGGGCCGCGCTCAACGCGCTGAAGAAGGAGCGCAAGACACACCCGGTCATCGGAGAGGCGTGGGTCTTCCCGGCACCGGAGGACGTGACCCAGCCTTGCTCTTCACATCTGGTGCGCACGTGGTGGGCCCGGATGGAGCGCCGCGCGGGGCTCACCCATGAGCCCGGCCGCGGCTGGCACAGCCTGCGGCGGACCTTCGCCACGGAACTCAAGGACGTGCCGCTCCCGGACCTCTGCCAGCTCGGGGGCTGGAAGAACCCGCAGACGATCGTGAAGTGCTACCAGCGACCCGATGTGGGCACGATGCGGGCGGCGCTGGCTTCCCGAGCCCGGTTGGGCCGCGGCGGGGCACTGCAGCGGCCGAACCGACACCACGAATCGACACCGCGCGTCACGACCTGAGCGACCGGACGCCCCGCGTGAGCGCCTAAGCTCAGGCGGGGCAGACAGTTCCAAATGCCTCGCCACAGGACGGTCGGAGAACCGACCTGATGCTAGTTAGGCAACTCGTTGCACCGATATATAAGTGTGTGTATATTGCCTCGTGCTCGAGAAGCCCCTGACCTGGGTCGGGTCGTCGCTCGAAGCCGTCCGGCGCTTTCCGGCCGAAGCGCGACGCGCCGCCGGCTACGAGCTCCGGCGTGTCCAGCACGGCCTGATGCCGTCAGATTGGAAGCCCATGCGGACGGTCGGCGCAGGGGTGATGGAGATTCGAGTCCACACCGCGCTCGAGCACCGCGTGTTCTATGTGGCCAAGTTCGAGGAGGCCGTCTACGTCCTGCACGCCTTTGAAAAGCGGACGCGGCAGACCGCCCAGTCGGACGTCGAGCTAGCGAGCAAGCGATTGGCGGCGGTGCTGCAAACACGCCGCGGTCGGTAAGGAGGCGATCATGACCACCAAGATGCACCGTTCCAGCGGCAACGTGTTCCGGGATCTGGGCTTCCCTCCGGTGGAAGCCGAGAACCTGAAGCTCCGTGCGGACTTGATGATCGCGCTCAGCAAGCTCATCGAGAGCCGCGGTCTCACCCAGGTGCAGGCCGCGGGCGCGCTGGGCGTGAGCCAGCCCCGCATCAGCGACCTGGTGCGGGGCAAGATCGACCGATTCAGCCTCGATACGCTGGTGGCCATGCTCGGTCATGCCGGCGTCCGCGTTCGCTTGGTCCTTCCTCGAAAAGTCAGAGTTGCCTAACGAATCGCGCCTCAGCGGCGGGCAGACCAACTCGCCGACCGCACAACTCCTGCACTACCTCATCTTCGACTGACCAGCGCCTCAGCCCCGATTGGCCCGCCGCTGCAGGCGCT
>DATIYI010000079.1:0-42973 GCA_035517695.1 Streptosporangiaceae bacterium
TCTCGGTGCGCAGGGCGCGGCCGAGTTTGTGGTACTGCTTGATCTTGGCGTTCTTGTAGTCCACGTGCAGGCTCGGGGTGACCCCGTCGGTGATGACCCGGGTCCGGAACCGGCCGGGGGTGGGCCGCCGTCCGGTGCGGATCAGGTGGCGGTCGAAGACGAGGCTGACCTGTCGGGGCGGCCGATATCGAGGTTGTCGCGGATGACCTGGTCGAAGAAGATCCGCCCGGAGACCGGCCTGCCGGGCATCTGGGTGAGGGAGAATTCCGCCTGGGCGATGACGAAACCACTAGACGGGCACCGTACTTTCCCATAGCTCGTCGGCGCTGACCGGCCCGCTGGCCTCGGCGACCGCCTGCGCGACGAGCAGGTGCCCGGTATGAGAGACATGGTGCGCCATCGCCTCGCCTGCGGCGTTGACGTCGCCTGCGGCGATGGTGTCGAGAATCGGCACATGCTCGTTGGCGATGGCATCGAGGTCGCGCGACCGGCCCACGGTGGAAGCACCAAGCAGGCGGGTGACATCCCTGAGGTTGTCCACCAGGCCGGCTATCCGGCTGTTACCTGCCGCGGCCAGGATCAGGTGGTGCAGACGCTGGTCGTGCCGCATGAAGACCGTCTCGTCGTGGCCGCGCGCGGCTGTGCGCATCTGCGTGAGCTCGGCGCCGAGTTCCACCGCCAGGCCTGCCGACGCCTGCAGGGCGGCGCGCCGTGCGGCAGGCACCTCAAGCAGCAGGCGTAGCTGGAATAGCTCCGCGATCTCCTGCGGCCCAGGGAGGACGATACGGAACCCGCGGTTGCGCTCGAATGCCACCAGTCCGGCTTCCTTGAGGCGCATCAGGGCCTCGCGTACGGGGCTCCGCGACACGCCGAGGTAGCTCGCAATCTGGTAGGCCGAGTACAGCCTCCCCGGCTGCAGTGTCCCGTCGTGCACGGCCTGCCGGATCGCCGCGACCGCCTGGTCGGTCAGTGAGGCTGCGGGGGCCGCCAGCGGCTCAAACGCGGGCGTCATCGGCTGGCCGGGCATGCTGACACCATACCGGCGAAAGGTGTCCCCTTCGTGTAACATGCCACATGCGACGTTGCTTAACAAAATCCGGCTCGGGGAGGTCCCATGGCGAAAGCAACGAAGCTGCACGTGCTCGACTGCGGTGCGATGAGCTGCGACCTTACCTGGCTGCTGCTGAAACCGGGCCGGAGCATCCGGACCCGTGCCGACAAGGACAAGCCGGTCGAGTGGTACCCGTGTACCACGCATGCGGTGGTCGTCGAGACGCCGGAAGGGACGCTGCTGTGGGACACCAGCTGCCCGCGTGACTGGGAGAGCCGCTGGGTGCCGACAGGTCTGCAGGAGTTCTTCCCATACGACCAGGTCAAGGAGGAAGAATACCTCGACGCACGGCTCGTGCAGCTCGGCATCACCGCTAGCCAGCTTGACTACGTCGTCCTCTCCCACCTGCACTTCGACCACGCGGGCAACGTGCGCACCTTCGCCGGGGCGGGCCCGCGGCTAGTCTGCAACGACAAGGAGAGGGACTGGGCATTCGGCTACCCGGGCGAGTTCAACGGCGCCCACCTGAAGGCCGACTACGAGGGTCTGGAGTTCGAGACGGTCTCCGGCGACGCGGAGTTCCTGCCCGGCGTCACGTTCATCGAGGCGCCCGGCCACACCCCGGGGACCATGTCGATGAAGGTGGACCTCCCCGAGACCGGCACGATGATCTTCACCTCGGACGCCGTCTATATGGGCGACTCCTACGGCCCGCCCGCAACTCCGGCGGCGATCGTCAACGACCTGTCCGCCTGGTACGCATCGGTAGAAAAGATCCGCGACCTCGCGGCGAAGTCGGACGCGACGGTGGTGTTCGGGCATGACGCGGACCAGCTGAGGTCGCTGCGCAGGGCGCCGGACGGCTACTACGCCTGAGGAGGCAGAAGTGGACGTCACCCTGCCCGCCAATCCCGAGGCGATCTTTACCTACGGGGCGCCGCAGCTGAAGTTCGGCCCGGGCTCGTCCGAGGAGATCGGGTACGACCTAAGCCAGTACGGCGTCACCCGCGCGCTCGTGGTCACCGACACGGGTGTGGCGGCGACCGGCGCCCCGCAGCGGGTGGCCGACCAGATGGCGCAGTTCGGTATCGAGGCCCGCGTGTTCGGCGGCGTTCACGTGGAACCTACCGACGCGAGTCTCGAATCCGCCATCGCCCACGCCCGCGAAACGGGCCCGTGGGACGCGTTCGTCGCAGTCGGCGGCGGGTCGAGCATCGACACCGCCAAGGCGATCAACCTGCTGCTGACCAACCCGGGCGAGCTGATGGACTACATCAACGTGCCTGTCGGCAAGGGCACGGCACCCGTCAACCCGCTCAAGCCACTGATCGCGGTGCCGACCACCACGGGCACGGGAGCGGAGTCCACCACCATCTGCGTGCTCGATGTGCTGGCG
The DNA here is from genome assembly GCA_035517695.1 of Streptosporangiaceae bacterium. Lineage (GTDB taxonomy): Bacteria > Actinomycetota > Actinomycetes > Streptosporangiales > Streptosporangiaceae > DATFVJ01. The sequence goes on from DATIYI010000079.1 coordinate 2,448, forward strand.
CTCAAGGTGAAGACCGGCATCAGCCACGCCAGGTTGCGGCCCACCCTGGCGGTGATCGACCCGCTGCTGACCTTCACCCAGCCTGCCGGGGTAACCGCCTCCGCGGGCATGGACATCCTGTGTCACGCGCTTGAGAGCTACACCGCCCGCTGGTACACGACCTACGAACACAAGCGGGCCGAGCAGCGGGTGCCCTACTGCGGTTCCAACCCGATCTCTGACATGTGGTCGGAGCGCGCGATGCGCCTGCTCGCCTCCTCCTTCCGTAACGCGGTCCGGGAGGGCGACAACGGTGCGGCGCGAGCCGACATGGCGATCGCCGCGACCTTCGCCGGCATGGGGTTCGGCAATGCGGGCGTGCACATCCCGCACGCCAACGCCTACCCGATCGCCGGCCGCGTCCGCGACTTCCATCCCAAGGACTACCCGGCCCACGAGCCGATGGTCCCGCACGGCATGTCGGTAGCGCTCACCGCGCCCGAGGCGTTCAGATACACCTTCGACGCGTCCCCCGAGCGCCACCTGCGTGCCGCGGATCTCCTGGCGCCAGGCACCGGCCGGTCGGCTGAGGCCGCGCAGACCCTCCCGGCCGTCCTCATCGCACTGATGAGAGACATCGAGATACCAAATGGAATCGCCGCGGTCGGTTACACCGCTGGTGACATCCCCGAACTTGTGCAGGGAACCTTGAAGCAGCAACGGCTGCTGGCCACCGCGCCCAAGGTGGCCACCGAGGACGACCTCGCCGGGATCTTCTCCCGGTCGCTGGAGCTCTGGTAGCCAGTGCCCATCTACCAGCTCCGATGCGGCCAGGGTCATGGCTTCGAAGTGATCCAGTCGTTCCGCGCTCCGCTGCCCGCCTGCCCCGACTGCGGGGCAGCGACGGCGAAGGTTCCCGCGGTGTTCGGGATCGGCGGCCGGGCAGCGGCATCGTTGCCGCCACCGCCCGAGGCGATGCCGCAGACCTGGCGCGGGACGCATGAGGCAAATCCGGAGTACGTGACGCAGTTGCGGCGCACCGCCGAGCGTCGCAAAGCGCTGGAGGACCGGCACCTCGAGCTCGCGGGCGACCGGCGTCCCGTTCTCGCGCATGAGGGGCGCTTCGAGTCGGCGCCGCTGCGTGCCGGCGACGCGATCCCGCCAGCGCCGCCCGGAGCGGACCACCCCAGGCCCGCGCCCGCGAGCCACCACGAGCCGGCGTGTCCGGACCAAATGTAGCGGCGGCATCTGACGCAGCCGCGGCGCCAGAGGTAGCCGCCGCCCTCAGGAAGGCCGACCTGACAGACCTGAGCGATAGCGTCCTGCAGCGCGCCCTGTACTCCTCGGACGCGTCGCTGTACCGCGTGGTCCCCGCGGTGGTGGCACATCCGCGTGCCGCCGACGAGGTGACCGCGGCGCTCGAGGTATGCCGGACCCTCGGCCTCCCGGTCACCTGCCGCGGCGCGGGGACGTCGGTCGCCGGTAACGCGGTGGGTACCGGCGTCGTCCTTGACTTCAGCAAGCACATGAACCAGGTGCTCGACGTCGACCCGCGAGATGGCACGGCGACCGTGCAGCCGGGCGTTGTGCAGGCGCGGCTGCAGCGCGCCGTGGCCCCGTTCGGCCTGAGGTTCGGGCCCGATCCTTCGACGCATAACCGCTGCACGATCGGCGGGATGATCGGCAACAACGCCTGCGGCTCCCGGTCTTTGCGGTACGGCCGGACGTCTGACAACGTCCTCGTGCTTGACGTGCTGACCGCTGCGGGCCGACGGCTCAGGCTCGCTGGGCCCGACGCAGCCACGGGTGGCCAGGACGACGGCCGCCAGCTCACCGGACTGCGCGGCGTCGTCGCAGGCGGGCTCGCCACGATCAGGACCGAGTTTGGCCGCTTCGACCGTCAGGCCTCCGGATACGGGCTTGAGCACCTCCTGCCGGAACGAGGGTTCGACGTCCGCCGCGCCCTAGTCGGCAGCGAGGGGACGCTCGCCATTGTCACCGGCGCCAAGCTGCGCCTCGTCAGCGAACCCGCACACCGGGTGCTCGCCGTTCTCGGCTACCCTGACATGGCGACTGCGGCCGACGCCGCGCCTGAGATCCTGCGTCACCAGCCGGCCGCCTGTGAGGGTCTTGACTCACGCATCGTGGACGTGGTCCGCGCCCGCAGGGGCGAAGCCGCTGTCCCCGCCCTGCCGCGCGGCGCGGGGTGGCTTTTCGTCGAGGTGACCGCCAGCACCGAGACGGCGGCCGTCAGCCTGGCACATCAGGTGGTGTCGGCTGGCGCGGCCCTCGCAGGCACGGTGGTATCCGACCCGGAGCACGCCGCGGCGCTGTGGCGGATCCGCGAAGACGGCGCAGGTCTCGCCGGGCGCGGCGTTATGGGTCAGCCCGCATACCCCGGCTGGGAAGATTCGGCCGTTCCGCCGCACTCGCTCGGTCCCTACCTGAGGGAACTCGACGCGCTGCTGAGCGAGCACGGGCTCACCGGCATCCCCTACGGCCATTTCGGTGACGGATGCCTCCACCTGCGCCTGGACTTCCCACTGCAACAGCGGGACGGCCGCGCGGCATTGCGCAGCTTCCTGTTCGACGCGGCCAGGCTGGTCGCACGCTTCGGCGGATCGCTGTCAGGCGAACACGGCGATGGCCGTACCAGAAGCGAACTGCTCCCCGTCATGTACTCGCCCGCGGCGATTGACCTGTTCCGCCAGGTGAAGGACTGTTTCGACCGGGGCAACCTGCTGAATCCCGGTGTTATTGTGCGCCCGAGGCCGGTCGACGCCGACGTGCGGGTCAGCGCGTCCAGGCCAGTCCGCGAATCGCTGGCCCTCGCCTACCGGCATGACGGCGGCGACTTCGGCGCCGCCGTGCACCGCTGCTCTGGCGTCGGAAAGTGCGTGGCGGACACAACAGGGGCGGGCGGGGTCATGTGCCCGTCGCACCTGGCCACGAGGAACGAGCAGGATTCCACCCGCGGCCGCGCCCGCGTGCTGCAGGAAATGGTCAACGGCACGCTCGTCACAGGAGGATGGCGGGCCCCAGAGGTCAGCGCCGTTTTGGACCTGTGCCTGTCGTGCAAGGCATGCTCGTCGGAGTGCCCGGCCGGGGTTGACATGGCCGCCTACAAGGCGGAGATCCTGTACCAGGCGTACCGGCGGCGGCTGCGCCCCCGCACGCACTATGCGCTCGGGCAGTTGCCGCGCTGGGCGCGGCTGGCCTCGATCGCGCCGAGCCTGGCGAATGCCGCGCTCGCGACGCCCGCATTCGGCCGCGCCGCCCGATTCGCCGCTGGCATTGACTCACGCCGGATGCTGCCGTCCTTTGCGCGGGAGTCGTTCCGCGCCTGGTACCGCAGGCATGCGAGCCGCCGTGCCGCCGGCGCCACGCCGGTGCTGCTGCTCGTGGACACGTTCACCAACTACTTCTGCCCCGAGGTCGGCATTGCCATGGTCAGGGTGCTCGAAGATGCCGGGTTCAGTGTCGCCATACCCCGTCATCCCACCTGCTGCGCGATTACCTGGATCAGCACCGGCCAGCTCGGCGCCGCCCGGCGGATTCTGCGACGCACCGTCGGCGAACTTGGCCCTGCCGTGGCGGCAGGCGTTCCCATCGTCGGTATGGAGCCATCTTGCACGGCAACGCTGCGCTCGGACAGCGTGGACCTGCTCGGCACTCCGGGCGCGAAGGCGCTGGCGGGCGCGGTACGGACGCTGAGCGAGATCCTGGCCACGGCTCCCGCATGGGAGCCGCCCGACCTGCGCGGCGTGAAGGTCGTGGCCCAGCCGCACTGTCATCACTCCGCGGTGATGAGCTGGGATGCCGATGCGGCGCTGCTCCGCCGGGCGGGGGCTGAGCTGGCCCGGGTCGGCAGCTGCTGCGGGCTGGCGGGAAACTTCGGCGTCGAGCGGGGGCACTACGACGTGTCGGTGGCCGTGGCGCAGACCGCCCTGCTGCCCGCGGTCCGGTCGGCGGGCCCGGGCGCCGTGCTGCTCGCCGACGGTTTTTCGTGCCGCACTCAGCTGACCGACCTGACCGGCCGCAGCGCAGCTCATCTCGCGCAGCTGCTAGCCGGTCGGCTGACCGAAGGGTGACTATTCACCCGAGCGCGTTTCAGGCCATCCACGGCGCGGCCACAACGGTCAATACGGACATCCTCATGCACGCCTCGGCTTCTGGTCCTGGTTACCCGCAGCGACCTGAGAGTCCGCGCGGAGCCATTACATCCTGATACGTGAATCGGCGGATTCTCAGATTCTCATCCAGCAGTGAGCGGGGCCGCTACAGGCTGTGGGGGATTCCGGGGGTTATCACCCCGGGCAATAGAGTCTTAACGGCTTACGCGGGCGCGACACGACGCGTAAGCGGCTGGAGAGAGAATTGCCGTGGATTGTTGATGAAAATGGCGTTTCAGGCTTAGGCAGCAGTGGATGCGACGTCCGCGACAGCCGTTAGGGATCTGTGCTGCCCCGGGGGGCCGACCCCCCGGGATCCCCCCGCAGCGATCGATGCCGCATCCGCGGCAGCCGTCAGGGTTCCTTGACCATCACCCATCACAGCCCGGGCCGCGCAGCGATCGTCGCCTCCGCGCCGTGGCGCGGCCGGCTCAGGACACGATGTCCTTCACACGGAACCTGCGGAACGCCAGCGCGAAAAGGACCAGGGCGTAGGACACCGATACGGATGCGCCCTCGATCATCGCGCCCCACGAGATCTGCGGCTGCAGCGCGTCGAGCCAGGCGAACTGCCAGTGGGTCGGCAAGATCTCCCGCCAGGACCCGAGGGCCGTCACCGCGTCGAGGATGTTGCTGACGATTACAAGCCCGACCGCGCCGCCGACCGCGCCGAGAGGCGAGTCGGTACAGACCGACAGCAGGAAGGCCAGCCCCGCCACCACCAGTTCGGTGATGAGTACGTACGCGAGGACAATAGCCATCCGGGACAGCGCGGTCCCCGTCGGCAGCTCCACCCCGGAGCCGGGCAGCCTGAGCGGATGCCAGCCGAACGCCAGTGTCCCTGCGAGCAGCGCCATCAGCGGGAAGCTGGTCACCGCGATGCTGGCGTAAGCGAGCGCGACGGCGAGCTTCTGGCGCAGCAGCCTGGCGCGGGGGACCGGCGCCGCGAGCAGGTAACGCAGCGACGACCAGCTTGCCTCGCTCGCGACCGTGTCTCCGCAAAACAGCGCCACCGCGACCACCAGCAGGAAGCCTGCGGATGCGAAGAAGCTGAACGCGGCGAAGTTGAGCCCGCCCCCGGTGGCGAGATCCACCAGGCCTGGTGCGCCGCTGCCTGGTTGCGGAGGGCCGCCGAGCTCGAACGCGCCGACCAGGATCCACGGCAACACCAGCAAGATGATGAATGCCACGATCGTCCGCCACCGCCGGAGCTGGCGGATCGCCTCGACGGACAGCGGCAGCGTGCGGTGCGGGCTGTACCCCCGTGCCCCGGAGCTCCAGATCCTCGAATCCACTGTGCTCGAATCCACTGTGCTCGAATCCACTGTGCTCGAGCTCACGGTGCTTGGGTTCGGTGCGTCGGCGGCCATCAACGTCCCTCCGCTGCGGCTACTTGAACCTCGCCCACCGCGGGTTCGGCGATCAGTGCGAGAAAGGCGTCTTCCAGGCGGCGGTTGGCGGTGACCCGCTCCACAGGTATCCCGGCGCCGACGAGCGCTGCGACGATCGCCGCGGCGGGCACGCCGTCGGGGTGCACGAGCACCCCGTCCGGGTGCGGCTCCGCGCACTCGATTCCGCCGAGTTCACTGAGTACGGCCACCGCACGGTCGGTCTCTGCGGTGCCCACCACGAGCGCCGCGCCCGCCCCGATGATCTCGCCTACCGGGCCGGCGGCGAGACGCCGCCCCAGGTTCATGACGACCACGTGCGTGCACGTCTGCTCGACTTCCGCGAGCATGTGGCTGGATAGGATCACCGTACGGCCGGCCGCGGCGTAACGCAGCAGCACCTGGCGCATCTCCCTGATCTGCGGCGGGTCGAGCCCGTTCATCGGCTCGTCGAGTACCAGCAGGTCCGGCAGGCCGAGCATGGCCTGGGCGATCGCGAGACGTTGTCGCATACCGCGTGAGTAGGCGCGGACACGCCGGTCGATGGCCGTGCCAAGGCCCGCGACCTCGAGGACGTCGGCCATGTGCGAGTCGGCGGCCGGCCGCCCGGTCGCCCGCCAGTACAAGTCCAGATTGGCCCGGCCGGACAGATGCGGCAGGAAACCGGGCCCCTCTACGAATGAGCCGAGCCTGGACAGGGCCGGAGCGCCGGGGTGAACCCGGCGGCCGAAGATCGTGATGGTGCCCGCGTCCGGGTGGATCAGGCCCATCAGCATCCGCAGCGTGGTGGTCTTGCCCGCGCCGTTCGGCCCCAGCAGCCCCAGGATCTGGCCGTCTTCCACACGCAGCGACAGGTCGTCGACGGCGAGCTGGCCGTCGTGGAAGCGCTTGGTCAGGCCGGTGATTTCCAGCGGAACGCCGACCAGGCCGGGCGAGGTCGTCTCCCGCGCCCGGCGGCGGGCGATGAGGATGAGGCCGGCCGCAAGCAGTGCCGCCGCCGGGGCGGCCCATACCCACCACGGCAGCCCGCCGCTGCGGATTATCAGGGCCGGGTCGGTGGGCACGGACAGGCCAGGCCCGGCGAGGGCAACCCAGTAGGTCGCTGCCGCCGCAGGGGTGGCGTAGGCGAAATCGGTGCTGGCAAGCACAAGGCGGAGCCGGTGCCCTGCGGCGAACCCGTAGTCCATGGCCGGGAGCTTGATCGACACCACCCGCCCAGCTGTCGCCCCGGTGACCCGCAGCGGCGCCGCGAGCTGGAACGGCAGTGTCGCGTTGCCCGCCTGGTCGACGTCGTAGACCTTGGCGAAAAGCGTGATGTCGGGGGCGCCGCCGACCCGGATGCGGACGGTGGGCGCACCGGTCACGTGCAGCGGCGCCCGCAACGGGGCCGAGATGAAGGCCGCGTTCTGGCCGGGGATGTCGAAGGAAAGGCCATCCATCGCTGAGCCCGCCGATGACCTTGACCCGGCGGAGCCCAGCCCGGGGAAGACAGATATCGACGGCGGTGCCCCGCCTGGCGGATTAACGATGTTCTGCGCCTGGCCGGTCAGCGTAACCGTCTCCTGCCGGGTGCCGCCGAGGCCGGGATACCCGGGCGCGGTGGCCACGCCAAGGAGCTCGGTGTCACTCGAGGGATCGAATCCGAGTACCCGGCTGACCGCGAACGTGGGCTGGCCGGTGCCGCCGCCGGCGGGCGCCGAGTGGGCCGGTTTCAGCCACCGGTCGAACCACTGCGTGGTCAGCCCGTTCACCCTGACGGTTTCCTGATTACCGCCGTCGTGGCCGCCGTTGAACCAGACCATGTCCACCGGGGCGCCGTTTCGCCTGATCGCTTCGAAGTTGGCATCCGCCTGGTCCAGTCCGAACAAGGAGTCGTTCTCGCCTTGGATCAGGAGAGTTGGAACGTCGATCCGGCTGGCGACACTCGCCGGGCTTGACCGCAGCAGCAGCGTGACCGCTCGGGCCGTCGGTCGGCCAAGCGTGGCAGCCCGCTGGTAAACCGCGCAGATCTGCGGAATGAACCTGCCGCACTGTGGCGAAGGCGCGGCGGCCGCCCTGCTGCCAGGGGCTGGCTGTCCTGTCTGGCCCCCTTGCCCACCCTGGCCGCTCTGGCGCGTCTGGCTGCTTTGGCTCGTCTGGCCGGTCTGGCCCGTCTGGGGTGCCTGGCCGGCCGCGCCGAACCCCACGGCGCCCTGGGTGAAGAGTAGGCCAGCCCACTGCTTCTTGAAGACACCGCCCATCGGGCCGCCGCCAGCGGCATTGGGGAACAGCGCGGTCGCCAGGTTGTTCCACGTCATTTGCGGGACGATCGCATCGATCCGGTGGTCGTAGGCGGCGGCGAGCAACGCAAGCCCGCCGCCGTAGGAGGAGCCAGCGATCCCGACCCTGGGATCGCCCGGCCGGTCAAGCAGGACCCGCGGCTGGCGGGCCAGCCAGGTGACGAGCTGCTGCACGTCCTTGACCTCGTAGTCCGGTGAGTCGAGCGCCGTTTGCCCGGTGGAAGCGCCGAACCCACGCGCGGACCAGGTGAGCACCGCGAAACCGGCCTGTGCCAGCGTCACAGCCTGAGCACGGACGGCGTTCTTGGTCGCACCGAAGCCATGAGCGAGAAGAATCGCGGGGACCCGTGCAGTACCGGCCGGACTGAAGAAGCTGGCGTCGAGCACCACGTGCTGGTCGCCGCGGGGCCCGTCGGCGACAGCGATGCGCAGGTTGCGGACGCCGACAGGCGGCGGTCTGCCGAGGGCGGCAGCGATCACAGCCGCGGCGGCGACCGCCACAAGCGCGGCCACCATCACGGCCACGGTCCGCCCCCACAGTCGCTGCCTACCGTCCCTTGCACCGGGCAGCCTCATGAAAAGGACGGTAGCAACGATGCGAGCCTGGTCAGGGACGTGTCACAGCCGGCTCTCAGAAAAGTCACCGCTGAGCGGGCTCAGTTCGCGAACGACTCACCCGTCTCGAGCAGTGTCTTGAGGTCGCTGAGGACTCAGGCATGGCCACGCAGTGGCCGGCCGAAGGGTCACATGTCAACGGGCGCCCTCGCCGCCAGGCTGCGGAAGAAACCGGGATAGCTGCGAGTTGCGCACGTATGTGATCGACGTGCCGTTGTCCGTGCTGGACCTGTCACCGGTGGCCGCCGGCACGAATGCGGGCCAGGCCCTCCGGCAGACCACCGAACTGGCCGTGCGCACCGAGGAACTTGGCTACCGACGCTTCTGGGTGGCCGAGCACCACAACATGCCCGCCATCGCCAGTTCGGCGCCGGCCGTGCTGATTGCGCACCTGGCCGGGGCGACCGCCACTATCCGCGTTGGTTCCGGTGGGGTGATGCTGCCCAACCACGCACCCCTGGTGGTGGCGGAGCAGTTCGGGACCCTGGAGGCATTGCATCCGGGCCGGATCGATCTGGGGATCGGCCGGGCCCCGGGTACCGATCAGCTCACCGCGCTGGCGCTGCGCCGCAAGATGGAAGGCTTGTCCGCCGAGGCATTCCCGCAAGAGCTTGATGACCTGATCGGGTTCTTCACAGGTGAAGATTCCAGGGCACCGATCATCGCGATGCCCGGCAGCGGTGACATGCCGGCGATGTGGCTGCTCGGCTCCAGCGGGTTCAGCGCGCAGCTGGCTGGCCTGCTGGGGTTGCCGTTCTCGTTCGCGCACCATTTCAGCGCCGCCAACACGGTGCCCGCGCTGGCCTTATACCGGCAGCAGTTCCGGCCTTCGCGATGGCAGCAACGCCCGTACGCCATGGTGGCCGTGAGTGCGGTCTGCGCCGATACCGACGAACACGCGCAATGGCTGTCCGGCCCGGCCGCGCTGTCCTTCCTGCAGTTGCGTGCGGGAGCGGCGCAGCCGTTGGCCAGCCCAGCGGAGGCGGCCGCCTATCCGTATTCGCCGTTCGAGCGGGAGTTCGCCCGGCAGCGCTTTGCCGGCCAGGCCGTCGGTTCCGTGGAAACGGTGTGCCGGCAACTGGCCGGGCTGCTTGATTGCTCCCGAGCAGATGAGCTGATGCTGATGACGTTGGTGTATGACATCGAGGACCGGATCCGTTCCTTCGGGCTGATCGCGGAGAAGGTCGCGGGCGGGCTGCATAAACAGGCCCGCTGACTACTGCCAGGAAGGGCGACGGCGATGCGTATCCTCACCTGGAACCTGTGGTGGCGCTACGGACCCTGGCAGCGGCGATTCGACGCTATCGCCGCGACATTGGCTGAAGTCAGACCCGATTTGTGCGGGTTGCAGGAAGTGTGGGGCGCAGGCGGGGAGAACCTGGCCGCAGACCTCGCGGCGCGGCTGGGCATGCACTGGTGCTGGGCGGCGGCCAACCGAGCGAAGGACGACGATGTGCTCATCGGCAACGCGATCCTCAGCCGGTGGCCAATCACCGCGCGCGCCGAGGCACGGCTGCCCGCCAGTGACCCTCGGGAGGGCCGGGTCGCTCTGCATGCCCGCATCGGCACGCCAGGTGGCGCGCTGCCGATGTTCACGACCCATCTGACCTATCAGCCCGGCGCCTCGCAGGTGCGCGTTGCACAGGTGCGCCTGCTCGCCGAATTCATCGCAGGGCACGCCGCGGACTGCGACTACCCGCCCGTCCTTACCGGCGACCTCAACGCAGAGCCAGACTCCGACGAACTGCGGCTGCTCGGCGGGCTGCTCACCGACCCCGCGGTGCCAGGGCTGGTGCTCATCGACGCCTGGCGCTACGCCGACCCGGCCGACCCGGGCTTCACCTGGGACCGCCGCAACGGTTACCAGGTACGCAGCTCCATCCCCGACTCGAGAATCGACTACATCCTGGTTGGCCTCCCCCGCCAAGGCAGAGGCCGGGTCCAGTCGGCGAGGCTGGCGGGCAACGCCCCCGTCGGCGATGTATGGCCATCGGACCATTTCGCTGTGGTCAGCGACCTTCAGCTATAGCACGCTGTGCGCCTTGGGGCGTCCCGTGGATCTTGGTGGATGCGGGCGGCGATCCGGGCAGGCGATCGGCACGGCCTGCTTGTTCTCGAGGAGCACGTATGCGGCTATCGGCGAGGACGACGGTGCCGTGCACGGCCCCGGTCGTCGTCTGGGTCGCGGGCGGCACTTCGCGTCCGCCAAAGATCCACGGGATACGCGCGACTCGGTGTCGGCGCGCTGCTCGCTGCTCAGGCGGCCGATAGCGCTGGCGTCCAGATCGTCGAGCAGCGCGGCGCTGTCGGGATAACTTCGACCGCGCCGGCGTCACGCAGTGCGTGCTTGCGGCGGTACTGTCCTGCCATGATCCCGTCCCTGCCATGATCCCGTCCCTGCCATGATCCCGCCATGATCCCGTCCACGCCTGACGCTGAGTGTCCCTTATCTGCCACCTGAGCCGCGGCGTATGCATCGAAGCGCGGCAGTCACGATCACGATGGCTGGCCTTCGGGTGTCGGGCCCGGCATCGCTCGGCAACGTTGACGCGCGTGACCGGGGACGCCGTCGGCGGCGCGGCATGGGACCCGCGCGAGTCCCGGGTCCCCCAGCGGTGCCGGCTGCGCTACGACCGCCGCCATGACCGCCCGCTATGGGCGGTGCTGCTACGTCTCGTAGCGCAGCCAGAAGAACGCGAGGAGCCCGATCAACAGCCATGGGACGAATGAGTGCATCAGAGCGTGCCCCACCGCGGCGGCGACCACGATGGCAACGACGAGGACGAGGATCCGGTGGTGCCGATGGGGGCGCTGGTTCCGCTGCCGCGCCGCCCCTTTTGCAGCATCGGCGCCTGGCGGGTCGGTGCGCTTACCTGCGCCTGGCAGGTCGGCGGGTGTATCTGTGCCTGGCAGGTCGGCGAACAACCCGGCCAGGTCGGACTGGGTCTTCGCGCCCATCGCCTGATCGAGGCGGTGGTCGAACTCGGCTTGATCCAGCCGCCCGTCCCCATAATGCTTGGCCAGGCGGTCGGCAACCTCGGCGCGTTCGGCGTCGGAGACCCTCAGGTCGGGATCACCGTAGCTGGTGCCCCGGCGATACGGGTTTCCGCGCCTCACGTGCGGACTGGACGAGGCTGACATTTAGATGCGACCTCCTCGGTCAGCGCGATGGGCCTGCAGAGACTGGATGAATTCGCTGGCGAGGGACTGCTCTGACCCCTCCTCGGGGATTAGCAGCCAGCCGGCGAGGTAGACAGGCACGCCTGCGCCTCCTACGACCGCGAGCACCGCGAGGACGATCCGCACTACTGTCACGTCCACGCCGAGGTATCGCGCGATACCGGCGGCGACGCCCGCCAGCATCCGGTCCTGGACGGGCCGGCACAGCGGCTGCGGCGCGGTTTGGGTGCTCGTGGCATTGCTGGTGGTGTCTTGGGCTGCAGTGTCTGGATTCATTTCGGTTGTGTTCATGCCTCCAGCGTGCTGCGCCCGACCGGCCCAGCCAATCGGGAAGACCCCCGACTGCACCCTGATCCCGCGCGGCCAGGATCAGGGTTCGCCCCGGATAGCCGGATGAGCGCTCTGGCGCGATGATTGACATGTGGACGAACCAGCCGGTACTGCGCCGCCCAGAGGCGCTGACCCGCGTCAGGCCGATCCTTGGCATCCGTGGCAGGCGCCTTCGCAGGACAACCGCGAAGCGCCGAAGCAGGAACCCCTGCGCGGCAGGCAATTCGGGCGTGGTCCCGGCCGGTGGATCCGACGGCCCAAGGGCAGCGGGCCATTGCGGCGCGGCCGGGAGGACCGCCTGGTCGCCGGCGTGGCAGCGGGGCTATCGGCGCGGACAGGCCTCGACGTCACTGTCGTGCGGGTCGCGTTTATCGTGGCCGGGCTGGCGAGTGGCTTTGGCGTGGCGGTGTACGTTGTCGCCTGGCTGCTGGTGCCGTCGGCCGGCGAGAGCAGCAATATCGCCGTCAGGGCTCTTACCGATCGGCGGGGTATCGCTGTAGCGGCCGGTCTCGGGTCGCTGCTCGTTGTGCTGCTCCTTATCGCGTCGGTGCTCGGCGCCGGCTGGCTTGGCGACCTGGCATGGTCGCTTGTGATAAGCGCGGCAGGCCTCGTGCTGATCTCGAGAAACGCTGCGTCGGACGAGCAGGCGACGTTGCGGCGGCTCGCCGAGCCGCTCGTGGGATGGAGCGGAAACAAGAGCCGGTTCCGGACCTTGTTGCGGGTGTCGCTCGGGGCCCTGCTGTTGATTGGCGGCCTGGCTATCGTGCTGTTCGGGCACAACGGCCACGCGTCGCTACGTCCGCTGGAAGGCGCGGTGCTCGTGATTGCCGCGATCGTGGTGGTGCTGGGCCCCTGGTGGCTTCGTATCGCGCGCGACCTCGTCGTCGAGCGCCAGGCACGTGCCCGGGCCGAAGAGCGGGCCGACATGGCCGCGCGGGTGCATGACTCGGTCCTGCAAACACTCGCCCTGATCCAACGTCGCGCCGACGAGCCGCAGCAGGTGATCCAGTTGGCTCGAGCCCAAGAACGCGAACTGCGCTGCTGGCTGTTCGACGGCCGCGCGCCTGGCTCCGTTGACGGCGATGGCACCACCCTCGCGGCCGGGGTCCGGCTCATCGAGCGCGAGGTGGAGGCGCAGCACTTGGTCGCTGTCGAGGCTGTCATCGTCGGAGACTGCGAGCTTGACGATGACCTCAGCGCGCTGCTTGGGGCCGCGCGCGAGGCGACGGTCAACGCCGCGAAGTGGTCGGGCGTCGATGTCGTGTCCGTCTTCGCCGAAGTCGAGCCGACGTCGGTGTCGGTGTTCGTACGGGATCGCGGGCGTGGCTTCGACCCCGACGGGGTGCCGGATGACCGCAAGGGGCTGACCGAGTCCATCCATGCCAGGATGGCCCGCCGCGGAGGCTCTGTGATCGTTCGCAGTACCCCAGGTGAAGGCACCGAGGTGTCCTTGACGATGCCACGCGCCGCCGGTGCCCGCCAGCCAAGCCGCGGGGAGCGGGCATGAACACGCCAGGTCCGTACGCCCCCGGCGGGCCGCGGCCGAGGGTTTTCATTGTTGACGATCATGGCCTGTTTCGCTCCGGAGTTCGAGCCGAGCTTGGCGACCTGGTGGAGGTCGTGGGTGAGGCCGACGATGTCGAGCCCGCGATCGCCCTGATCGCCGAGAGCCTTCCCGACGTGGTGCTGCTCGACGTGCACCTGCCCGGCGGGGGTGGGCAGGCCGTGGTGACGGCGATGAACGCCACCCACCCGCAGGTACGCTTCCTCGCCTTGTCGGCCTCGGATTCCCCCGAGGACGTGATTGCCGTCATCCGGGCCGGTGCGCGAGGTTACGTGACGAAGACGATCTCCGGCGGCGAGCTCGTGGATGCGATACGCCGGGTGGCGCAGGGCGACGCGGTTTTCTCGTCCCGGCTGGCCGGATTCGTCCTCGACGCCTTTGCGGCCATGCACGTGACAGAGCGGGCACGGCCGTCCTTCGATTCCGAACTCGACCAGCTGACACCCCGCGAGCGTGAAGTGCTCCGCCTGATCGCCCGCGGCTACACCTACAAGGAGATCGCCAGAGAGCTCTACATCTCCGTCAAGACGGTTGAAAGCCACGTTTCTTCGGTGCTACGGAAGCTCCAGCTCTCGACGCGCCACCAGCTCACCCGATGGGCAACCGAGCGGCGACTGATCTAGGACCACGAGGGCGTCCCTGGCCCCCTTTGGCGGCAGTAACCGGGCAGCGTTGCCCGGCTACTCGTGTCAGGTTGTAAGCGGGACGAGGTCGATGACGGCGGCGTTGCCTGAGCCAGAGATCAGCAGGTTGATAAGCGGGGTGATCCGGCCACACCCGGTGAACGGCGGCCGGTGGTACTTGCCGGCCAGGCGGCCGCCCTGGTGCAAGTCGAAGCCGGGCTGCGATTCCAGCGGCACCAGGGCGTGCGTGACGGTGCGGCACGAGTCACCGCTGATCAGGGTTCGGCCGTCGGCGTGGGCGGCGGCGATGACGGCGTCCACCGTCGCGGTCGCGAACATCCGGCCGTCGGGGTCGATCCGGCCGACGACGGGGGACGCGGCGCTGATCTGGACGGTGGCGGTGAACAGGTGGGCACCGAGGACCGTGCGGTTGATGGTGGACGGGTCCAGGACCATGTCCCCGCTGAACAGGCCGGAGCCGGTCTCCGAGTGCAGTGCCAGAGACCCGCGCAGAGCTACCCGCAACGAATCTCTGCGGACGGTCAGAAATCCCCGTACCGAGTACTCGATCTCGTCCATGCGCATCCCTTTTCGCTGCTGCTCCTCGTGCCTGGCGGGCGCTGTCCGGTCCTCCACCATAGCCGCATGGCGCTGAATACACTCGGAGCCGTTACGCGATGGTAAGCCCTCCATCGACGGGCAGCGTGACGCCAGTGACGTAGCTCGAGGCGTCCGACGCCAGGAAGACGATGACGGCAGCGAGTTCGGTCGGCTTGCCCGGCCGTTTAGCCGGGATCACGCCAGCGAAGCGGTCGAGATATCCAGGCGGGTACGCCTCGGTCATTTCAGTGGCGAAGAAGCCGGGTGCCACCGCGTTGACCCTAATCCCCTTGCGCGAGGTCCACTGTGCCGCCAGGTCGCGGGTGAGGCCGAGCAAGCCGGCCTTTGATGCGGCGTAGGCGGCCTGAGGCAATCCGGCGGTCACGATGCCAAGCACACTCGACACGTTGATGATCGATGAGCCGGTCGGCATGACCCTGGCCGCGGCCTGCGCCATCCAATAGCAGCCTTCCAGGTTGATCTTGAGAACAGACCGGAACTGCTCGGGGGTCTCCAGGGAAGCAGGTACCGCAGCGCCAACGCCGGCGTTGTTCAGGAGGATGTCGACCCGGCCGAGCGTCTCAACGGTTTGATCGATGAGGTGCCTGCAAGCGTCCGGGCGCCGCACGTCGGTCTGAACGGCGAGTGCGCGCCGCCCGGCGGCTTCGACAAGCTTGGCGGTGTCGGCTAGCCGGTCGGCGCGGCGGGCACCGACTGCGACGTCGGCGCCCGCCTCGGCGAGCGCCTGCGCGGCGGCCACACCGAGTCCGGAGGAGGCCCCGGTGACCACGGCGACCTTGCCGCGGAGCTGAAACAGGTCGAGGACGGTCATTTGATGGACACCTCCAGGGTCGCGCAAGCAACCGGACGCACCCGTCAAACTCGTCTCGACGCTCTCGGATCGGCGCCGCACAGGCCGGACCGGGATGCTAGCTGCAGTCCCCACCACGTTAGACGCCTAGGGGCCACATGAGCACCCGCAAACGCCGACAGCATGAGCGCGCCAGCGCAGCGGCCCGATGTCAGTGGACCGGCCGCGAAGCGTAATGGGGCGCGACCGCGCTGCCGCCACCTTGAGCGATGACCGGCCGGTGGTTGAGGCGGCGACGGTGTGCCTCCGCACCGGCGAGCCTCGCCACCTCACGCAGAATCGCGCCGCGCCTGCCGCTCTCTCGTAGTGTCAGGCGCGCGGTTGCTGCAAGCAGTCGCGCGGGCGTGACGAGCTGCGAGGGCCTGATGCGGTGGTTGAGCAAGTCGAGGAACGTGCCGGCGTTGCCCTGGTCGTTCAGGCGCCGGACGATCTCGGTAAGGACCGCGGGGAGCGCGCCCGAGCGTCCGAAGTCGTTGGCGATCCAGTAGTGCTCGGCGAACTCGCGGTCGCGCCATCGCCCCCAGAGCACCATCGCCTTGTCAAGGTCAGCGTCTGTGCCCCGCAGGCCGGCCACGATCATCGGCGCGAGCGCATCGACCTGCAGGAACGCGTCGCCGATCCCGCGGCCCGGTGCGGGATCCTTGAAGTGGCCCGCATCGCCGGCAAGCACCCAGCCAGGGCCAGAGGGCTCGCGGAAGAAGCCCTCCCAGCTGGTGGCGCCGTACAGCCTGCCTGCCCCCTCGCGCGGGCGACCGCCCGCGCGAGCGGCTCACAGCATTTGATCTGATCGGCGAAGACTGCCTCATTGTCGCGGTCGGCTCGCTCGAGCTCCGCTATCTCCGGCCATACGATCACCTGGTAAAGACCGGCATCCGCGGGGATAGCGAGCACGAACCTGTCCGCCCAGCGGTGCGTGAGGAAGGTCGGCTCGCTGCCCATCTCGCCGTGCCCATCTCGCCGCCGTCGAAATACCCCCAGTACACCGCGCGCTGGCTGGGAACCACGTTGTACTTGCGGATGCCGGGCAGCCGCGCGATGGCGGAGTTGCGACCGTCCGCGCCGACCACCATGCGAGCGTGCAACTCCTGCTCACCAGCGTCGGTCCGGACGCGCACGCCGGCGACCCGGCCATTTTCCTCACGGAGCGCGATCACCTTCGTGGCCGTGCGGACCTGGGCGCCGGCCTCGGTTGCCGCGTCGGCGAGGATCGGGTCGAGCACTTGACGGCGAACAGACATGATGCCGCCCACATCGCCGGGCGCCAGCGGCCATGTGGCCGAGATCTGGACGTCCTCGACCCTGAGATCGGCGCGGTTGACGAACGGGGCGCCGGTCGCTCGCAACGGCTCGATCACGCCGAGCCGGTTCAGGAACGCGAGAGCTCCGCCTCGAACAAGTGCGAAGAGAGCGTGTCGCTGGGAAACCGTGCCTGCTCGACGACCGCGACCCGCACGCCATCGCGGGCAAGCAGTGCGGCGAGCGGAGCGCCCGCACAGCGTGCTCCGACGATCACTACATCGAATCGATCAGTCATGACGAATTGCCCTCCTGATCCGCCATCAACGCTAACCTAGCATTCGTTAGGTACGTCCAAAATTGAAACCTAGGGAGCGTTAGGTTGTCAAGCGAGGCTGGGAAACCGGTGCCACGCAAGCGGCTGACCGCAGCCGAACGCCGGGAGGTAATCGAGCGGGCCGCCACTGAGGTGTTCGCGGAGCGCGGCTACGCCAGTGCCTCGATGGACGAAGTCGCGCGCCGCTCTGGCGTCTCCGTGCCGGTGGTCTACGACCACTTCGCCTCAAAGCAGGACCTGCACAGGCGGCTACTCGAGCGTCACTTCGCCGAGCTCGGCGCGTTGTGGCGCGAGCACCTGCTGACCGGTGAGGATCCGGCTGAGCAGCGGATCCCGAAGGTCTTCGATGCGTGGTTCGGCTATGTGCAAAGCCACCCGTATGCGTGGCGCATGCTCTTCCGCGACACCACGGGGGATCCCGCCGCGCAGGCGATTCATCGTGAGGTTGCCGAGCAAAGCCGCAAAGCGGTCACGCCGCTTCTCGCTCGCGAGCTGCACACCGCGGGCGCAGCAGCTACCGCGGCGGGCGAGCAGGTGCTCGAGATGACCTGGGAGATCATACGAAGCGCATTCCAGGGCCTCGCGCTCTGGTGGTACGAGCACCCAGACGTGCCACGGGAGCAACTCGTCGCGGCGATGCTGAACACGCTGTGGATCGGCCTCGAACGCGCGGTGCGCGGCGAGACGTGGCGGCCTGGCCGACCCCGCTCAGGCCGGGCCGCCGCCGTTCGGAAGCCAGCAGTCCCAGTCGATGACACCTCACGATAGCCCTGACACCTCGACTGAAACCAGGCGTTCCCGCGAGCCAGTTTGCGTCATGCTGCCGCAGCGGGCGTTCCAGGTGATCCGCCAGCAGGCCGCCCGGCCTGCGGCGCTCCGCTGGCGCCGGTGGATGGGCATGCGGGTGGGTGGCCGGCTGGATTGGCGCCTTCGGCTGCGAGTTTCGTCATACCGGCTGGTACGGCGCACGCGCGAGCGGTTGGCGCACGATCGTAGAGTTGCCATTGGCAACGACGAGCCGGCCGCGGCATAACGCCCGTCAAATTCGAGCCGCCAGCGCTTTAGGACGGCCGGCGCTTTAGGACGGCCAGCGCTTTAGGACGGCCAGCACTTTAGGAGCCAAGCAACCTGGTGAGTGCGGGCGCATGGGTAATACGGGCCGCCACGCCGTCGCCAAGTCCTCTCATCTCGGCTTCTGCCGGGTTACGGGGCTAACAACTATTTATGACGTAAACATAACTATCCTGCCAGCAGGTTCTTGCCGACACAGTCGAAGGTCCTGCCTGCCGGTGAGAGGGCGCGGCCGCACGGTTCGAATCATCACCTCGGCCACTTGTCCTGGGGCAGGGTGCCCGCCCAGCCACCCGGGCGCCCGTCACCTCGGCCACCTGTCCTGCGGCAGGGTGCCCGCCCGGCCGCCGATCAGGGAATGCCCCACCTGGCCCTGTCGCGTCTGCCCGCACGACCAAGACGCCGATCTCCGGCGCGGAACCTTCGTTGCAGCTTCACGCTCGCGCGCCCTAAGCCCCACGAACTACGCTGACTGGTACTTAAGCCCTTGTACTTAAGCCCTGGTACTTAAGCCCTGGTACTTAAGCCGCCAACGCGGCACGAGCGACCGGAAAAGATCACCGGGGGAGCGCCGTGGGACATGGGCTATGAAAAGCGGCTACTGGCAGTTTGCGCAGGCTGAGCTCGCGGCGCACCCTGGCAGGCTGCTGGTCGGCGGGCTGTTCATTGCGGTGTCCGTGCTCGGTATCGGCGCATATCACCACTACTACCAGCACTCGGTGGTGCTGCAGGTGAAGCCGTCGGTCATCATCAGCCGCCCGCCGCCGCGTGTCGTCTACCGGACCCGGTCGGTTCCGTCGGCGCCGCCGACAGGGCCGGCGGTCATCCCGGCGCCGTCGCCGCAGCCGGCGGTCATCCCGGCATGTCGCCGCAGCAGATCGCACCGGACAGCTCGCCGCTGCCGCCAACGCCGTTCCAGCTCTCACCCTCGCTGGCACCATCACCACCGCAGTCTCCCTCGCCCGGGCCAGCACCCTCGGTATCGCCATCGCAACTGCCGTCACCGATATCGCCGACAGGACCATCGTCCCTGCCATCACCGATATCGCCATCAACGCCAGCGCCGCCATCGCCACCGGGGTAGCGGCAAAGATCAGCGAGCGAGCTGCCACTCACGGTCGCCTCGAGGGTACAGGCCACGGGGCTGGAATTTTGCGCACATGAAAATGGTTATCGTCTCCTGCGGTGGCGGGGCCCACGGTGGCGGGGCCCACGGTGGCGGGACCCACGGTGGCGGGACCCACGGTGGCGGGGCCGACAATGCCCGGGTGACAGTGGCGGGAGTGTCCGTGCGGCAAGAGAAGTTGGCATGCCAAGCTGATGGGACGGTACGCGATGAAGGTAAGGAACTCACTCAAGGCCCTGAAGCAGAAGAGCGGATCGGTCGTGGTTCGCCGAGGTCGCCGGGTATTCGTTGTGAACAAGCGAAACCCGCGCTGGAACGTTCGCCAGGGCTGATCGGGTCGCGTCTCACGGAGTGCCCGGTCGGCCGCAGGTTCCGGTTTCCGCGTCACGGCAAGCGCCAACTGAAGCGGACGCGAGCCTCGTGCGTAGGCGCCAGCGGCGGCTTGCAGTGTCTCGGCGCTATCCTCGATCAGGCCCCGGCAGTGCAGCGCGGCTCCGGTCATCCAGGGCACGTCGTTGCGTGACGCCAGATCCCTGACCGCAGCTGAGGCGTTCCTGGCCCGTCCCGTATCACCTGCGGCCAGCGCGAGCCGGACAAGATCAGCTCCGACGGCCGGGTATTCGAGCACGAGCCCACGGCGGGCGCACGTGTCCCACGCATCGGCCATCGTGGCAAGCGCCTGAGCATGCTCGCCGCCAGCCTCCAGGATGAGCGCGCGTGGCCATGCGGCCAGCGTCATGCGGTAGCCGGGGCTGCGGCCAGCGATATCAAGGGCGGCGGGCCTCGCGGCCGTCTCGGCGCGTCCGAGGTCACCCCGGTGAAAGGGGCAGCGGCCAGCGGACACCGAGCTCCTCGCTGATATGCATGCCGGTGCTGAGCGCGGATCTGGCATCTTCGGGCCGGTCGAGCTCCATGACGAGCCATCCCCGAAATCCCGTGCAGCGGATAGTGGTGTCCCCGCCTGCCGGGGCTCCAGTCAGCCAGGCGCACCGCCTCGTCGATGATCTGGAGCGCTTCCCCTAGCTGGCCGCGGAATTCCGAGACCACGGCCAGCGAGGCCATTGCGGTGCTGGTGGACAGATGATCGTCGGCCGATGCCGCCGCCGAGCAGGCTTCCGCGGCGGCAGCGTAAGCGCCGTCGAGGTCTCCAAGCGCTAGGCGCGCGTAGCTTGCCCAGGCCCGGGCGGCAGCTTGCGGTGCGCCGGTGACGACCGCTTGACTCGCCCGCCCGCTCCAGCTCCCTGAGCGCGTCACGCACATTTCCTTGCGCGAGCAGGGCGTGCCCCAAGCAGATCCCTGCGGCACCGTCCACGGCGGGTCATGGCCCCGGTCAAGCAGCGCGCGGCAGGCCGCTGCGGCCTCGGCGATCTGCCCCGACAGCATCAGGCCGCTAGCCCGTTCGGCGAGCAGGCGGTCGCGGCCGGGATCTGCCTGGGCATCAGCCCTAGCCGCCCGTCCGAGAAGATCCGCTGCGACATTCGGTGATCTCGGCGCCGCCTCGCGGGCCGCTGTGGTCAGCCACCGATGGCCTCGGCGTCGCCGCCGTCGGCCCCCCGGGCCAGGTGCTCCGCGAGCTGAAGGGACGGTGCTCCCGCTTGCGGCCAGCCGGTGCCCTGCCTCGCGATGGAGCCCCTGGCGCACGCTCGCCGGTAGATCCGTGTAGATGCTCTCGCGGATGAGGTCATGGCGGAACCGCAGGGACAGCGCCGCCGTCCTCAAGCACGCGTGCCCTGATCGCCTCGCCAAGCACCACAGACAAGTCGACGGCGGGCCGTGCGGTCGGAACGGCAGACGACAGACGCGGCCCCTTCGGCCTGGTGGCCGAAGCGTTCGGGTGCGTCCGGTCTTCCCCGGACCCGCGGCGGGTGGCCATCGCCGGGATGCTGGCCCCGCAGCCCAGCGGTTACCGGGCGCCGATCACCGTGACCAGCGACCCAGGCCTGCGGTTCCGTGTGGTCGATGCCTTCACCGACCTGGTGGAGGAGATCGCGCTATCCGGGCCGTTGGTGATGGGCATGGACAACTTGCAGTGGGCCGATCCGTCCAGCCTGCTGACGCTGGGCGCGCTGGGTCGGCGCCTCAGCTATCTCCCGGTGGCTTTGATCGGGTGCTTCCGGCCGTTCCCGCGGGTGACGGAGCTGGAACGCCTCGCCGGTGCGCTGGAGGCTACCGGGGCGCGGCAATCATCTCGGCCACCAGGCCCGTTCACCGCCTGCTCGGCGAGCCGGCCCACGGTCAGCTGCCACGGGCGCCAGAGGTAGGGCGCTGTGCGCGCCAGCGAAACGAAACCAAGGCGCTCGAGGATGGGACGGCTCTCCGCCGACGCGTCCACCTGTAGGTACGGATAGCCTCGCGCGGCGGCGAGCCGGGCGCGGTAAGCGACAAGGGCGCGGTAGATCCCATTGCCACGCCAGCTGGGCAAGGTCCCGCCACCCCACAGGCTGGCGAAGTCCCTGCGGGGGAGGAACTCGACACGGGCCGAGCAGACCGGCTGGTCACCGGCCATCGCGACGACCATCTCGGTCAGGTCGGGAGTCTGGCGCAATTGACTGAGCAGCGAACCGCGCAACCGGGAATGGTCGGTGCCGAAGACCCGCTCGTGAACCTCGATGAGCAAACCGACACCGGCGTCGTCGGATACCGGCAGCAAGGTTATCCCTTCGGGCAGCAAGACGTCTGTCGCCAAGCCCGCGACATCAGCGACCATGAGCGTTTCTTCGTCCGCTGGCACAAAACATGCCGCCACCAGGCGCCGGGCCAGATCAGGTGGCCGGTCATAGTCGTACAGCTTCCACTCGAACTTCTGGCCGAGCCCGCGGAAGTACGCCGCCTGCTCGGTGATGACCGCATCGGCTGCGGCGTCATCGAGATCCGACCAGGTGATGCCCGACCAGCCGCGGCCGTCCACGGCAACAGAACGGACCACACGGCCGGCAGCCTCGATGCGCGCCCCCGATCCATCGGCCAGGACGCTGCGCCGGACCTGACGGTCGAACGCGGTACGCACGTAAACGGGATCCACGCGTGCAGATCACCACGCCGGACGTGCTGACGCAACTCATTAGATGCTCGACGGCAGCCGCGCGGGCCGTGAGACATATGTGCGGCCCCTTAAGGATATTGATTCAGAACGGCTGCCGCATGGTGCCGAATATCACGGTGCGGATTGTCACGGTGTGGATTATCGCGGTGCGGATTATTCAGCGCTGGCGTGATCGCCTGCTCCTGAAGTCGGCCCGCCGACGACGTGGTTGCCGATCGGGGCTATCGGCCATTTTTGTCATCACGCCGCAGTTCCCTGAGGCGACGGGCGACGAATTCCTGGTCAAGGCCCTGTCCGTAGTCAGCCGGCCCGACCTTGCGTAGCTGCCTGCGCCTCGACCTGTACCCGCGAGTGAGGCCGGCGGCGAGCAGCGCCACGCCGGCCGCGAGCGGCACACCGACGAGCAAAATCACATACGCCCGGCTAACTGGGTTGTCGAGCGTTGCGTCGCTGGGATCACCCGGGTCGAGATAGACGCTCACTGCCTTTGAAGATCCGTATCCTGGCGCGTCGAGCGAATAGGTCTGGCCCTGCCACCGGTACAAGACGACCCCGCCCTGTTCGGTCCCTGTGACACCACGACCAGTCCACAGCAGCAGGTCCGGTGACTGCAGCTCGCCCAGCACCACGATCAGGGCGAATACGAACAGCACGACCGCGAGGCCGACGAACAAGCCGGCGCCATCGAACAAGGCACCCACTCGGACACGCACAAGACCAGTGAACCACGAGCCGGCCGTCCGCCAACCTCACGGCAGAGGGAGAGGACGGCAGGGAGGAGACGGCAGGGAGGGGACGGCAGGGAGGGGACGGCAGGGACGGGACGGCAGGGAGGGGCAAGCGTGGCGCCCGGGGGGTCGCAACCGCATCAGAGCATAAGGCAGCTTGAGGGGGTCGCCCGCCGAGGCGTCCAGCAGAGAGAATGTGAGCGTGATGCCTGCTGCGGTGCTTTTCGATTTCGACGGGACGATCCTGGATACGGAATCGACCTCGCTGACAGCTTGGCGCGAAGAGTACTTCAGGCACGGGCTTGATCTGGTGGACGACGCGTGGCTGGCCACTATCGGTACCGACGCTGACCGGTACGCCGCTCTGGCGGAACTCGCTGGCCCTGGCTTCGACAGGGAACGGTCCTGGATCCGTGAACGGGCACGTGAGACGGAGCTGGTCTTGGCTCTGGGCCTGCGTGAGGGCATCGCCGAATGCCTCGCAGAGGTGGCGCGGACCGGGATCCGGCTTGCGATTGTGTCGAGTTCGCCGGCCGACTGGGTCCTCGGGCACCTGGACCGGCTGGCACTTCGGACCCAGTTCGACGTGGTGGTTACGCGGGAGTCCGCGGCGCGAGCCAAGCCGCATCCAGATCTCTATGTCGCGGCTCTCGGCCGACTGGGTGTCCCGGCCGATCAGGCGGTTGCGGTCGAGGACTCTCGGCACGGCGTCGCGGCCGCGCTCGCTGCCGGCATCCGCTGCGTCGCCTTCCCGAACCGTGTCACACGCCGACAGGACCTGTCACACGCCCACGCGGTTGCCAGCGCGGCGGACCTATCCTCCTACCTCTTGCGTGCCGCATGGTAGCTGTTTACGTGCCGCATGGTAGCTGTCCAGCCAGCCACCAGTTAGCTAGCGCTTACATGTCGCCCTGGTCCAGCCATGGGGCTGCCGTGCCAGCCATCGTGGATGATCTTCGAAGGAGTCTTTACGTGCCCGAACCGCAAACCCTGATGACCGGAATCGTATTCGGTGAGTCACCGCGTTGGCGCGACGGCCGCCTTTGGTTCTCTGACTGGGGCGCGCAGGAGGTCATTGCTGTCGATCTCCGGGGCAAGAGCGAGGTCGTCGTCCGCGTCTCGTTCCCGTCGGTTCCCATGTGCATCGACTGGCTGGCAGACGGGCCGCGGCTGCTCATCGTCTCACCCAGCGATGGGCTTCTCCTGCGCAGGGAGCCCGATGGCTCGCTGGTCACACACGCCGACCTGAGCGGCCTTGCCCGCGGGTTCAACGAGATCGTCGTGGATGGCCGCGCCAACATCTACCTCAACGGCGGCGGTTTCGACCTTATGGCCGGCGAGGAGTTCCTACCAGGGATAGTCGCCCTCGTCACCCCCGACGGCTCGGTCCGGCAGGTGGCCGATGGCATCGCCTTCGGCAACGGCATGGTCGTGACGCCCGACAACTCGACGCTGATCGTCGCCGAGTCCTACGGGAACAGGCTAACGGCCTTCGACATCGCGGCCGACGGCAGCCTGTCGAACCGGCGGGTCTGGGCCCGCCTGGGCGACGGCGTCCCCGACGGCATCTGCCTCGACGCCGACAACGCCGTCTGGTACGGGGACGTCCCCAACAAGCGCTGCGTGCGCGTTTGCGAAGGCGGGCAGGTGCTGCAGGCGATCGACCTTGACCGCGGCTGCTTCGCTTGCATGCTCGGCGGCGCGGACAGGAAAACACTATTCATGATCGCCACCGAGTGGCGCGGTCCTGCGAACATGGCGGACGGGTCACGGACGGGCCAGGTGCTGACCACGCAGGCACCCGCACCGGGCGTCGGCTGGCCGTAGTCACGCTCGTGGCAGGCCGCGGCCAGACCTGCGGCAGCCGTCCTGGCGGTAGCCTGACCTGCCATGACGAGCTGCGACAGGGGTACGGACATCCTCGTAAGGGCTCGGGAGATCGCGACGACCGTGCTGTTCCCTGCCACGCTGGCCGTCGATGCGGCGCAGGTAGTGCCCGCAACGCACCTGGACCTGCTGGCCAGCGGAGGGTTCTATGGCATCGCCGCGCCACCGGATGCTGGCGGCCCCGAGGTGGATTTCCCGACCGTCTGCGCGATCGTGGAAACGTTCGCCTCGGCGTGCCTGTGCACCACATTCGTTTGGATGCAACATCACGGCGTCGTGCTGCGGCTGGCTGACGGCCAGTCACCCCGGTTGCGCGCCGACTGGCTGCCTCGCCTGATCACCGGTGAGTGCCGAGCGGGAGTGGTCCTCGGCGGCGCTCTGCCGGGGGAACCGAAACTGGTGGCGCGCACCGTCTCAGGAGGTTACGTCTTGACCGGGCACTCGCCGTGGGTGACCGGCTGGAACATGGTGGACGTGCTCGCGGTGGCCGCCCGCCACGGCGAGGCCCTTGTCTGGGCGCTGCTGGACGCCAGGGAATCGGCAACGCTGACGATCGAGCCACTACGGATGGTCGCGGTATCTGCGAGCAACACGGTGACCGTCAGGTTCGCCGAGCACCCGGTGCCCGCGGACCGGCTGATCGGCACGCAGGACTATGCAGCGTGGCTGCGGGCCGACGCCGCGGTGCTGCGCATGAACGGCTCGCTGGCGCTCGGCCTGACCAGCAGGTGCGCCACACTGCTCGGGCCGGGGCCGCTCGACGCTGAACTCGCCGCCTGCCGTACGCGGTTGGATACCGCAACCGTGCCGGAGTTGCCCGACGCGAGGGCGCAAGCCGCTGCGCTGGCCGCCCGCGCGGCCAATACCCTGGTGGCTGCCACAGGCAGCCGGGCCATCCTGCTCGACCAGCACGCACAGAAGCTGGCCAGGGAGGCGCTGTTCCTGCTGGTGTTCGCGTCCCGGCCGAGCATCAAACAGGCACTGCTACGCCGCCTGATTGCCCCACCAGCGCCCTGACCGCAATGGGCCCGGGTAACGGCCTCGTGGTCGGTGCGCAGGTGGGTGATCTTGTCCGCCAGGAGTGATCAAGCCGGACCTGGTGGCCCCCACACCGAGACCGCGGGAGCGGGCGATGATCGGTGTGCTGGCCCGCACCACTAGCCCGGATGTCCGGTTCCGTGTCACAGTGCCCGCATGGCATCTGTGGTGAGCACCACACACGGCAAGGTTCGTGGTTACGAGCACAACGGCGTGACGAGATTCCTCGGCATCCCTTACGCGGCGAGCCCGACTGGCGCGCTTCGCTTCCGCGCGCCCGCGCCTCCGCCGGCGTGGGACGCGATCCTGGACGCGGGCGCTTTCGGCGCGACCCCGCCCAAGCCCGATTATCCGGCCCCCTTCGACGTGCTGCTGCCCGAGCCGTACATCGCTGGCGAGGATTGGCTAACCGTGAACGTGTGGACGCCCGGTGGCTCTGGCCTGCCGGTGATGGTGTGGATCCACGGCGGGTCCTTCAGCAACGGCAATTCGGCCGTTCCGGAGTATGACGGGTACGCCTTCGCCCGCGACGGCGTGGTCCTGGTGAGCGTCAACTACCGGCTCGGGGTCGACGGTTTCGCGTTCCTGCCGGATGCGCCGGCCAACCGCGGCCTGCTCGACCAGATAGCGGCGCTGGAGTGGGTGGGTGACAACATCACCGCCTTCGGCGGCGACCCCGGCAACATCACGATCTTCGGCCAGTCCGCGGGTGCGATGAGCGTCACCACGCTGCTGTCGACTCAGCGGGCTCGCGGGCTCTTCGCTAAGGCGATCATCCAGAGCGGAGCCGCCCAGGCCGCGGCCGACCCGGCCGATGCCGCCCTCGTCACCCGCGAACTCGGGCTCGCGCTGAGCCTGGTGGCGACGGCGGCGAACCTGGCCGGCGTCGCGCTGCCGAAGCTAATCGAAGCGCAGGCGACCGTCAGGGACGCGCTCGCCGCCCAGCCTGACCCGGCACGTTTCGGCGCGAGCATCGTCGCGAGTTCAATGCCCTTGATCCCGGTCATCGACGGCGACCTGATCACTGCGCATCCGACGACGGCGATAGCCGCCGGGGCAGGCGCGGATGTCGCACTGCTCACGGGAACCACCAGTGAGGAATACCGGCTCTTCCTCGTTCCGACGGGCATCGCCGCCCAGATCACCGATGACTTGCTGCCGGGCCTGCTCGCCGCGCTGGGCATCGGCCCGCAGGTTGCCGAGCTCTACCGGTCCAACCGCCCAGCCGCGTCTGCTGGCGACATCCTGGCGGCGCTGCTGACAGACATGTTCTTCCGCCTCCCAGCCCTTGCTATCGCCCAGGCCAGAAGCGGTGCGCCCGCTCCGACCTACGTCTATGAGTTCGCCTGGCAGAGTACCGTCGGCGGCCTGGGTGCCTGCCACGCGCTGGAGATCCCGTTCGTTTTCGACAATCTGTCGGCCAGCGGTGCCGAGCTTTCCATGGGGCCAGATCGACCTCAGTACCTGGCGGACGAGATGCACCAGGCGTGGATCGGCTTCGCTTGCAGCGGCGACCCCGGCTGGCGTGCCTTTGACGAGGACCGTCCCGTGCGGATCTTCGGCGCCGCCGACGGTGCTGTCAAGCCGGATCCCCGCGGTGACGAGCGCAGGATCTGGCCGGACGCCTGAGATGTCCCGCGGATCTTTGGCGGCGCGGCTCGGCGTCTACTTCGGTCGCCCGCGTGCCGGGCGGATCGGTGCGATGGCGGGGATTGCGTGTCGGCGCGGGCCGGACCAGAGCGCCGGCACGGCGTCGACCGCGGCGGCGAGCGCATAGGCACCCTGCTCATAGTTGAGGCGCCAGCCGACGAAGTCGGGCCAGGCATCGGCGGGGTCGCGTTCGATCGGGAAGTCAACCTCGCGCATCCGGCCTATCGCGTCGAGGAACTCCTCATAGCTCAGGCTGATCCCGCCGCCGGGATCGGGCTCGTCGGGCAGTTCGGTGCCCATCGCCCGCGCGACCTGGTTGAAGCACAGGAACCCGGCGCGCAGGCACAGCCGTGCTGGCACGGTCGGCGCGGATTCGGGGGACAGGGCGAGGAAAAGCGCGGCGGAGTCAAGCACGGCGAGCAAGGCGGTCACCCAGGACGACAGCGGCCTGGGTGACCGGAATCGCACCAGCGGAAGGTAGGTGGTGTGGCTTTCAGCGACGTCGGAGGCCCAGCGTTCCCACTGCGCGTAAAGGTCGGGCAGCGTATCGATGGCCGACACCCCAGACCCCAATGCGTAATGGGTGCGCGCAAGCAGTTCCGGGCCCCATGACGGGACGCCGGCCCGCGAGTTCAGCAGCGCAACCTCGGTTTCCCGCCGGTTGAATTCTGAGTACAGGGTGGGCAGGTAGGCGATCTGCAGAGTGACCGTGACGATGCCGGTCAGCGCGGCGAGATCGAGGATTGCCCGCTCCGCCGCCCCGCGCGCCGCGGTGGATCCGATTTCCCACACCGCAGGTCCTGCGGTGGTGAAGGCGGACGTCACCCCGCCGGGGACGAAGGGCCACAGCATCAGCGAGAACCCGACGAAGAAGATCCCGAGCCAGGCGATCAGCTGTGCGAGCAGGACCCCAGCCGCCTGTGCCGCAAGGACCCTGTCACGCCGGCGGTAGTCGGTGATGCGGCTGGTCGCCATGCGAAACGTTCCGTTGACGATCCGGTCGATCCATCGCGTCAGCCAGCCGCTGACGGGCCGGGGCACGATGAGCGTCCCGATGACGCTGACCGCCGCGGTGAGCACGAGCAGGGCGCCCACGAAAGCGGCCACGGAGCGCCCGATAAGCGGCACCACCATGAATTTTCTCCTCGAAGGTCGATGGCTATGCCGAACCTACCGAGGTCCGATAGGCCCCGCGGCGATCACGGCGAGGATCGCGAGCCGCGCGGGCGCAGCACTGCAGGTAGTGCCGAATCTAAGCGGTCGATTTAGTAGACATAACGGGTGCCCTGATGCGCACCGTCGCTCGACGTGACATGCCGTCAGGTGTGGCTTGGCCGCAACACGGCAGCCCCGCCTGCACGTACTGTGGCGGCACGAGAATGATCGGTCAGTGACCCGAGCGGAACCGTAGCCGGCGTCCCGCTCACCGAGGAGTGAGCCACCATGCGAAGCGGCCTGATCAGTCACCCGGACAAGGTGCTGTTCTCCGAGCGTGGCGAGACCAAGGGTGACCTTTCCGACTACTATTTGCGGGTTGAGCAACCGCTGATGCGCACGATGGGCGGAAGGCCCGTGCTGCTCCAGCGATTTCCTGAAGGCGCGGCTGGGCCCTCCTTCTTCCAGAAGCGGGTGCCCAAGAACGTCCCCAGCTGGCTGGAGACCACCACGGTGTCGACGCCCAACGGCACCACGTCGCAGGCGCTGGTGGCCGCCGACCTGGATCACGTGTTGTGGGCGGTGAACCTGGGGTGCCTGGGTTTCCATGTCTGGCCCTATCTGGCCGATGATCCCGACCACGCCGACGAACTGCGGATCGACCTCGACCCGACCCCGGGTGTGGATTTCACCCACATCCGGCAAGCCGCCCATGAGTTGCGGCTGCTGCTCGACGAGCTAGGCATCGCGGGCTACCCGAAGACGACTGGAAACCGCGGTCTGCACGTGTATGTCCGGCTCCGGCCACGCTGGAACCCCTTTCAAGTGCGCAGCGCCGCAGTGGCGGTCGCGCGCGAGCTGGAACGCCGCAGGCCCGACCTCATCACTGCCGCCTGGTGGAAGGAGGAGCGCGGCCGGCGGGTGTTCGTCGACTACAACCAGAACGCACCACACAAGACGGTATTCGGCGCGTGGTCGGTCCGTGCGCGCCCCGGGGCGCAGGTGTCGGCCCCCATCGCCTGGGCGGAGATCGACGAAATTCACCCGGACCAGTTCACGATGGCGTCGATGGAAGCCCGTCTCGACAAGGTCGGCGACCCGTGGCTCGGCATGAACGACGACCCGCAGTCGCTTGACCCGTTGCTGGCGATGTACGCCAGGGACCGGGCAAACGGGTTGCTTGACGCGCCCTGGCCGCCCGTCTACCCGAAACAACCGGACGAGCCGCCCCGGGTGGCTCCAAGCCGCGCGAAGAAGTCCTGACGGCTCGCCCGTCGCGGACTGATCCGTGGACCGTTGGCAGACCCGCAGTTTCTGGCTGTCACGGCGCCGCTATGAGCCAGGGCCCCGCGCTGCGGATTCTCCAGTAGCGACGGGCAGTGGCAGGGCCGAAGAGCCCCGATCGCGGCGGCCGCGCGAATGCACACGGGATCCACAGCGCCGAGCGCCACCCCCTCCCGGACTGCTCCGACGTGCCGGGTTGCGGGCGCCGGCGGCAGATGCAAGCGGGTACCGTGCGGGTGTGATCGAGACGACGTGGCTAGACGCGACCGAACAGGCCGAACTCGTTCGTCGTGGCCAGGTCAGCGCCGCGGATCTGGTGGCGGCGGCCATTGGCCGGATCGAGGCGGTGAACCCGCGGCTTGATGCTGTGATCCGCACCCGCTTCGACCGTGCCCGGGTGGAAGCCGCGGGTGACCTGCCCGACGGGCCGTTTCGCGGGGTGCCGATCCTTTTCAAGGATCTGGGTTGCTCAGTCGCGGGTGAGGTGACGGCGTTCGGCGTCGGGCCGATGCGTGAGCTCGCTTGGCCGGTGACGTCCTACCTCGCGGAGGCGTTCGCGGCGGCTGGTTTCGTCTCCCTCGGCCGCACCAACGTACCTGAGCTTGGCAGCTCGGTGACCACCGAGGCCCGAAGCTTCCCCGCCGCCCGCAATCCGTGGGATCCGGGTCGCTCCGCCGGTGGCTCGTCTGGAGGGTCGGCAGCGGCGGTGGCCAGTGGCATGGTGCCTGTCGCCCACGGCAGCGATGGCGGCGGGTCTATCCGCATCCCGGCCAGTGAGTGTGGGCTGGTTGGGCTCAAGCCGACGCGTGGACGGGTCAGCCAGGGTCCGCTGGTCGGCGAGGCTTGGGCCGGCGGCACGATCGACGGTGTGCTGACACGCACTGTCCGTGACGCCGCTGGTGTGCTCGACATCATCAGCACCCGGATGCCGGGCGAGCCTTACTATGCACCGCCGTTTCGCCGCCCGCTGCGCGCCGAGGTCGGTGCCGACCCGGGCCGGCTGCGGGTCGGACTGCGCGACCGGCCCGGCGGCGAGGGCTATCTGGACGATCCGCAGTGCCGCGCCGCAGTGGCGGGCGCCGCACGGCTGCTGGAGTCGCTCGGCCACCATGTCGATGAGTCCGCGCCCGCAGCGATGTTCGAGCAGGAGTTCGTGCGGCACTTCGGCGTCATCATCGGCGCCGACACCGAGGTGACGTTCCAGGCGTTCGAGATGCTGCTCGGCCGCCCGATCGGCGAGGACGAGATCGAGCCGCGCAACCTTGGCTACCGCAGGGCTGGCACAACCCTGCCAGCCGCGGCATACCTGCGGAGCCGGGCGTGGATCGGGATGTGGGCGCGGCGGATGGCGCGCTGGTGGAACGACCACGATCTGCTGGTGACGCCCACTTTGGGCGCACCGCCGCCTGAGCTGGGCTGGTTCACCGGGGCGGGACCGCAGCACGAGGGCAGGCGAATCGTCAGCTTCATTCCTTACACGTCGCAGTTCAACATGACCGGTCAGCCGGCCGTGAGCTTGCCGCTGCACTGGACGCCGGGCGGCCTGCCGGTCGGGGTCCAGCTGGTAGCGGCCTACGGGCGGGAAGACCTCCTTGTCCAGGTGTCCAGCCAGCTGGAGCAAGCCGCGCCGTGGGCGCAGCGGCTTCCGCAGGTGCACGCGTAGGCGCCCGGTGCTCACCCGGTGGCTGGTGGCCGCGGGGACGCTAGGTCGATCAGGCGTCCGCCAGGATCTCGCGGGCGGCGCGGGCTCCAGACGCCAGGGCTCCCTGGACCGAGCCGGTTGCCCGGTGGTCACCGCAAACGTAACGTCGCGGCCCCACGCGGCAGGGACGGCTGAGCGACTGCGGCGGAACCATGGCCGGCAGTGCGCCCTCGACAGTGTAGGTCGCCAGGTGCTCCCAGCCGGCCGTCTCCGTCTCGTACAGCGCGGCCAGCCTGCCGCGGACCGTAGGCTCGAGGTCCGCGCCCCCCTCACCCAGAACCGAGCTGGAGATGAGCGCCCGGCCATCGCCCGAATATCCGCGCGTGACCTCGGTGAGCACACTTGTGTGCAGAATTGTGCGCTCGGTATCCACCAGCAGGGTCGGCTCGGCGAGCGGTGGGACCGCCGCCGCGTGGTAAAGGGTGGTGACGATGCGGGTGGCGGGGATGTCGAGGCCCGGCAGCAGTTGCGCGGCCGCCGCTGGCCCGGCCGCCACCACCACCGCGCCAGCTCGCAGTTCGTTCCCGTCCGCGAGCAGCACGCCGTCGTCGGTCAGGCCGCTGACGGGTGCTTCCGTCTGGATGGTTCCTGGCGGCAGCGCGGCGGCGAGCTGGTCGGGAACGGCCTGTATGCCGCGCCGTGGCAGGCACAGGGTGCCGCGCAGCATGCTCCGCCACACCAGGTGGAAGAAGCGGCTTGAGGTCTCGAGTTCGTCCTCGAGGAACACCCCGGCCAGGAATGGCCGGAAGAACTGTTCTATCAGCTCGCGGGAGATGCCGGCGCTGGCCAGCGCGGCGATGGTCGTCCGCTCGCGCCCGTGTTTGATCAGGCGGGCAGGAAGCAGCATGTCGCGGGCGCTGAGCACGCCGAGGGCGGCCAGATCACGCGGTCCAACGAACTGGCTGAGCAGGATATCGGCCGCCTGCGCGGGCCTGCGGGTAGGGTCGGCGAAACGTGCCCGTCCCTGGCCGGTGTGCAGCAGCATCCCGGGGGTGAACGCGCACAGCTGCAGTGCCCGCAGGTCAAGCCGCCGCTGCACCTGCGGGTAGGACGTGTTGAAGACCTGGAAACCGCGGTCAAGCAGGAATCCTGCCCGCCGGTCGGTCCGCATCCGGCCGCCGACGGCGTCGCCGGCCTCCAGCACGGTCACAGTGGCCCCGGCCGCGGCCAGGTCGGACGCGCAGGCCAGGCCGGCCAGCCCGGCGCCGACGATGACGGCGTGCGGTTTGCTGTTGTCGGACATCGAAATGGCGCACCGCCCCGCTTTGCTCGCTGCACTTAGCTAGCCACAAGACTTAGCTAGCCACAAGCTAGCAAGCACAAGCCATAACGCGCCGGTTGGGCTCTTTGCTGCTGGCCGGCGTCTACTCGTGCGGATTATCATGCTCGTGCGGATTGTCATGCCCGGTTGCACCGTTCAAGATCACGCTATCAGCTGCGGGACCGGCCTCGCCCCGGGCTGCGTGGCGCGCTATTTTGGCGAGGGTGGACGAGGACCGGGCACGGCGGGTCGTCGATGCGCTTCGTGACCGCGGCATCGACGGACATCTGGCGAGGGTCGGCGTGTCGCAGTTCGGGGTACGGGTGTCGCTGCACGATGGGCGTGAAGCCGAATGGGACACCGACGGTACGGCCGGGCTGGAGGCCCAGGTGATGCAGGATGGGGTGCTCGTCGGTTTCGTGCCGGAAATCGAGGGATCCGAGGACTTCGATGAGCAGCAGGTGATCGACGCCATCGTGCGGACCGATTACGATCAGCCGGTCGCCACGCGGCGTCCAGCCGCGCCACCGCTCGCCCCGCCGCTGCCCCGGGAGGGCGGCGTCTTCCGCCGGTTCCTCGACGGCTTCCGATACCGCTAGACCACTAGACCGCCAGGCCAGTTGGTGTTCCTGCACGGGAATGTGGGTGATCGGTGACCTGGAGTCACACGACCGTATGTGCCGGCGCCGAGCGGCGGCCGCGGGTGTCTCACTGCTCGCCATGGATTTCCGGCGGGCACCCGAGCATCGGTGGCTCGCCGCCTCCCGTCTGGCAGCCGTCGCGTTCACGTCCGGCATCGCGTCGAGCTCGCCATGATGCACGGATTTCGCACCCTCGACAGCTGCTAGCCGGCGTTGCGGCGTAGGAAGATAGGCGCATGCTTGTCGTTCACGTGCATGTTCGCGTTAGGCCGGAGCGCGTCGAGGACTTCCTGGCCGCCACCCTCGTCAACGCGCGAGCATCGCTGGCCGAGCCCGGGGTGCTGCGCTTCGATGTCATTGCCGACGACGCCGATCCGGCCCATTTGGTTCTGGTGGAGGTCTACCGCGACGCGGACGCGTCGGCGGCGCACAAACGGACTCCGCACTATGCGACCTGGCGGGGCAACGTCGCGGAGATGATGGCGCAGCCGCGTGCGTCGACGAAATTCTCCGTCGTCTTTCCGCGCCGGACCAGCGACTGGGAAACCTGACCGGTGGTAGCGGGGATGCCCTTCGAATTCGGCACGGCCGGCCGGGTTATGGTGGGGCCGGGCCGGGCCGCCGAACTGCCGTCGGTTCTTGCTGGGCTCGGGTCACGGGTCCTGGTGTGCACGGGTTCACGGCCAGCCAGCCACGCCGGGCTAGTGGACGGCGTGCAACTGCCCGCCGCGGTTGTCACAGTGCGCGGTGAGCCGACGACGGAATCGGCGCGCGCGGCGGCCGCCGTCGCCCGCGAGCACGGCGCCGACGTGGTTGCCGCGATCGGCGGCGGCAGCGTGATCGACCTGGCCAAGGCCGTGGCGATGTTGCTGGGCAACGGCGGGGACCCGCTGGACTACCTGGAGGTCGTCGGTTCCGGCGGGAAAATAAGCAAACCCGCGGTGCCTTTGGTGGCGCTGCCCACGACCGCGGGCACCGGCGCGGAGGTGACCGCCAACGCGGTGCTCGCCTCGCCCGCCCACCGGGTCAAGGCAAGCCTGCGCAGCCCCCTGATGATCCCGCGGGTCGCGCTCGTCGATCCGTTGCTCACGGTCACTTGCCCGCCGCATGTCACCGCCGCGAGCGGGCTTGACGCGCTCACCCAGTGCCTGGAGCCGTTCGTGTCGGTCCGGGCGAACCCGCTGACCGACTGCCTGGCGCGCGGGGGCCTGCGCCACGCGGCGGCTGGGCTGCGGCGGGCCTACGCGGATGGCACCGACCTCGAGGCGCGCAGCGACATGACCGTGTGCAGTCTGCTTGGCGGTATGACGCTTGCCAACGCGAAGCTAGGCGCGGTCCACGGGCTCGCCAGCGTTGTCGGCGCGGCCGCCGACGTGCCGCACGGTGCCGCTTGCGCCGCGCTCCTCGCCCCCGTCGTCGAGGCGAATGTGCGCGCACTGCGGTCCGGACAACGGGGCGGCGCCGCCCTTGCCAGGTACGCGGAAGCCGCGCAACTGCTGACCGGCGACCCGGGCGCCGCAATCGAGGACGGCGTCGCCTGGATCCGGGAGACCGTCACCCAGCTTCGAATTCCCGGGTTGCGCGAATTCGGCCTGACGCCGCAGGTCTTCGGCGACGTCGCCGCCGTGGCGATGAAGGCGAGCAGTACACAGGGCAATCCCGTTGTCCTGTCCCACGACGACCTGTGCGCGATCCTGGCAGCGGCGGCGTGAACCTTGCCAAGAGAACGGGGGTTATCGTCGGTCGGGGAGCGAGCCGAGCCCGGCGGCGGCCGCTTGGCCGCCGGATTCCCCCGGAGGGGCTGTCCGCGTGAGCACAGTAGATGCCGAGCTTGACATAGGCGAGATGCCCGTCACGGCGCCCGGTCATGAGGTCAAGTCACCAGCGCGCGGGAGACAAGAGCCGGCGACATGACCGTGCGCCGGCCTGCTGCCGCTGCGGCTGCCCCGCAGCGTCGGGGCGTGGTGGCGAGTGTCCCGCCGGCCGCGCGGAATGGTCAACCACGCCGACCACCGCGCGGTCGGCCTTGCGGTACTCGACGCGTGCCGCGACGCGGCCAATCCATGGCTCTTTCCCGACCTGGGACCCGCGTGGTCCGGCATCACGCACGCCTACGTGGCGGCCAGCGGCGAGCCGACGCATTTCGTGGATGTCACCGCCACCCTGGAGGCGGGCATCGCCTCGCTGCGCGAGCACGCCGTCTATATCGAGGGCCTGGGCACACGGTTCGACCCGGCCTAGTTCCTCCGGAACATGGCAGGATTCGTCGGTCTCGGCGCCGGCTGCGAGTACGCGGTCGCTTTCCGGCGCTACAACGCCGGATAGCGCGGGAATCCTGGTCACAGTGCCGCTTGAGCGCCGCGTCAGCTGGTCTGGCGGAGCGGTCCTGCCCAGTCAGGACTGCCCAGTCAGGACTGCCCAGTCAGGCCCGGTCCTCGCTGCCTGCGGCATCCGCCTCCGCGACGTGCTTGTACGCGGGGTTGCGGGCGATCCAGTCTGCGATGAACGGACATAGCGGGCGCACCGGCTTCCCGCGCGCAGCCGCGTCGTCGAGTGCAGCGCGGGCGAGCGCACCGCCGACGCCGTGGCCTTCGAATTCCGGTTCCACCTCAGTGTGCGGAAGCACGATGACGTTGTCGCGACGGATGTACTCGGCGAAGCCAGCCAGTTTGCCGTCGAGAAACGCCTCGAAGCGGTGGCGGTCCTCTGCGTCGGTCACCTCAACGGTCATTAGATCCTGCCTATCACGACGGCCCGGTCACGAACGTTCAGGGCAGCGGCTGCCGCACGCCAAGTTCGTCTAGCCGGCAGAGCAGATCGGCCGGATCCGCATACACCCGGAACGCGCCGGCTCGCTCGAGTTCTTCCCGCCCGTAACCACCTGACATGAGCCCGATGCCGAGCGCGCCCGCGCGCCTGGCGGCGAGCAGATCCCACACGCTGTCCCCGACGACCATTGCATGAGCGGGATCCACATCGAGCATGGCCGCGGCGGCGAGGAACAGATCGGGATCGGGCTTGGCGTGGCGCACCATATCCCGGGTGACCATCGGCGTGTCCGCCGGGAGCCCGAGCATGCCGAGCGCGGGCCGCGCCGTCGCCGCGTAACCGCTGGTCGCGATGGCCCAAGGAACGTGCTGGTCGGTGAGCAGCCGAAGCAGGTCAGGCGCGCCTGGCAGCGGATGCACCGAGTCGCGGCGCTGCTCATACTCGCTGGCGTGCGACCGCTGCAACTGCTCGATCTCCGCGGTGGACAGCGAGCACCCGGTTTCGCGCAATAGCGCGGTCACGAAAAGGCCGCCGCTCATCCCGATCCGCCGGTGGATGCGCCACACGGACAGGTCGATGCCGAGCGCGGCCAGTGCGGCACGCCACGCGAGCACATGCTGGTACACGCTGTCGATCAGTGTGCCGTCGAGATCGAAGAGGAACGCCGGAGGTGGCGTCTCAGGATAAGGAAGCTGTTCGGTCACGTGATCAGCATGCCTTACGGGTGAGGTGCGCGTCTGGCCAGGCGATGCTGGTACGCGCGTCTCGCCAGCACGCGACGCTGCGGCGGTGCGGCAGCCGTGCCGGACCGGTGGCGCGGCCGTGGCGCTGGATTCGAGATGGCTTCTTGTATTGGCTGCGGCTGGTATTGGCTGCGGCATGCATGTGCGATTGCTCCAGGCGCTGGACCGGGCCCAGCCGGCCCTGCCGATGAAGAAGGGCCGGGCAGCATGACCCACGACTACAAGCGCAACGGCACTACCACCCTGTTTGCCGGGCAGAACGTGCTCACCGGCAACCGCCGAGGACATCCTGGCGAAGGTCCGGCGAGGGCGAGTCAACCCTCAAGGAAATAGCAAGCTAATAGAGAGACAATACACTAGACTTCCGGATCCTCGCCACGCCGGTCCTGCTGGGCGAGGAACCGCTCGAACTGCGCGGCGAGTTCCTCTGCGGTGGGCAGCTTGCCTGAGTCATCGGCCAGCAGGCTGTCGCGCTCGCTGGCACCGACGAAGGCCTCGTACTGCTCTTCGAGCGCGTGCACGAGGGACTTGATCTCGTCGGATCCCTCGACCTGCCTGGTGATCTCGGCATCAGCGCGCTCGGCACGTTCGTGCAGCGGCGCGACGGGGAGCGCAAGCCCGGTGGTGGCGATGACCGCCTCGAGCGCGGTCACCGCCGCCGCTGGATACGGCGCTTGCGCCAGGTAGTGCGGCACGTGCACAGCAAAACCGATCGCGTCGTGGCCGGATTCGCCGAGCCTTAGTTCGAGCAGTGCCGCCGCGCTGCCTGGCACCTGCACGCGGTTGAGGAACGGCTTGTAGCCGGAGACGAGTTCTGGCCGGGTCGCGTGCGCCGTCAGGCCAAGCGGCCTGGTATGGGGAACAGCCATTGGAATACCGTGAAATCCGACCGATATCCGCACGTCCAGCCGCTCCACCAGGCCGAGTACGGCTGCCAGGAAACGCTCCCACTCGTGGTCGGGTTCGGGCCCTGTGAGCAGCAGAAACGGGGTGCGGTTCTGGTCGTGCACGAGGTGCAGGGCAAGCTCGGGCGGGTCGTAACCCTCCCAGTGATCCTTGACGAAGGTCATTACGGGCCTGCGTGACCTGTAGTCGATCAGCCGGTCTACGTCGAAGGTCGCGACGGTCCGGTGCTCGAGGGCACTGAGCAAGTGCTCGGTGACGAGAGCCCCGGGGGCGCCGGCGTCGATGAACCCTTCGAGGCTGTACAGCATGACCGGATTCGCGAGTTCCGGCAGGTCGGCGTCGAGCGTGTACAGATCCTCGTGACCCGGCAACGCGACCACAGCCTTCCGTAGACGTGGCGCGAACCTCGATGGCGCGCCGCTCCCTGCACCTAGACTCCCCGCACCTAGACTCCCCGCACCTAGACTCCCTTAAAGTTAACAACGTTAGCCCTCGATTGATTCACTCCACGGCAGAGGCGCCACGCCACGATAGCCGCTGCGCTGGGCGTGCTACAACGAGCGAGCCGATCTCGACGCCGCAGGCGGCGCGCTGCTGACGCGCGGCTCACGGCGCAGCGCCATCGGGGACCGGAACAGGAATTCGGCGTAGCTTTCCGGGGCACTGTCGGGATCGGCGCGGTACAGGTCAGGCGACAGCCGCAGGGCCGTCGCGAGCCGCTGGGCTTCGTTGCACTCGCGGACGAACGCCACGATCTCCTCGATCAGCCGGAGTGCCAGGGACCTCAGCCGGAGTCCGAACGACCTCAGCCATCGCGTAAGGCCACCCTGTTGCTGGATTCTCGTATTCATGGTTACCAGCCTCGTCCGGCTGCCGCCGCAGGGACAGTGGCAGAAACGACATATATGCGTGAGTCTCTGCCAATATCCAGCGTATGCTGCCCGCATGCTCAAGAACGTGGCGGCCGTGGTGCTCGACGGCTTCTCGCCCTTCGAACTGTCCCTCACCTACGAGGTGTTCGGCGTTGACCGCAGCGATGACGGACTGCCGCCGTACGATTTCGCGATGGTCGCGGGTGAGCCGGGGCTGCTGC
Organism: Streptosporangiaceae bacterium; assembly: GCA_035517695.1. GTDB lineage: Bacteria > Actinomycetota > Actinomycetes > Streptosporangiales > Streptosporangiaceae > DATFVJ01. The sequence continues at coordinate 41,719 of DATIYI010000079.1, forward strand.
GCGGCGACGCCGGTTTCACCATCGACGGTGCGGCCGGGCTGGATCGGCTCGGACATGCTGACCTCGTTGTGGTCTCCCCGGCTGACGAACCCGTTGGCGGCGGACCCCGCCAGGAGGTACCGCATGCGTTGCTTTCCGCGCTTCAGCACACGGTGCGGCGAGGTGCGCGCGTGCTGAGCGTTTGCAGCGGCGCGTTCGTGCTCGGCGCGGCCGGCCTGCTGGACGGGCGGCGCTGTACGACGCACTGGCGGTACGCGGACGTGCTTGCCCGCCGTTATCCGGCGGCGACGGTCGACCCGGCGGTTCTCTACGTGGACGCTGATCCGGTGATCACGAGCGCTGGCACTGCGGCCGGCATCGACGCCTGCCTGTACCTGATCCGCAAGGAGCAGGGCGCGAACGTGGCCAATGGGATCGCGCGTCGCATGGTCGTGCCGCCGCACCGTGACGGCGGCCAGGCGCAGTACCTGCAACGCCCGCTGCCTGACGTGCCCGCCGACACCCTGGCCGGCATCCTCAGCTGGATGGAGCGCAATCTCGATCAGCCGATGAGCGTGGACGAGCTTGCCACCCGGGCGCACATGTCGTCCCGCACTTTCGCAAGGCGGTTCAGGCAGGAAACCGGGACCACGCCGAAGAAGTGGCTCATCGGCCAGCGAGTCCTGCTCGCACAGCAACTGCTCGAGCACACCGACGAGGGGGTGGACACGGTCGCCGCCCGGACCGGCTTCGGCAGCGCGGCAGTGCTGCGGCACCACTTCCACTCCTGCCGCGACATCACCCCTGACGCGTACCGCCGTACCTTCCGCGGCCGGGAATAGCGCCCGGTCAGCCATTCGCTGGCTGGGTAAGTCCACACCAGTTCCCAGCGTCACCCACCGTGTTTCATGATCGCTGCACATTTAATTACTAGTTCTATTAGGACACGTCTTAGCACTAAACCTACCGCGATCACGAAACCCTGCGGTGCCTGATCTGCCGTACCGATCTGCAGGGCGCTTTTTACGCAGCCGGGCCCCTGGAGGTATCCTTAGCAGTCGCAACTATTTCCGGTTCGGCAAGAGCGGTCATTGGCTCGGTGCGCACGCTCAGCTATCTGTCCGGTCAATCGGCCATGGGTGCAGCGCTTTTGAAGTGAGTTGATCAAGCGGCGATATGGCCATGGTTACGGTGGTGTTCTTGCTCAAGGTGGTATTGCCAGTATTGGTCGAAGTCGCCGTTGGCGCGCAGGGCGCGGAGCTTCAGGACGGCTTCG
>DATIYI010000080.1:0-4560 GCA_035517695.1 Streptosporangiaceae bacterium
CTAACGCGGGTTTCCGCTCAGCGATACCGGCCTTCGGTGCTTGATTTGATTCGGTCAGCCATGAGACCCGCCTTACGCTCTGACCAGGGAATTCACTAGCAGCACCCCGCCACTGACTAGCAGCACCCGCTGGGAGACCCCCACAGACAGGGTATGAAGAAGCTGTCTTTCACTATTTGTACTGACTGTTATGTGATCGTAATAATAAAGAGATACGGGCAGGATGTCCGGTTCTAGCTGGGACGGAGCGGGTCAGACAGCCATGAACAGGTGTATTACCGGCACGGCTGGCCGGTGACGCGCCTACCGGACCGCAGCGGCCGCATCTGGTAGATCAGCGGTATGGCAGCGCAATCGGCCCCACGCGCGGGCGGGGAGGTGTTCGCCCGCCCGGCCCTAGTCAACCAGCGGCGCTACGAGGCGTTACGCGCCTACCTGCATGATGGCGCCTCCCTCCGGGAGGCGGCCGCGCGGTTCGGCTACACCCGCTCCGCGCTGGCCTCCCTGGTCCGCGACTTCCGTGCGGGCAAGCTGGTGCTGTTCGCCGAGCCGGGAAAACCCGGCCGCAAGAGCTCCCCGAAGAAAGACCGCGCCCGCGGCCGGGTGATCGAGCTGCGCCGCGACGGCCTGTCGGTCTACGAGATCAGCGCCCGCCTTGCCACCGAGGGGACCGGCCTGAACCGCACCGGGGTCGGCCAGATCCTCGCCGAGGAAGGGTTCGGCCGGCTGCTGCGCGGCCCCCAGGAACAGCAGAGCATCTCACCGGCCACCGCCGGCCGCGACACCGCGCTGCCCCGGGCCGGCGTCATCGACTTCGCCGCCTTCCCCGCCAGCGCCGATACCAGGCTCGCCGGCCTGCTGCTGGTCATCCCCGACCTGGTCGCCCTCGACCTGCCGGCCCTGGTGACAGCGGCCGGCTACCCCGGTACGGCGGCCATCCCCCCGGTCAGCCGCCTGCTGTCCCTGCTCGCGCTGAAGCTGACCGCCACCCGCCGCGTCTCCCACGTCGACGACCTGCTGTGCGACGCCGGCAGCGCCCTGTTCGCCGGGCTGGCCATCTTGCCGAAGAAGTCCGCGCTGACCGACTATTCCTACCGCCTGTCCCATGACCACCAGCGCAGGTTCCTGGCCGCCCTGGACGCCACGATGATCTCCTCAGGCCTGGCCACCAGCGAGGAAGCGATTTTCGATTTGGATTTTCACGCGGTCATGCACTGGGGCCACGATCCGGTCCTCGAAAAACACTACGTGCCGACCCGCTCCCAGCGCGCCCGGTCGGTGCTGACTTTCTTCGCCCAGGACTCCGGCACCCACAACCTGGTCTACGCCAACGCCGACATCTCCAAGGCCACCCAGAACCGGGAGGTCATGGTCTTCTGCGACCACTGGAAGAACGTCTCCGGCCATGATCCGCGGATGCTCATCCTGGACCAGAAGGTCACCACCCAGCAGGTGCTCGGCGAACTCGACGACCGAGGCGTCAAGTTCGCCACCCTGCGCATGCGCTCACCCGCCCTGATCAGGCAGATCAGCGCCCTCACCAGCGTCGACTTCAAGCAGATCACCCTGGACCGGCCCGGCCGCCACAACAAACCCAAAGTCGCCGAGTCCACCGGCGTCCACCTCACCAGCTACCCCGGTACCGTCCGCCAGCTGATCGTCACCGGCCTGGGCCGCGACGCACCCACCGTCATCATCACCAACGGCCACGACATCAAGACCAAGGCGCTGATCGGGCAGTACGCCCGCCGGATGACTATCGAGCAGCGCCTCGCCGAGATCATCCAGGCGTTCTGCGCCGACGCGCTCTCCTCCGCCGTCAACCTCAACGTCGACCTCGACATCATGCTCTGCGTCCTGGCCCAGGCCCTGCTCGCCGCCTTCCGCGCACGACTCGGCACCGGCTACCACGCCGCCACCCCCGACACCCTCCAGCGCCGCTTCCTTGACAGCCCCGGAACCATCCTCAACAGCGGCGACACCATCACCGTCCGCATCGACCGGCGTGCCTACTCACCCGTCCTGCGCCAGGCCGGCCTCCCCGCAGACACCATCGTTCCCTGGTGGAACGACCGTCGCCTCCACTTCGAGTTCGCCTGACCCAAAGGTCGAAGACGCTGCGTGGAAATCCGCGCTAAGGGATGAACAATTTCCGTAGTGACAAGCAAGTGTTTGGCATCGGTAAAAGAGGGCAGGCAAAGATCGTCGTCCATGAGCAGCCGTTCTCCGCGTGACCATTTCGTCCGAAGTGGTCACCGGATCGGCGGTGTTCTAGACGAGTGACTGCAGCAGGACGGGCGCGCATAACCGGGGGAACGAGCATGAAGATTGTCATTGCGGACATGGACGGTTATCTCGGGTTGCGGCTGGCGCGGCACCTCGCCGGGCACAAGCGCGATGTGCCCGGCGGCGATCCGCTGCTGCGCCGCTTTTGGGCCGAGGACGTTGCTCGGTGAGCGCCATCCCGATCGCGACCATCGAGCCGGACGAGCAGGGGCTGCCTGGTGAATCCGCCGAAACCGGGCGGAGCCCGGTCGGCATAGCCATGCCAGCGTGCCAAGCAACAGCCCAGGAGTACCTGCCATTTCATCGTCCGTCAATCGAGGATGAGGACATCGCCGCTGTCCGGCGGGCACTTGAGTCCGGCTGGCTGACGCACGGTCCGCTGTGCCGCGAGTTCGAGACAGCCTTCGCCGCGCATGTGGGCGCAAGCCGGGCGGTTGCGCTTTCCTCTGGCACCGCGGCGCTGCACCTCGCGCTGGTGGCACTGAACGTTGGCGAGGGCGACGAGGTCATCACGACGCCACTGACGTTCTGCTCCTGCGCGCACGTAATCGAACACGTCGGCGCAACGCCAGTATTCGCAGATATCGACCCGATCACGATGCAGATCGATCCCGCGGAGATCGAGCGGGTGTCCGGGCGACGGACCAAGGCGATCATCGCGGTTGACTACGGAGGCCATCCCTGCCGGATCGAGGAGATCCTCGAGATGGCCAAGGACAAAGGGATCGCCGTGATCGAGGACGGCGCGCACTCATTGGGCGCTGCCGTTGGCGACCGGCCCGTCGGATCTATTGCCGACGTGACCGCATTCTCGTTCTACGCGACCAAGAACATTACTACCGGCGAGGGCGGCATGCTAACCACCGAGGACGAGCAGCTCGCGGGCCGGGTGGAGAACCTACGGCTGCACGGCATCGAGCGTGATGCCTGGCGCCGTTACAGGCAGGGCGGAGCCTGGCGCTACGACGTAGCCGAGGCCGGGTTTAAGGCCAACCTGACCGACTTCCAGGCGGCGCTCGGCCTGAGCCAGCTCCGCAGGGAGCCCGCGACCAGGGCGCGCCGCACCGAGATCGCCGCCCGCTACGCGGAGGCTTTCGCGGTGCTCCGAGATCTAGTGGAACTGCCCGTGGTGGCGGATCGTATGCGCTCTGCGTGGCATCTGTACCCGCTTCGACTGTCGGGCGCCGCCCGCCACGGCCGCGACCAGCTCATCGAAGACCTCCACCAGGTCGGCATCGGCACCAGCGTCCATTTCGCCCCGCTGCACCTGACGTCGCACTTTCGGCAAAACTTTGGCTTCAGAGGCAGTGAGTTCCCGGCCAGTGAGGACAGCTTCTCGCGAGTGCTGTCGCTGCCGCTTTACGCGGCGATGTCCGATCCGGAAGTGGACCGGGTGGCCGCCGCAGTCACGGATCTGGTCTCCCGCCATGCTTACTGACCACGAGGCCGAACGGCTGCGCGGCGCGACCGCCTCGACAGTGCTAAAGCGCGGCCTCGACGTGATCCTCGCGGCAATCCTTCTGGCTTGCACGCTGCCAGTAATGCTCATCGCCTGCGTGGCAATCATGCTCGACTCGCCTGGCCCTTCCTTCTACCTGCAGTGGCGGAGCGGACGGGCGGGCCGCCCGTTCCGCATCGTCAAGCTGCGGACCATGGTGGCGGGTGCGGATCGCGTTGGACCGAAGCTGACCCAAGAGGCCGATCCTCGGGTCACGAGGGTTGGGCGCGTGCTGCGACGCTGGAGCCTCGACGAAATGCCCCAGCTCGTGAATGTGCTCGCCGGCCAGATGAGCCTCGTCGGTCCGCGCCCGGAGCTGATCTCGATTGTGGAGACCTACCCGCCTAGGCACCTGCAGGTGCTCCAAGTGCGCCCTGGGGTAACCGGATGGGCCCAGGTCAACGGGAGGGACGACCTGCCGATACGGGAAAAGCTCGAACTCGACCTGGAGTATGTGACCAACCGCACCACGCTACAAGACCTGTTCATTCTAGCGCGGACAGTCGCCGTGGTCCTGAATGGCAGTGGCGTTAAGCGGTGACATATCTGGAGTCTGTGTCCTTTCGGATGGCGACTCTGCTTCACCCCTCTACCGCATAAGGGCATTTTTTCCTTCTCTTTGCACTGTCGTAGAGATGGGTGCAGCGCTTTTGAAGTGAGTTGATCAAGCGGCGATATGGCCATGGTTACGGTGGTGTTCTTGCTCAAGGTGGTATTGCCAGTATTGGTCGAAGTCGCCGTTGGCGCGCAGGGCGCGGAGCTTCAGGACGGCTTCG
>DATIYI010000081.1:0-40214 GCA_035517695.1 Streptosporangiaceae bacterium
CGCCGCGGCAAGCAGAAAGCCATCGTCGCAGTCGCCCGCACCATCTGCGAGATCGCCTGCCTGATCATCGCCGACCCCGGCGTCCGGTTCATCGAACTCGGCCCGGACTACTACGCCCGTTTCGACGCCGGCCGCCAGACCCGCAACAAGATCCGCGAGCTGGAGCGGCTCAACCCCGGCATGAAGGTCACTCTCAACCCCGCGGTCCACGCCGCCTGACTGCTGTCCGCAATACCACCGCTACCCATCACCGTCTGGAGTGTCCCGGCCGCAAACCGTATCACCGCAGCTCACCCCTGGTGCCCGGCAGCCACCCGCCGCCAGGCGGTCGAGCCTTGCACCCCAGTACCCGTAGGTTTCCGGTCAGAGGGACGCTCTGGCCGCTTGCCGCCCCGACCGCCGACGCACAGCCGCTGCCAGCACTGATGACCGACACGGTGCCCCGAGCCAACGAGGGGCACGGCGTGCGCCTGTGTGCCCTATTCTTAGATGTCCGGCAGTGCAGTGTTCGGCAGTGCAGTGTTCGGGGGAGCGAACCAGAAGCGCTTGCTAGGCTGTGCGGGTTGGCCACCCGCTACGTGGTCGGCAAGATCGTATGGTGACAACTGAAGAACGGGCGCTCGTAGCTCAACGGATAGAGCATCTGACTACGGATCAGAAGGCTGGGGGTTCGAATCCCTCCGAGCGCGCCAAGTTCAAAGGCAGATTCCGATCTTGGAACCAGCCCTTTGCCCGCCCTGTACAGCAGCGAAGTACAGCAACAGGGGTTCGCGAGCCGAATCACTGGTCGCCCCTGTCACCCTGGTCGTGACCGAGCCAGGCGCTTAGCCGTGCACCAGCGAGGCGAGCTGCTGCAACTCGACGCCGAACGAGCGGTGCCCGTCGCAGAAGGTAGCTATCAGTGGCGGGGCGAGCTTCGGCTTTGGGACAACGAAGCCCTTATTGGCTGGTACCGCTCCACCGACGCCGCCGTCCGCTCGAAAGGAGCTCTGTACCCAGCCCTGCACCCATGCGTGGGGCCGCTGGGTCGGCATGAGCTACGACGGAGCAGTCATCACCGGATGGGGCGCCATAGCCCGCACCGATGACGAAGCCCATAAAGTCGTCCAGGACCTAATCAACTCGGAAGTTTCTTTGACCCATGCACCGTAGCCGTGTTTGCCACTTTGTCATCGATGTCTCGGACCTCGACGAAGGTGTCTCATTCTGGTCCGCCGCACTCGATGCTGCCGAGGAACCTCTATCCGAAAACAGCAGCCATGTCTACCGTCACCTCCGCCTTCCGGACTCCGAAATAAGAATCCTGCTCCAGAAGACCAGCGACAAGAAGATCTCAAAGGAACGCATGCATCTCGACCTAGAGACTGACGATGTCGAGGCCGAGGTCAAGCGCCTGGAAAAACTCGGCGCCACAAGATGGGATCATCAGCAAGAACGCGGCTTTGACTTCTGGGTCATGCGCGACCCATGGGAGAACGAATTTTGCGTTCTCCAAACGGAGTTCCCCGAACTACTGGCCCAGCGAGAGCTGGCCGCCACCGGGAAGTGGCGGGCAGGTGACCGTGGGAATGACAAGCAGGCCGCCCAGCGATCCTAAGCTGAGTAAGCGAGTGAGAGCAGCGGGTGTAGAGATGATCGAATGACGACGCCTCGACCTTTGAACGGCCAACGCGTTGCAGGTAGCGAATCGTAACCCGCTGCACAGCCAACTGGGAACCGACGCCCGTCGCCGGGCACATAAGGACCGGGTACACCGCGAGCGACCGGCCAGCGCGGGTCATGGTGTCGATCATCCTGGGTGACACGCTGATCTTGCAGTACACCATCCTGACCTAGCTCAGGCGAGCCGTGGGCTACACGCGCCCAAGGATGGACGGCGAGGGTACAGCGGTGCCAGGAAGCCAGGCAGCCTGGTGGCTCAGGGCGCGAGGGAGTAGCGTCGCATGGGTGATGAGCAGGACAATCGTGCCCATCGAGGGAGGGAGTCACCTGTGATCGGCGTGACCGTTACCTTTTCCTATGCTGACGACTTCGATCGCTCACGGGTAACTAAAGTGGCCCAGAACGCCCGGGGCATGTTCGAGGGCATGCCGGGCTTGCGGTTTAAGTTCTTCACCTTTGATGAGACGCAGCAGCGGGCGGTCAACTTCTACGTATGGGACTCGCAAGAGGCGGCAGAGCGGTTCTTCTCCGAGGAGCTTCGCGAGCGAGTGACCGGCCTGTACGGCGTAGCTCCAGCCATTGAGTTCGTGCAAATCGCCGAGGTCGTCGACAACTCGGATTCTTAACCGGAGCCGACAGGGTGGCCCTGGAGCTGCGTCAGTGGCGCCTTTCAGTGCCCCTTTCAGTGGGCTGTTACAACTTTCTCTACGGCTTCAAGGCTAGGCTGCGCCTCCGGCACGCCACGCCGGGCCGGTGGCCCGGCTCGCAAGCAAGGGACGCGAAGTCATCGAGAGGGAATGCGTAACTGAGACGGGCACCGCCACCAGGACCAAGCGGGAAAGCGGTAGGGCTACTGTCCGACCCCGGGGCGGCGGCCATGTCGCGCCCCTTCGGGCGGAAGTCCTACGGTCGGGCCGCCGCCGCCAGGCCGGGCTGCCCCGCCTCCGCAGGCCGACGGTACCCGCCGTTACGCTGCGTCGATAATCACGCCTGCAATAGGGGGGCCTGACCCGTCCTCCGTGCCCGACGCGTCGAGGCGGATCACAGCATGGAAGTGGACGACGCCGCGGGCCTGGTATTCGGCGACCTTGACGTAGCGGATGCGGATGTCGCGGCGGAGCTGGGTGGCGATGACGCTCGCGAGGGTGGCGAGGCGGCGCGGCAGGTAGGTGATGAACCGGCGCCACAGATCGGCGGCGTTGGCGTTGACTAGAACGGCGGCGGGGTAGTCGTAGCAGCCGGGGCACAGCGGCCGTTCTTCGGCGTGGGTTTTGAATCGTTCACCAGGTCGTCCCAGCGGCGGACCGATGCCGGTGCCCCGGTAGGGCTGCAGCCTCGGAGGTGGCCCAGGGGGGCGCGCGCGCATTCCGTCTTGGTGTCAGACGCGATCCCGATCCCGGCGGCGCCCGTGTCGTCGTGGTCATGAGCGGGACCAGGCCGAGGGTGGCGTTCGGCTCACTGTGAGTGTTATGAAATGGGAATGTCGGACGATCTCCCCGATCCCGCGCAGGCGGTCGTGCTCCAGCCGGACAGCCCGGGCGCGGCCAGCCTGGTGGCCCGGAAGCCGTCCATTTCGTGGCCACCGGCGGTGGTGGGCGTTGGTGCCATCACCGCGATCTGCGGGATGCTCGACGCGGCCACGTTCCTGGGGCTCGGTCACGTCTTTGCCGAGACTATGAACGGCAATATCGTCCTGCTGGCCTTCACGGTGGGCACGCGCGGGGTCCGCGGGCTCACATCGCTGCTGCCCGGCAACCTGTGGCCTTATGTGGTGGCTCTGGCTTGCTTTGCCGCGGGGGCGGTGATCGGCGGGAGGCTGATACGCCGGGAGGGGGAGACGGGGCGGCGGCTTGGCTTTGCCAGCGACGCTGGCCTGATCGGCATCGCCGCGGTGGTCGTCGCGCTGACTCACCCTGGACCGACCGGCCACGCCCGCTACCTGGTGATCGGGATTCTCGCCGTCGCGATGGGCATCCAGAACATTCTCATCCGCCGGTGGGGCATCCCCGACCTGGCCACCAACGTCATGACCAAGACGGTCGCCTTCCTGGTAGCGGATTCCACCCTGGGGGGCGGAGACAATCCCCACGCGCTGCGGCGAGGTGTGTCCATCGTGATCTTCGCCGTTGGTGCCACAGTGGGAGCGTTCATGACCCGTTACGGGGTATTGTGGCCGATTCTGACGTCCTTCACCTTGTTCGTCTTGGATCTACCGATCCTGCTGCAACGGCCTGACCAATTGACCTAGCAGGCGCCCAGATCCCGTGCCGGATGTTCTGCAGCTCAGGGACCCGTTCTGTCAACTCCGTACATCGGAAACGGGGACGACACCTGCATTCGACGCGCGGCGGTACTCCGCCACGCCGCCCGATGGCCCGGCGGCCCACAAGGGCTGGCGGCCGTCGCGTCCTCCTTGCGCCAGCCATCCTGTTGCCGAGCGAAGATCACAGTCCATGCCGCTCGGCTTGCGTTCGTAGCGCGGTCCAGCCCAGACGCCCGGTGACTTCGTGCAGGCTCTATCCGAGCGCGATGCCGTGTTCGGAGATGGTGAAGCTGACCAGGGTCGTCTGGTGTCGGGAATTTCGCATCTTGAGAACGCTGAGTGCCCGGCCTATCCCGGAATCTTGTTCGATATATCGCAGGTCAATGATGTTGTCGAACAAGAACATGAGCGGGTCAAGCGATCGGTCGGTAGCTCCGTACGGGGCCGTTTCGCTGGTGACCACCACTGAGCTACCCGCGGCGCGGATCATTCCTATCAGGCTGCGCTTGAAGGCGGGGAACCGCTCGGATTCGCGAGCGGCGGAGACCAGTTCAGCCAAGCTGTCGAGGACGACACGGCTGACCGGGTGCTCGCGGATGTCCGCGCGGACGGCGTTGGCCAGGACGTCCAGGTCGAGGCTGCCGATCGGGACGTACGAGATCACCAGGCGGCCAGCGGCCCGGGCTGCTTCGAGGTCCCAGCCGAACCCGGCGCTCCTCTGGATGAGCTGAGCGGGAGTGTCCTGGAACGTGACGTAGAGACCGTGTTCGCCTTCCTCCAGGCCGTGAGCTATCCAGCGCAGCCCGAAGATGGTCTTGCCGACGCCGGAAGGCCCCGTGACGAGGGTGGCGTCAGTGTCCGTCGGGCCGCCGCCCATCAGCTCGTCCAGGCCGGGGATCCCGGTACGGGCCCGGCCCGATGGCGGCGCCGCGCCGGCCGGGTCCGGGATAAGGGCCTCTATCCGAGGGAAGACCTCGATGCCGCCGGGGCCGATCTGGAACGTATGCTGTCCCGGCCGCTGGCTCATGCCGCGCACTTTCGTGACCCGCAGCCACCGCCGGTCGACGGGCCCGCAGGCCCGATATTCAAGCTGGACGATGCCGTCAGCCAGAGAGAACTCAACGTCGCCCGCCAGTTCTTCGGGCGTGTACTCGCCGACAAGCAGCAGCACCGTTGCAGTGTGGGCGATCCGGCTGGTCAGGTCGTATAGCACCATCCGCAACTCGCGATCGTCAGCAAAATCGCGCAGCATCTTGGCGCTGTCGATCACCACGACCGCAGGCTCCTCGTCCAGTGTCTTCCGCACAACCTCCGATACCAACGGCTCCAGCCCGTCCTCGCGCCGAGGCCAGAGCAAGCTGCCCAGGTGGATGAATTCAACGGTCTCGTCAAGGGCTTCACGATCGAAGAAGGCGAAGGGTTCCAGGTGCCTAACGAGCTTGGTATGAGGCTCGGACACGGTCGTGTAGTACACGCACTTGTGCGCGGCGGTCGCCCGGGCGAAGCAGATCTGCTGGGCGAGGATGGTCTTGCCCGCGCCGGGTCCCCCGGCCAGGACCACGACCGCTCCCTGTTCCAGGCCGCCGCCGAGCACCAGATCCAGCCCCGGTACACCAGTAGGCAGCAGTTTCAAGGAGTCACGTCCTTTCTTCAGGAGCGCATCGGCGGTGGCGGCGAGCTGCGGCAGCGAGGACGACTTGGATGCGATCATGTCAGCGCCACCCGCGAGATCGGTGTCCCCGGTCGAGGCCAGGATCGGGATACCGGCCGTGGCGGGGTCACCGCGCAGTCGCCGGATCAGCTCAGCGCCATCCATGACCGGCATCCTTATATCGGTCACGACCAGATCCAGGGGGGACTCCCGGGCGATCGCCAGCGCAGTGGCGCCATCGGCGGCATCGGTCACCTCATGCCCGGCCCGCTCGAAGACCCGCCGGAGCAGGAACCGCTCGTCCGGCTCATCATCGACCACCAGGATCCTGGCCATCAGCGGCAGTTATTCCCTTGCCCTGGCGCTACATAACGTCGTGAAAATGCTACAAACAGTTACCTTAACTTGAGAGCGTGGCGCGGAGCATCGACGAGAGCGAACGGGCGCAAAGCTGAGCCGCAAGGTGCAGGGGAGGTATGGGGGGCTTCCGCCGCGCGGTGGGCGGCTCGCCGCTTCCCGCGGGTGGCGACCCCTCCGTCGCGGCAGCCGCCAGGCCCGGCGATCCCCGCACCCGACGCGCAGCGGTACTCACGCCACGCTGCCGATGGCCCGGCCTCGCCCCAAAGCTGGCGCCGTCCTCCTCGCGCCAGCCATCCTGTCGCCGAGCACAGATCACAGTCAAGGGCGCTCGCGTCGCTGACGCGATGGGTGCAAGCGCCCACCCTTGAGCAGTAATCTTCCTCGGCAAAATCTCGGCGCCTATCGGAAGACGGACGAAAGCCGGGCCGGACCTCATTTGACACTTAAGCGTCAAGCCCGTTCGCGTGCAGCACTAGAGTGCAGCAACCGAGCGGACGTCAAGCGATCCATCACAACCGATATAGGCCACGCATCTGCGCCAACGACCGCCTTTGACCACGCTGCCGGTAGTTCCATCCGGAGTGCCATCCGGCCTCTAAGCAGGAACCATTGAGGCTCCATGCTCAGCGCCTTCCGCTTCTCGGCGAGTGACACGTGCGCGTAGATCGTCATCAGCTCTTCAGGCGTGGGAGTCGAGAAGGCGACAGGCTACGTCGAGGGTCTCGCCGAATGGGCCGTTACCGTCCCTGTGCACCTCCCCGCAGTGGATGACTGCCCGCAGCCGTAGCCTGCAGCCGTTACGGTGGGCAGCGGGAAGGCTGGCGATGTAGTCGATGAGGAGATGAGTCAGGACCGGGAGCAGCGGATGCAGCAGCAGCGTCTTCGGCACCTCGTCAACTGGGCGGGATGCCCCGGCTTCCCCTTCCGGGGCACCCCGCGCGTTCTCATGCCGCTGAGACGACCTCGCGGATGAGCGACAGCGCCCGGTGTTTGAGCGGCAGCTCCGGCCGCGAAAAGCATGACGTGACCGACATCGCCGCGAATCCTTGCTCCACCGTGAAAATCACTTTCAGGACCGGCCGATCGAAGCTACGCGCGTGCCGTCTCTGCTTGTCGCACCTCGTCAAGATGGCGATCGACGTCACGGATCATCTCGTCGGAAGTGCGGCGCTCGGGCGACACCCAGCCGCACGAGCACGCCGCGGTGAAGCTCTCCAGGCTCACCAGGCGATACCACCTGTGCGCCGGATCATCCCGGCCCTTCTCGCTGACGACCCCGCGAGCGTGCGCCACTTCCTCGGTGTCGTCCCTGCCCTCTACCAATAGCCGGGACGGCCGGTCAGTGTCGATGGTGCCGGTGTCGATGGTGCCGGTGTCGATGACGAGAGCGTCGAACCCGCCCGCCCGGATGGTGCGCAGTGTTTCTTGTGCCTCGTCGAGCTCTTGGTGCAATTCCTCTACGTCGTACCCCGGCGGTGCCGCGCCAGAGTCAGCCTGCCGTGCGTAGCGCAGCAGCAGGGTCAGGGCGGTCGCGGCCTGCAAAGTCAACGCTTCCGCCCGCCGGATGTCTTTGTTGCCGAACCTGTTGCGGGCGCGGCTGTAGAGGCTGACCGCGCCGATGGTGGCGTCGTTGACGGTCAGCGGCAGCGAAATAGAGCTGCGGACCCCGGCCGCCAGAGCGTGGAGGCGGTACTCACTCCATCGGTCATCTGTGGCCAGGTCGACGACCTTGACCCGCTCGCCGGTGCGCAGTGCCTGCAGGCACGGGCCCTGCCCGCGGCTGTCGTGGATCTCACCCAACAGCATCGCGAACTCATCGCTGCTGGCCACCGTGGCGGCTTGATGGTCGCGACGCATCGTCACCCCGCACGAAGTCCGCGGCACCAGCGCCGCGGAAAGCGCGGCGAGCTGTTGCAGGAAGCCGACGACATCCGGCGTGTCGAGCCGCAGGTTCTGCCGCTCGCCATCCACGGCTGCCAGGTTCAACAAGCCTAGGGGCGCCGCAGAGCATTGGCCTTCGGATTCGTGGCTCATGGTACCGGTCCAAACGGAACCCCGACCTCTGGGACCTGTACGTCGTGCGCCGAAGGCGGCGTCACGGGACGGCGGCACATGAGGAACCTCCTCTTCAGTCCAAGGTACTCCACGGCTCGCACCACCGGGGCCCGGCGCGCACCACCGGGGCCCGGCGCTGAAGCCGTCCAGCGACATGGTGGCGGCACGACCGACCCGAGCAGCTGGCCGGGTGCACGTTCGTCGAGGTCATGCCACGAACTGAGATCACGCGAGGAATCACCGCCCGCGTCCACCAAGATCCGCGAAACACGTCATGATGCTTGCCAATATCCCGGCCGCCATCCCAGCGTGCTTCCTGCCTGCACTCTTCCTGCCTGCACTCTTCCTGCCTGCACTCTTCCTGCCTGCACTCCGGCGGCAGGGCCGCTGCGAGCGCAGTACGCACGCACGCCCGGAGCGGCCCGCGATCTGTCATGACAGGCCAGGCCGTCATCCGGGCGGCGTCGGATCTGGTACCCGCTAAGCTCGGACCTGCTGTCGGGCCGGCGCAAGCGCCGGCGACCTAACGGGGGAGCGAACGTGCCTGAAGTCACCGACTGGAATAGCAAGATCATCTCTGAATTCCGCGCCAATGGCGGCAAGGTCGGCGGCCAGTTCGAGGGCGCGCCGCTGCTGATCTTGCATACGGTGGGTGCCAAGACCGGCCAGGATCGCGTGCATCCAATGATGTACCGAGCGGTCGGGGACAGCTTGGCCGTGTTCGCCTCGAAGGCGGGCGCCCCCACACATCCAGACTGGTACCGGAATCTCATCGCCAATCCCCGCGTGCGGGCCGAGATTGGCACTGAGACAGTTGAGCTCAAGGCGAGGGTGGCTGAGGGCGAGGAACGGGAACGTATCTGGGCCGCGCAAAAGCGTGCCTACCCGGGCTTCGCGGACTACGAGCGAAAGACGACACGGAAGATTCCAGTCGTCGTGCTCGATCCTGTCGGCTAGCCGAGTGGCAGCCACCCCTGCGGCGGGACCTGGCCGTCGCTCGGATTGGTTTCGGCCCGTGGCAACGGCCCGGCACGGCTGGGATCACTCGGGGACGACATGCGCCAGCCGACAGCGAGGAACCTGAGCGCCCCTGCCGGTCCCGAACTCCAAACATGCCATGATCCGGCGAAACTTGGGTACGCACTTCCGCTGGACCGGATGACAAGCGGGACCGGAACGACAAGGGGACAGCGGGTGCCGTATGTGGATGCTGCCGGGCTTCAGACGTGGCACGAGGTCCGCGGCGAAGGCGCTCCTGTCGTGCTCCTGCACGGCGCCTTCGCTGGCGCTTCATCCTGGCACGCGCAGGTCCCTGCCCTGGTCAACGCCGGATACCGGGTGTACCTGCCCGAGCGTCGCGGGCACGCTCACACTCCCGACGTCGACGGACCGCTGACCTACTCGGTGATGGCCGATGACACCATCGCCTACCTGGACCAGGTCGTCAGCGGGCCTGCGCATCTGATCGGCTGGAGCGATGGCGCGGTGGTCGGCCTGCTCGTCGCGCAGCGCCGTCCCGACCTAGCCACACGCCTGGTGCTCATCGGCCAGTACTACAACTCTGCGGGCCGGGCCAGCGGGGGGATGCTGGACCAGCTTCTCAACCCCGACGCCGATGCCTTGCGTTTCCTGCGCGCATCATATGACCCGGTGTCGCCGGACGGACCCGGGCACTTCGCCGTCGTGTACGAGAAGACGATCCACATGTTGCGCACGGAGCCGGAGATCGACCTTGCGACGCTGGCCGGCGTGCTCGTCCCCTCTCGTGCTCCAGGGTGATCGAGATGAGGTCACCCTGGAGCACGGGAGAGCCGTCGCCTCGGCCCTGCCGCAGTGCCGGTTTGCTGTCCTACCCGGCAGCCATTTGCTGCCCATCGAGAGTCCTGAACTCGTAAACGCGGTGCTTGTCGCATTCCTGCGCGGGGGGCCTCCGGCGCCACTCTGGGCGGCGGGCGGCTAGGGTCCCGTGGATTCTCGGCGCGAAGGTGCCGTCCACGACCCCGGTGCCGTCCACGACCCCAGACGACACCGGGGTCGTGGACGGCACTGTCGTGGTCGCCGATAGCTCCCCTGGGTGCCCTGGCCAGAAGGGAGGGGGCGCGCCGGTCGGCGGTGATGATCCTCGTACGGTCGGCGTGGATTGACATAGTCGTATTCGCGGAGGAATCGCGGCGGCGCCTCGGTGCCGGCATCTGGCCTGGGCATGTCGGGAAGGCCGAAAGGCTCGTTCGCGCGCTCCGGAACGAGCGTAGCTGTGGCCGTAGCCGGTCCACGACCTCCCGAGGCGGTTGAACCCGCACCAGGCCTGCACGTCCCGGACCCAGGCGGGGCCGAACGCGGCCAGTTGCTTCTGATCACGTCGTCGCCGTACGCCGGCGGCTGATCGGCTTTGAAACTTTCGGTTATCGCCACGACACGCGGAGTAGCCTGTTACCTTCTGAATTCTGTAAGGGGATGTGACTTTCTCCCGATCAACGAGGGACAGCAACCATGAGCCTGAGACGCCGATCCGTGCTCCTGAGGGTTGCCCTGCTCGTCTTAGTCCCGCTGGTCTTCTTGGTCGGCTTATTCAGCTACACGGTCACCACATCGGTGAACGGTGCCCTCACGTTGATCCGATCCAAGGTGATGATGGACGACCTCGGGCAGCCGGTGGCTAGCCTGCAGCAGGCACTCACTCGCGAGCGCGCTCAGACGACCGTTTATTACGCCCGCCCGACAGCTGCCGTGCTTGCCGCGTTGCAACGTCAGCAGACGATCACGGACCACGCAGTCGCGTCCGTCACAGCGGCGACGGACTCCTCATCTGTCAGGCAGAGTGCCTCGGCGGGCGGGAAGAAGGCCATCGCGGCCCTCAATCGAGGCTTGGCAAGCCTCGCCGGGCTGCGGGCCAACATCACGGACACCTCGATCAGCGCTCAAGGTGCATTCGCTGCCTACAGCGGCATGATCGGTGCGAGCTATCAGGTGCTAGAGCAGGCGATCCGCGAAGAGGGCGACTCCACGCAGGTACTTCCCGGGATCGCGGTCATAGAACTGGCGGTATCCAACGAGTACCTCGAGCAGGAGAGTGCGCTGTTGGACGGCAACTTCGCTGCTCATGCATTCCCAGCCAGCGATCACCTGGCCTTCGTGCGCCTCGTCGGAGCACACCGGTTGCTGTATGCGCAGAGCTATTCGTACCTCGATCAGGCGGACCGCACGGGCTTGAACCATGACGTCAACCCGCAAACAGCGCGCACCGTTGCCGCGCTGGAGGACAGGCTTGTCGCGAGCGACTCTCCCAACAGGGCGCCCCCGGTACGCCCCGTGACCTGGAATAGGACCGTCGCCACGCTCGGCACACAGACCCAACAGGCGGTGGGAGAGGCCGAAGCGCGGCTGGCATCGGGAGCCCGGTCGCAAGCCAACGCCAAGCTCCACAGGCTCTACCTGGCCGGAGGCTTGGGCCTGGCCGCCGTCGTTGCGTCCCTGGTCTTGTCCTTGTGCATCGCTGTCAACTTGGCCCGGCAGCTGCACGGCCTGCGGGACTCGGCCCTGGACATGGCAAATATCCGTCTACCAGACGTAGTACGGCGCCTTCGCGCAGGCGAGGATGTGGATGTCGCTGGCCAGGTACCGCAGCTGGAGGCCAGGGTAGACGAGATCGGCCAGGTCAAGGCTGCATTCAACACGGCACAGCGGACAGCCGTGGAGGCGGCAGTAGATGAGGCGAGAGTGCGCCGCGGCGTAAATGACGTCTTCAGAAACCTGGCGAGGCGGAGTCAGTCACTCCTAGAACGTCAGATGGCGCTGCTCGACGCCCTAGAGCGACGGGCGGCGGAGCCGGACGACCTAGAGGGCCTATTCCGAATCGACCACCTCACCACCCGCATGCGCCGCCACGCCGAGAGCCTGATCGTCTTGGCGGGTGACTCACCCAAGCGGGCATTCCACGACCCGGTGCCCTTCGTGGATGTGTTGCGCGCGGCCGCGGCCGAGGTCGAGGATTACACCCGGATCAAGGTAATCTCCCGGACACCGGCAGCGCTGGCGGGCCCTGCAGTGGCGGATGTGATCCACATGCTCGCCGAGTTCGTGGAGAACGCCGCGATCTTTTCCCCCTCCAACACCGAGGTCCGGATAACCGGGGACCTCGTGGCGAACGGTTTTGCTGTCGACATCGAGGACCGTGGGCAGGGCATGAGCGACGAGGAGATCGCCGCGGTCAACACCAGCCTGGCGCACCCGCCGCTGTTCGACCTGTCGGGTTCGGACCAGCTCGGCCTTTTCGTTGCGGCGAAGCTTGCCCGGCGGCACAGCATCCGGGTAACGCTTCGTCACTCCGCTTACGGCGGGATAACGGCCATCGTCTTGATTCCGCGGGATCTGGTGGTGGCCGCCGATGCCATCGGCCACGGCGTCGTTCCCGGCCGCTCGCCTGGAGGCCGCATGCCAAAGGCGGCCCGCAATGCTGTCGCGGCACAACCCGTCACGGGAGCACAACCCGCCCCAGTGCTCTGGGACCCGCCCGCCGCCGGCTCTGCGGACCTCCCTCGTTCCCACCCACTCCCCGAGACAGACCCAACGGGACCGTTCAGCGGAAACGGCGCCGCCGAACCAGCGGCTTTCGCGGTGGCAACGGCCCCAAGTGATCCTGAGCCCGTCGACTCATCACCCGGGCAGACCGAGAATGGCCTGCCACAGCGGGTCCGCCTGAAGAACCTGGCACCGCAACTGCGCGGGACAACCGCCACGCCGTCGCCCGCTGGCGAGGCGGCAAGCTCCCGTTCGCCTGAGACGGCGCGCAGCGTAATGGCATCCTTCCGGCGAGGCTGGCAGCGTGGCCTGTCCGATCCCGACGTGAAACAGGACCATGGCACGGACCTGCAGGGTGGGGAGAGCCAATGAACATGAACTTTGCGAGCCAACCGCCGCAACGGACCACGCGCACAGACAGCCACCTCGACCGGCTCCTCGACGACCTGGTCGCACGGGCGGCGTACGTCCAAAAGGCAGCCGTTCTTTCCCGGGATGGCTTCGCCCTGGGCACCTCGGCAGCACTCAGCCGCGAGGACGCGGAACACCTCTCGGCCCTCGCGGCCGGACTCCAAAGCCTCGCTAACGGCGGCGCACTCCACTTCGGTGGGGGCAAGGTCCACCAGACGGTCATCGAGATGGAACGGGGTTTCCTGTTCGTGACGGCCGCCGGAGAGGGAAGCTGCCTCGCCGTCCTCGCCGCTGAGCAAGCAGACGTCGGACTCCTTGCCTACGAAATGGCGCTGATCGTTAAGCGGCTGGGACGGCACATCGCGGTCAATGGTCGGCCGGTGCCCGGAGCCGACGAAGCGATGTGAGCCAGCCGTGGCTCCTACTGATGATCGGCGGCCTAACCTGGGACCCGGCCCGGTGGTACGCCCCTACGCGCTCGTCCGCGGCCGGACGAAGCCGGCCGGGGAGTTGCTCGACGTCATCTCAATGGTTTACTCCCTGCACACGTCCGTGGCCGACCCGGGCGACCTTGAACCGGAGCATCTGGCGGTACTCGAACGGTGCGGAAATCCCATATCCGTGGCGGATCTGGCATCCGCGCTTGACCTGCCGCTCGGCGTGATCCGCATTCTGCTCGGGGACCTCCGCGACTGCGGGCTTCTCAGAATTCACCGGCCCCGCCCCGAGCGGCTCACCGACGTCCGGCTTCTCAGAGAGGTGGCCGATGGCCTACGACGACTTTGATGTTCCGCGCATTGCCCACGACGAAGATACCGCACCGGTTGCCATCAAGATCCTAGTTGCGGGCGGCTTCGGCGTAGGTAAGACGACGCTGGTGAGCGCGCTGACGGAGATACAGCCACTACGCACGGAGGAAAATCTCAGCGGTCCAGGGGCGGACATCGACATGGTCACCGGTGTAGAAGGCAAGCGGACCACCACGGTCGCCATGGACTTCGGGCGGATCACCATACACGCCGGACTCGTGATCTACCTCTTTGGCATGCCCGGGCAGGAACGCTTCTGGTTCATGTGGGACGACCTGTCGCATGGGACCCTCGGTGCCGTCGTCCTGGCTGACACCCGGCGCCTCGCCGACTGCTTTCCGCCTATCGACTACTTCGAGCACCGCAACACCCCGTTCATCGTCGCGCTTAACTGCTTCGACGGGGCGCGCCGGCACGAGGTGGCCGAGATCCGGCAAGCACTTGGCATCGACGCACATGTGCCGATTGTCATGTGCGACGCGCGAGACCGGGCGTCATGCCGAGATGCGCTGGTCGCGTTGGTCGACCACGCGATCGCCCTGCTGGGTTTCGGCTTGCGGACGCCGAGTTCATCGGGCTCCCCTGTCTGAGCGCGGGCGGCTCCTTCCTGCCCACCTGTCGTGCTCAGGCCCCGCGCCGGTTATAGCCGCGGCCGCTCGCTCGCGGCGGCGCCGGGTGCGGACCGCCGCAACTGGACCGGCCAGGCGATGCCCCCACCCAACGGCACGCTCGGGTGACTCATCCGGGTGCCTACGCGGGTCATTGGCACCCGACGCCCCGCTTAGGCCGCCAATCCTTACCGTCTGATGACGCGGCAGGCAAAGGCTGGAGCCCGGGCCGGGCGCGCAGCTATCGTCGGTGGTCGTGCGGATACTGGTCACGGGCGCTGCGGGCTTCATCGGCTCGCACGTCGTGGAAGCCTTTACCGCGGATGGTCACGCGGTGACCGGGCTCGATGTTCGCGCGCCGTCGGTATCCGCAGACGAGCCGGGGGCGGCCGACGCGGCCGCCCCCACCGATCGGGCCGCCCCCGGCTCGGACCACATCATTCCTGCGCGCATGCGCCACGCCCGTGCGGATGTTCGCGACGCGGAAGCAGTGGCGGCGGCGCTGCGGGGGGTCGATCTCGTCTGCCATCAGGCGGCGATGGTCGGCCTTGGTACTGGTTTCGGCGACGCTCCGCAGTATGTGAGCAGAAACGACCTCGGCACCGCGGTGCTGCTCGCCGAGATGGCGGCAGCGGGGGTGCGGCGCCTCGTGCTCGCGTCCTCGATGGTGATCTATGGCGAGGGCCGTTACGAGTGCCCGCTGCACGGGATCAGGCGTCCGGGCCCGCGGCTGGTGGCCGATCTGGAAGTCGGCCGGTACGAGCCCCGCTGCCCAGACTGCGGTGTGCCGCTGCTGACCGGCGTGGTCAGCGAGGACGCTCCCGCGGATCCGCGCAACGTCTATGGCGCGACGAAGCTCATGCAGGAGCACCTTGCCGCGTCGTGGGCACGTGCCACGGGCGGGGCCGTCGCCGCGTTGCGTTACCACAACGTCTACGGTCCGCGGATGCCGGTCGACACCCCCTATGCTGGTGTTGCCGCGATCTTCCGCTCCGCTCTTTCCCGCGGTGAGGTGCCGCGCGTCTTCGAGGACGGTGCGCAACTCCGCGATTTCGTGCACGTACGCGACGTGGCGCAGGCGAACGCGGTGGCAGCCCGGTGGGTCGCCGATCCCGTAGCTGGAGCATTCCGGGCGTTCAATGTCGGCAGCGGTACCCCGCGCACCGTCGGCGAACTCGCGGCAGAGCTCTCCAGGGTGGTTGGGGGGCCGCAGCCGAAGGTGACCGGCGAGTACCGGCTCGGAGATGTCCGCCATATCGTCGCCTCGAGCGAGCGGCTCCGCAGCGAGCTCTGCTGGTGCCCCCGGGTCAGCTTCGCTGACGGGCTTGCCGAGTTCTCCTGCCTCACCACGCAGGAACGGGCAATCTGACTTCGAACCGGCAGCCGCCGGTGATGTTGCGCACGTCCACCTTGCCTGAATGCGCCTCGACGATGCCGCGTACGATCGCCAGGCCGAGTCCAGCGCCGGCGTAAAGGTCGGGTGTTCGCGCGTCGCTGCCCCGCCACGCGACGTCGAACACCCGCGACAGGTGCGCCTCGGGTATTCCACCGCAGGCGTCGGTCACGGTGAGCACCGCGTAGCCTGCGTGCTGGCCGGCCGCGACCCGGACCGTGCCGTCGCTCGGAGTATGCCTGATCGCGTTGACCACGAGGTTGGTCAGTGCACGTGACATTTCCCGCGCGTCGGCCCGTACCGCCATCGGCGCGTAGATGTCGGCCGCGAGCCTCACCCGCCGCGCCTGGGCGAGCGGGTGGGCGCCCGCCACCGCGTCGTCGACGAGGTCGGCGAGCCATACCTGTTGCAGCGATAGCCGCAGCGCCCCTGCGTGGATCCTGGAAAGCTCGAAGAGGTCGCCGACCATACCGGAGAGCCGCTCAACCGCCTGTCGCATCTGAACGTAGTAGCGCGCAGGGTCGGCGGCCACCCCGTCCTCCAGTGCCTCGGCCATCGCGCGCAGGCCTGCCAGCGGTGTGCGCAGGTCGTGAGACACCCAGGCGACGAGTTCGCGGCGCGACCGCTCGAGTGCTCGTTCCCTGTCGCGCGATTCGGCCAGCCGCGTGCTTGTCGCGGCGAGCTCACGGCTGAGCTCGGCCATCTCGGCGGTGGCGAGCCTGGGCGCCGATGGCGGGCCGGCCGGCCGCCTGGTGATGTGCTCCGGATTTCTGCCGAGGACCCGCAGCGCCGACCGCAGCGCCTTGCTGTCGGCGGCGACGCTGCGCCCGAGCAGCGCGGCCATGGTGAGCGCTACCACCCCAGCCGAGACGCAGATGACCAGGACGGTTCCGAAGTCAGCCTGCGAGATGAACATCGCATGCGCCGCGCCGACGACGCCCGCCGCCATGGCGAGCACGCTGGCGAGCGCGATCGCGAACAGGGCGGCGCGCAGTGACCGGCCGCGCAGCAGCCGTAGCACGAGTAAGCCGACGACACCGACACAAGCCGCGCCGCCCGCGGCTATCCCGATCATCTCCATGGTGTCGCTCACCGGGTACCACCGGGCGCGTCGAAGCGGTAGCCAACGCCCCACACCGTAGCGATCCGGGCCGGCCGCGCCGGATCGTCCTCGATCTTCTCGCGCAACCTCCGCACATGCACCGTGACGGTGGACATGTCGCCGTACTCCCAGTCCCACACCCGGCGCATCAACTCGTCCCTGCTGAACGCCCGGCCGGGGTGAGCCATGAAGAACGCGAGCAGGTCGAATTCCCTGACCGTCAGCTCAAGCAGCACGCCCGCACGCTCCGCGTGGCGGCCAGCGACGTCGAGTTTCAGGTCACCCGCCCGGTAGACGGCGGCGGCCGACTGTGCCCTACCTGGCCCGCTGCGGGCCCGGCTCAGCACGGACTGCGCGCGCAGGACAAGCTCGCGCGGGCTGAAGGGCTTGGTCACATAGTCGTCGGCACCAGTCTCCAGGCCGAGGATCCGGTCGCTCTCCTCGCCCCGTGCGGTCAACATGATCACCGGGACCGGTCCAAGCTCCCGGATCCGCTGGTGCACCTCGATGCCGTCGATGCCTGGCAGCATCAGGTCGAGCACGACCAGGTCGGGCAGCCGAGCTTCCGCGGCGGCGACCGCCTCGTAACCGTCGGCGGCGCGGCGCACCCGGTGGCCGGCCCGCTGCAGATAGGTGGCGACGACCTCGGCGACCGTCGGGTCGTCGTCGACCACCAGCACATCGGCGGTGTCCATGGACGTGAGCTTAGGGTTCCCGGTCATAGGGGTGATTGCCTTGCTGTCGGCGGCGGATCCTTTCGTGGTCTTCTGCGTCCTCGTGCGGCGCTGCCCGGGCGCGCCCGAGGGCTTGCCGCCCGCCTCGTCCCGGCGCGGTCAGGCCGGCCGCGGCAATCGTCATCCCGATCACAAGAAGGACGACGACCACGGTGTTGCGCCCGTATTCGAGGGGAAGCACGGCCGGATTGGGGTCTTGTCCCGCCCGCGGCAACGCGGGCAGCGCGACGAGGAACGTAGCGCCGCCCCCGAACATAGCACCGGCGGCCCACGGTCTCATCCGGGCAGGCAGCAGCCGCCTGCCAGCCCAGCACAGCGCGCAGACGATGGGGGCGAGCATCGCGTCGTGTGCGATCCGCTGGCCGCGAGCCAGAAGGACAGATTGGCGTGGTGCGGGACGTGGGGTGACAGGAACAGACCGTGCCGGGTAGCCGTGGTCGACCGAAGGCGGAGCGCCATTCAGGCGTGTTGCCCGTTGCCACGTGCAAGCCCTGCCTGAAGCGGTTGATCCACACCGGCCTGGTGCGCCGGGGCGGCAGGACGGCGGATGCTGCAACAGATGACCGATGAGGCCGGTCACGAAGGCGATACCGAACGCGATGCCACGTGCGATGCCGACCAGCGATGAGGGTTCGCTCGTCGTGCAGGTCGCCGTGGAACGCACCGTCGCGGAACGGCGCGGCCCGAAGCTTCCCCATGCTCCTGATGCAACCTCATCAGACGCCCGGGGACCTGCGGAAAGTCCTTACGGTCCGGTGACGTGAGTCGCAGAATCCACCGAGACGGTGACGCTGGGTGCGAGGCTCGATCGTGTGCTGAAACTCAGGGTGCTCGGTGCGGTCGCCGCGGCGGCCGCGCTGACCGCGTTGGTGTTCGTGGGTGTCCACTCGGGCATCAGGCACCGCTATGGCCTCAGCGATCTGCTCATCCTTGTCGTGGCGTGGCTGGTGTTCGGGGCCGGGGCGCTACTCGTCACGCGCATCCCGGTCCGCCTCGCCGTGGCGCTGATCCTCGCCGGTGGCGCGGCGATGGAGGTGGCCGCGTTCAGCGGGCCGCCGCACCTGTCGGACGACGTCTTCCGCTACATCTGGGATGGACGGGTGCAGGCCGCCGGCATCGACCCCTATACATACGTCCCAGCGGCGCCAGAGCTCGCGGGCCTGCGCGACCCTGTCCTATGGCCCGCTACCTCGCACTGGTGTGTAAGGCCGGGTACGCCAGATCCGGACCGGCCGGGCGCGATGCTCGTGCCGGGCTGCTCGAAAATTAACCGCCCCCGGGTGCACACGATCTACCCGCCCGTCGCCGAAGCGTACTTTTTCGCGGTCGACGAGGCGTCACCTCCCGGCGCGGGTACGCGGCCGATGCAGGCCGCTGCGGCGCTCGCGGCGCTCGCGGTCGCTGGGGCGCTGCTTGTCGGCCTGCGCAGGCTGGGTCGCGACCCGCGGACCGCCGTGCTGTGGGCGTGGTGCCCGACGGTCGCGTTCGAGGCAGGAAACGACGCGCACGTCGACGTCATCGCGGTCGGGCTGACGGTTGCGTCGCTCGTCGTGCTCTCGGATGCGCGAGGCCGGCGCCGGGCCGCGGTGGGCGGGAGCCTGCTGGGGCTTGCGGTTGCAACCAAGCTTTACCCAGCGCTGATCGGACCTGCGGTCGTGCGCCGCAGGCCGGTCGCGATCGCGTCGGCCGCCGTAGCAGCGGTGGCGGCGGTTTATCTGCCCCACGTGCTCGCTGTCGGTGGCCATGTGCTCGGCTACCTGCCCGGTTACCTCCAGGAGGAGGGTTACGGCAACGGCACGCGGTTCGCGCTGCTGCGGCAGGTCCTGCCGGCCGCCTGGTGCGCCCCCGCGGCCTTGGCGATCATCGCGGCTACGGCGTTGCTCGTGATGCGGTGCACGGATCCGCGGCGGTCGGCCGATGGCGCAGTCGTGATGGTCGGGGTGGCGCTCATCCTCACCTCGCCGGCGTACCCGTGGTACACCGAACTGGTTGTCGCGCTGGCCGCGCTCGCCGGGCGGGCGGAGTGGCTCCCGCTGGCCTTCGCCGCCTACCTGCCGATCTTCGGCAAGGACGCTGGGATCACGTACACGCGGGGCATTGTGCTTGGATACCTAACGGCTGCCGCGGTCGTCGCCATCGTGACCCTGGCGCGGGTGCTGTTGAGCCGCAGTGCCCCGGCCGCCTCGCGGCCTGCCAGGGTGGCGCTGGCTGATGCCCCGTCGCGGGATGCCCTGTCGGCAGATGGCCGGCTGGCTAGCGACCGCCCGGCCCGCGTCCCGGTTGCCGACGTAGTGCTGCCGTGCCTGGACGAGGCCGGCGCCTTGCCGTATGTGCTGGGCCGGCTGCCGGCCGGTTACCGTGCGATCGTGGTGGACAACGGATCGTCGGACGGTTCCGCCGAGATCGCCAGACGCCTCGGCGCGCAGGTCGTGTATGAGCCGCGCCGCGGGTTCGGCGCGGCGTGTGACGCCGGTTTGCACGCGGCGTCGGCCGAGGTCGTCTGTTTCTGCGACTGTGACGGCTCGCTCGACCTCGCAGAGTTGCCCCTCGTCGCTGCGCCTGTGCTGGCTGGCGACGCCGACCTGGCAGTCGGCCGCCGCCGCCCGGGCAGCATCCGTGCCTGGCCATCGCACGCGCGGATCGCCAACCTGCTGCTGGCCCGGCGCATCCGGCGTACCACCGGCGCCCCGTTGCGCGATCTCGGCCCGATGCGCGCGGCGAGGCGCGAGCCGCTGCTCGCGCTCCGCCTAAGCGACCGCCGGTTCGGGTACCCGCTTGAAATGGTGCTCGCCGCCGCCCGGGCCGGATGGCGGATCACCGAGGCAGACGTTCGTTACGCGCCGCGCACCGGCCGGTCCAAGGTGACAGGGACGCTGGCGGGAACGTTGCGCGCGATCCATGACATGCGCCAGGCCTGGAAAGCGGCGACCGGATGACTACCCTGATCGTCATCGCCAAGGCGCCCGTCCCCGGCCGCGCCAAGACAAGGCTCAGTCCGCCTTTCAGCGCGGCCGAGTCCGCCGCGCTTGCCGAGGCCGCGCTCGCGGACACTTTGCACAACGTGCTGGCCGCCGCATCGGGCCGGCCAATCCTGGCACTCGACGGAACTCCTGGGGGCTGGCTGCCGCCAGGTTTCGCCGTCATCCCGCAGGTCCAAGGCGGCCTCGACATCCGGATCGCGGCCGCCTTCGCGGCCGCCGCGCAGCACGCCCGCGGCCCTGCGCTGCTGATCGGCATGGACACTCCCCAGGTCGGCAGGAAACTGCTACGGCCCTGCTGGCAGGGCGCCGACGCGCTGATCGGACTGGCTAGCGACGGTGGTTTCTGGGCCCTCGGGTTTCGCGCGCCCGACCCCGACCTGATACTGCGCGCCGTCGGCGGCGTCCGGATGTCGCGATCAGATACGGGGCTGGCCCAGCTTGCGCGGTTGCGGTCCATTGGTATGCGGACCACGTTGCTACCCATACTGCGCGACGTCGACACCGCCGCCGACGCGTACGCGGTTGCCCGGTTGTGCCCGCGGAGCAGGTTCGCGAAGCTGCTGCGAACGACGGCGCCCCGGCCGCGCCGCCCACCGCCGCGACGCGTGGCGTCGCAGCCAGCACCAGGAACGGCCACGCTGCGGTGACCTTGCTCGAGGACGCGGGGACGGGGATGCCCGTGCCGTCGGCCGGGCCGCGGCATCGTGACGCGGGCGGGTGGGCCGCTGGCTACGCGCGAGCGTTGTGGGCGTCAGCACAGACGCAACCGGCGGCGCCCGCGGCGCGGGCTGGCGAGCCCGCCACGAATGTCACGCTGTACTCGACGACCGGCACGCGGATTGTCCTCGACATTGCCAGGTTCACCGCTCAGCCAGGTCCGGCGGAGATGGAACTGCTCGACCGCTGCGTGGGACCAACGGTCGACATCGGCTGCGGACCGGGCCGGCTGGCCGCCGAGCTTGCCGCGCGAGGGATCCCAGCGCTCGGCATCGACGTCTCGCCGGTGGCTGTCCTGCTGGCCCGGGCCGCGGGCGCCACGGCGCTGCGGCGCTCCATTTTCGACCGGCTGCCTGGAGAAGGCCGGTGGCCTCATGCGCTGCTGATCGACGGGAACATTGGCATCGGCGGTGACCCCGCCGCACTCCTGCGGCGGGTGCGGAAACTGCTCAGACCGGCCGACGCGCAGTTGCTTGTCGAAACCGAGTCAGCAGATATCGACGAATTCCACCGCGTCCGGATCGACGCCTGCGGTCCGGAGTTCGGCTGGGCAAGGATCGGCGCGCCCGCACTCGCCGCACAGGCTGAGCCACTCGGCTACCACACCAAGAGCGTCTGGCACAGGAACGGCCGGTGCTTCACGGTGCTTGGCGTGTGACATCCTGGACGGGTTTCGATCGAATCGGGCCGCCGGGCTCGTGACACCCCATGGCCCGGGGCCGCAGGGCGCCACATCGGGCACCCGATGGCCATCGGTTTCAGGGCGTTGGATCAGGCGGGACCACCGGGACCACCTTGGCGGCGATCTCCTCGAACATGCCGCGTATCTCCCCCGTCAGGCGTTCTGGAGCTTTCTCGACCGGCACCAGCTCGACCGTGTCGCCGTCCCGGCGCCTCACCTCGACCCCGCCCCGGGCGAGCGATTTTTCGCCCACGGTCACCCGGAGCGGGACGCCGATCAGGTCGGCGTCAGCGAACTGCACGCCCGGCCGCTCACCGCGATCGTCGTAGAGCACCTCCACCCCAAGCGCTTGCAGCTCCGCATACAGCCGATCGGCGATCTCGGCAGCCGGAGATCTGCCCGCACCCAGGCGGCAGATGTGAACCTGCGCGGGCGCGATGGTGATCGGCAGGCGCAAGCCGCGGCTGTCGTGGTGTTCCTCGGCCGCGCACGCGAGCAGCCGGTCAAGCCCGATGCCGTAGCTGCCCATGACGACCGGGTGCTCCTGTCCGTCAGGGCCGAGGAACGTCGCGCCGACCGCGGCCGAGTAGCGGCTGCCGAGCTTGAAGATGTTTCCTGCCTCGACGCCGCGCGTCGTCCGCAGCGGCGTTCCGCAGACGACGCACGCGTCGCCGTCGCCTGCGGCGATGATGTCCGCCACGACGTTGGCAGTGTAGTCACGTCCGTGGTTGGAGTTGAGAAGGTGATAGCCCTCCTCGTTGGCACCCGCGACCAGGTTCGGCGAGGATGCCGCCAGGTCGTCGATGACCACCGTGGCGCCAGTCACGCCGATCGGTGAGCCGTATCCGGGCACCGCTCCGATCTGGGCTATCTCTTCCTCCGTCATCGGCCGCAGGTCTGTGGCCTTGACCGCGTTGGCGAGCTTCGTCTCGTTCAGTTCATGGTCGCCCCGGATGATGGCCACGATCGGCTCGACCACGAAAGAGCCGTCCCGGCGTTCCCGTTCTGTGGCCATGAACATCGCCTTGGCGGTCTTGTTCGCTGGAACCCGCAGGAACGCTGCGAGCGAATCGATGGTCGCGGTGCCCGGCGTGGCGACCCGTTCGAGCGGGAGCGCCGCCGCCTGCGGCGGCTTCGGCTTGGCAAAGGCCGCGACCTGCCTGTTCGCCGAATAGCCGCAGTTGTCGCAGAGAACAAGCGTGTCCTCGCCGATCGGGGTCAGGTACATGAACTCGTGCGCGAGGCTTCCGCCCATCATTCCGACGTCCGAGCCAACGGCGATCACTGGCAGCGCGCACCGGTTGAAGATGTTGAAATACGCCTGATACTGGACCCGGTACTGGGCGTCGAGCCCTGCCTCGTCTGTGGCGAGGCTGTAGGCGTCCTTCATGGTGAACTCGCGAACGCGGATGAGGCCGGCCCGCGGCCGCGGATCATCGCGGAATTTGGTCTGGATGTGATAAACGAGGCGCGGCAGGTCGCGGTAGGAGTTGATCTCGCCCTTGCACAGTTCGGCGACTACCTCCTCGTGGGTCATCGCAAGCACCACGTCGCGGCCACGGCGGTCCTTGAAGCGCGCAAGCTCAGGGCCAACCGTGTAGTAGCGCCCGGTGGCCTTCCATAGCTCGGCGGGGTGGACGACTGGCATGAGCATTTCCAGGCCGCCGGCCGCGTCCATCTCCTCGCGTATGACGTTCTCGATCTTCTTCAGCGAACGCCAGCCGAGTGGCAGGAACGAGAAGATCCCCGTGCCTAGCTGGCGGACGAAGGCGGCACGGAGCAGCATCTGGTGGCCCTCGGCCTCCGTCTTGCCCGGCGCGGCCCGCAACGTCATGCCGAACAGGTTGGACATCCTCATCGGGGGTGCTCCCTTTGGTACTTACCGCTCACTAGCCCGTGTTGCCGTGACCAGCCGTTTGCCGCCGCTGTCACGCCGTGGCGCCGGGGTCCTGGCCTTAACGAGCCTGTCGGCGCACCGACTGGGACGCCGACGCCGACCCCCGGTACATTTCGACGCGAACACGCCGCAGGCCAGCGTTGAGAATTCTGCCACGACCCCCGCCGGCGCCGGGAATCCTCTCACGCAGGGTAACTCGATTTCGCGCGACCGCCGCGCTGGTGCCCGAATGTCGGCTCGGTTCCTGGCCGTGAGTCTTTCGCCGATCCGCGGGTGCCTATTCGCTATCTGTTCGCGATCTGCGGGGGTCCGGCTGCCGCATCCGCGCGGCTATCCGCAGGCGATCTTCCGCAGCGGCGAAGATTTACCAGATCCGCATCCCCGCCGGGCGTGACTGGTGCGCGAGCCACCTGGCCGCCGGGTGATACTGGAAGTGTAGTGGAAGGTGCAGGTGCTACCGATGGTGAAGGGGATCATGCTCGCTGTCATCGCAGTGGTCGTCCTTGTCGTGGTTCTCTCCGTTGCTGAACGCCTCCGCAGGCGGGCTGTGACGCGCCGTCACAGGCGCGAAGCCGAGGCCCGCCTTGGGGCGGCGATGCGGGGGGCCGACGAACGGCTGGCGCGCGATAAAGCCAAGGCCGATCAGGCCGCCCAGCTCACCTCTCTGATGCCGTCGATCAAAAAGCCGGGTACGCGCCACGTCGCCTGACCAGGCCGGTGGCGGCCATGGTTGCGATAGCAATATGGATCCCTCGGCAGCATGCCGCATCGCACCGGGCGCCGGTGCCTTGAGCGCCTGGGCAGCCGGGTGGCCATTCCTGGGCACCTGGCGGCATGTCATGGCGGCTGCGGCCGGTTTCCGATGAGCGCCGTGGCGACCGTGGTGAGCCGCTGTGGCTGTATTGGCCTCTCCAGGAACGCGTCTGCGTGCCGCCGCAGGGCGTGTGCATGCGCTGCACTCATGGCCCGGCCGGTGGTAATGGCAACGGGCAGGCCGGGTGCGATGCGCCGGACCGAGGCGAGCAGATCCAGCCCGGTCATCCGCGGAAGATCGAGATTGGTGAGTACCAGATCCCAGGCCTCATCGGCGATGCGCTGGAGAGCGACGACTGGATCCGTGACATGACTCACATCGAAGCCGCCGCGCTCGCCGAGCACATAGACGACGAAGCGCGCGGCAGCCGGGTCGTCCTCGACGACAAGGATCTTTCTGCGGCTGAGGCCCGCTCCGATGTTGCTCACACGTGCATGCTGCTGGGCGTGGGTAGCCTTGCCGTTCGCTAACCGGTTGCTGGCCGGTTGCAGGTAGCAACCAGCCAGGGAAGAACTTGATCCGCACGGCCGGCCCGAGTTGAGGCCAGAAGTCCGCCCGCATGCCGTCAGGCGGCACGTCCCCGCACGAGAGCCGTGCCGGGACGCAGCGATGGGCCAGCGGTTAATGAACTGGGCGGTAGGTAGCGGTAGCCGAACCCGCGGACAGCCTGGATGGACGAGTCGGTGGCGCGCCAGCCGAGCTTCTTGCGCAGCCGGAGTATGGCGAACTTGACCCGGTCCGGGCCGATCCGCAGCGGATCATTCCATGCCTGCTCGAGCAGCTGTTCGGGGGAGAGAACCTGGCCTGCGTGCCGGACGAGGGCGGCAAGCAGGCGGAACTCAATGGGCGTAAGGGAGACTGGCGCCGCATCGGCCAGGACCTCCCTGGACGCGAAGTGCACCTGCAGCCGACCGTCGTCGTAGACCTCAGGCGCCGGTTCCTCACCACGGCCGCGGCGCAGTAGCGCCTGCACCCGGGCGACCAGTTCCTGGTTGCCGAACGGCTTCGTGAGGTAATCATCGGCGCCTGACCGCAGTCCCCTGACCTTGTCGGCCTCGTGGCCGCGGGCGGTTAGCATCAGTACAGGAACGTCGCTCATGTCGCGGATGCGTTCGAGTACCTGCCAGCCGTCAAGGCCAGGCAGGCCTATGTCGAGCACGACAAGGCCGGGGTGGCGGTCGTGGAACGCTCGCAAACCGGCACGGCCGTCATCGGCGGTGCCGATGTCGAACCCTGCGCGGCCGAGTACGGTGCGGACCGCCAGGGCGATGTCCGGATCGTCCTCAATGAGCAGTATCTGGGTCGTCAATGCGCCGACCTGAGAAATACGCTGAACGTGGTGCCCTTACCCGGCGTGCTCCGCATCTCCAGGCGGCCGCCGTGCAGTTCGACGATCGCCTGCACAACGGAGAGCCCAAGGCCGGTCCCCGGCACCGCCTCGATCCGCGCATTGGAAGCGCGGAAGAAACGCTCGAAGATCCTGTCCTGCTCCTCCGTGGGGATGCCGATGCCGGAGTCGGCAACGTCGATCCGCCACTCATTGCCTTCGTAATGCGCCGAGACGCGGACGATGCTCCCTGGATCGGAGAACTTGATCGCGTTCGAGATGAGATTGTCGATGACCTGCAGCATGCGGAGGCGGTCGAGCCGAAGCGGCGGCCCGTCCTCGGACTCTAGCTCGATCGTTACGCCCCGGCCCTGCGCGGGAGCCGTTCTGGCAAGCACCGCTTCCTGGACGAGTTCGGCAGCCGACTGCGGAGCGAGCTCAAGCGGCAATGAACCGGCCTCGAGGTGACCGAGCAGGAGCAGGTCGGAGACGAGCCGCAGCAACCGGTCCGAGTTGCGCTCAATAATGTCCAGGAACTCGGTTGCCTCCGGCGACGTCGGCCCGACTTCCCTGAGCAGGCCGGTGAACGACACGATTGAGGTGAGCGGGCTCCGCAGCTCATGCGAAAGCGTGGCCATGAACTGAGACTTGAGCTCGTCAAGTTCCCGCAGCCGCTGATTCTGCTCGGCGAGTTTCCTGCGCGCGGCGTCGGTCACCTTCCTGGCCTGGAGTTCGGTAACAAGGATGCGCTCGCGCTGCCGGTCGGCTGCCCTGCGCTCGGTTACCTCCCAGTACAGCCAGAGCAGGCCATGCCGCTCCTGGCCGACAATCACGGGGACGTAGTCGCGGTCGTAGATCCGGCCGTCGGCGAATACGATCTCCTCGTCGGCGACAAGTTCGTGGGCGGCGATGATTTGGCGAATACGGAAGGCGAACCTATCCGGATCGGCGGCGACGCGCTTGGTTTCGTCGATGACCTCCGCGGCGCTTGCACCTGTGAGGTCGGACGATGGCGCCGAGATCTGGAACAACTCACAGAAATAGTCGTTGACCAGTACGATCCGTCGGCACTCGTCCTCGATGAGGACCGCAGCGGGTAGCGCGGTGACAAGCCTGACCAGCCGTTCGGCGTTCTCGGCAGCTTTCCTGCGGGCGTCCCGCTCAGCGGCGAGCATTTCCTCTCGCTCGGCCTCCGCCGCCTTGCGCGCCGAAATGTCCGTCATCGTGCCGAGGTAACCGACCATGTGGCCGCTCTCGTCGCGCAACGGCACCGCGGCGCTCTGTACCCACGTCGCGGAGGCCGTGTCGGGGCGAAGCGGGAGTTCAGTTTGGAACTCCTGGCCCGCGGTGCTTGTGTCCTCCCATATCGCCGTAACGATTTCGGCGTACTCGCGACCGAGCACACCGGCCCAGCCTTTGCCGAGCGCCTCGTCCCTGCTCAACCCGGTCAGCGCACACCATCGGTCGTTGACGAAGACCGTCGCGCCATTCGCGTCCGTCTGCAGTATGCCGACCGGAGCAAGGGTGGAAAGCAGCCTGAACCGCTGTTCGCTCATGGCGAGGGCTGATGCTGCCTGCGCAATGTCGCTGGTGTCCCTGATGAATTCGCAGCAGAACCTCGCGCCTGCGACGGTGAGCGGCAGCAGCGTCGACTCAACAGGGAACTCGCTACCATCGGCGCGGAGCGCGGTCGTCGCGGACCTGCGGTGGAACCGCGGTGACCCCGTGTCACCAGTGTGCCAGAACTGGTTCAGGGCGCTGCGGTATGCGCGGCGCCGTCGCGTGGGGATGAGGAGCCTGGCCATGTCCTTGCCGATCGCATCTTCGCGCCGCCACCCGAAGACGGCCTCGGCCGCGGGATTGAACTCAGCGATCCGCCCGGCGTCGTCGACCACGATGATGGCCTCGGGTGTGCCGGAGAAAATCGCCTGCGCGAGCGCGGCCACTACTGCCGCGGACCGGGCCCATTCGGATCCCGCAGCACCGGACTCCGCGGCTTCCGGCCTCGCCGAAGGCAACTTCGCACGGCGGGCGCGGCCCGGCGCACCGTGCTCCGGCCGACCGGCTTTCACCCCCATGCTGATCGTGGTCCCCTATCACAGAAGATGATCCGCCTAGGCCGCAAGGTACGCACGTGACCCGCGTGCGCACGCTCGGCCCGTTACTTTTCGTGTACGTTCCCGTTCGCTGCGCAGAGTACCCAGCTCCATCCAGGGTTCCCGGCTCGGCCCATGGGCCAGCGGCGGTCAACCCGCCGTAGAAAAGGGGTGCGAAGGGCCTGCGGCGGTCAACCCGCCGCGGAAAAGGGATGCAAAGGGCCAAAGGAAGGCCGAGCGTTCAGACGGAGTAGCGCGGTGATGTCGTTGCCTGGGACCGCACGGGCGTAGTACCACCCCTGGGCCGTGTCACAACCGAGGGCGGTGAGGCGGACGGCTTGCTCGCCGTTCTCGACGCCCTCGACGGTCACTGTCAGGCCGAGGGTGTGGGCGAGGCCAACAAGCGCGGAGATAATGGGTTCGTCCGCGGGGTCCGCACGGCCCGGCGCGCGGGCCGGAGCCGGCTGGCGGCCGAGGTCGGGTGAACCTGGCTGGCCGCTGAGGTAGGGCCGGCCCGCAGGACCAGCGCTGCCGCACCCCGTCACCGCCGGGGAGATCTCGCGGACGAACGACGCAGGCAGTTTGAGCGTGTCGACCGGCAGCCGGCGCAGGTAGGCGAGGTTGGAGTACCCCGTGCCGAAGTCGTCGACCGCGATCCGCACGCCCATGCCTGAGAGCTTCTGCAGCGCCTCGAGCGGCCGGCCGCCGGCCTCCACCAGGGCCCCCTCCGTGAGCTCGAGTTGGAGCAAATGCGGGGGCAGGCCCGCCTGCTCGAGGAGCCTCGCGACGTCGTCAACGAGATCGGTGGCGGCCGCCTGCCGGACAGACAAATTGACGCTGACGAAGGGCGCGGACTCCGGCCGGATCTGCTGCCAGCTGGCCGCTTGTTTGCATGACTCCTCGATGACCCAGCGGCCGAGCGCCGTGATGACCCCGCTAGCCTCGGCGAGCGCGATGAACGTATCTGGCGGGAGCGTGCCGAGCGTCGGATGATTCCAGCGCAGCAGCGCCTCGGCGCCCTGGAGCGTGGCGCCCGGCAACTCGACGATGGGCTGGTATGTGACAGCGAACTCGCCACGTTCCAATGCCGTGCGAATCGAGGCGGTTAGCGTGAGGCGGGTGGCGTCTGCCGCTTTGCGGCCTGGATCGTAGACCGCCCACTCGCCTGGACCCTCCGACTTGGCCCAGTACAACGCTCCATCGGCGTCCGTAATAACGTCAGCGGCGGTCGTGCCAGTGACAGGACGCTCCACTATCCCGATGCTGGCGCTGATGTTGATGCAGTGCTCCCCGATAGCGAAGGGCCGCGCGATTTCCGCAAGCAGGCCCCTGGCGAGCTCAGTTAGCTGCGCCAGGTCTCCCGATTCGCCGATGAGTACCACGAACTCGTCGCCGCCCATGCGTGCGACGAGCCCATTTGAAGCGCCGACGAGCAGGTCAAGGCGCTCCGCAACGGCGATGAGCAGCTGGTCACCGGTGCCGTGGCCCAGTGTGTCGTTTATCAGCTTGAAGTCGTCCAGGTCGATGTAGCAGATGCCGATCCGGCCGTCAGGGTTGCCGAGGGCGCCGGTGAGCCGGTCGAAGAACAGCGTGCGGTTGGGCAAGCCGGTCAGCGGGTCGTGCAGTGCCTGGTAACGCAGTCGCTCCTCGAGCAGGCGGCGATCGGAGACATCCTCGAGCAACGCGAGTGTGTATCTTGGCTCGCCGTGGGCATCCCTGATCAAGGACGCGGTGAGGTTTGTCCACACCAGGCCGCCGTCCTTCCTGCGGTAGCGCTTCTGGGTGCGGACACACTCGAGCTCGCCCCTGACGAGCGCCGCGTAGCTCTCCCACATCCCGGGCATGTCCTCGGGCAGGGTAAAGTCGGTCACGTTGAGCTGCAAGAACTCGGCGGGCGTATAGCCGAGCATACGCGCGAAGGCTTGATTTGCCTCGACGATCCGGCCATCACGGTCGGCGAGACCGATGCCGATAGCAGCCTCGGTGAACACGGCACGGAAGCGTGCTTCACTCGCGCGCAACGCATCCTCGGCGCGGCGGCGGGCGGCGATCTCCGCCTTCCTGATCGACTCCTGCTCGGCAAGAGTGCGCTCGCGCAACGCCCGTACGTAGCCAGTGGTGATGGCCTCCTGGACGGCGCAAAACCGCTCACCGGCGTCCGGTCCGGCGTCCGGGTCTGCCATCTGCCTCGCGATGTAGCGGAATGCACGCAGGCTTGACCCGAGTGCGGTGACACCAACGAAATGCGCGTTGACGAGCGCCGAGCCGACCTCCGCTGCATCCTGTGGCTGGAAGGGTGAGCCCGTCATGATGGTGACCAGTCGGCTGGCTAGATCATCAAGAAGCCGCAGCACTTCGGCTGAGCTCATCGGCACGTGACTGGCCTTGACGAGCGCCGCCGCCCAGTCGGCAATGAGCTGGCTGCCCGGGGCGGCCATGCGGTCCGGATCGGATTGGCCACGGGTGTGCCCGTCCCCGCCTCGTTTGCTCATCCCGCGCTCCTGCACCTGGTCGCACAGTCCCCGTGCGTGGCGAATGACTATTAGCGATCATGGTAGTACTTTCTGTACCGAGACAATAAGCGCAATTGGTCGTCATCGCATCGCTAACTGCGGCGGTCCGCCGCCGCTAGGCTGGCCGGTGGCAGGACAGATAGGGGTTGCCATGACCGAGAAGCGGCCTGACTGGGCGCCAACGGACGTAGACGTCGACACGCCAAGCGCGGCCCGCGTCTACGACTACTTTCTCGGCGGCGCCCACAATTTTGCCGTCGACCGTGAGCTAGCCGACCAGATCGCGCGGATGACCCCTAACGTGGGCGACACCATGCGGGCCGGGCGGGATTTCCTTCGCAGGGCGGTGCGCTTCCTGCTCGAAGACGGCATCAGGCAGTTCCTCGACATCGGCTCGGGTATCCCGACAGTGGGAAACGTGCACGAGATCGCCCAGCAGATCTTCCCGCAGGCGCGGATCGCATATGTCGACATCGACCCGGTGGCGATCGCGCACAGCCGCGCGATTCTCGCGGGCAATGACCTGGTCACCGCGCTGCATGCGGATGTGCGTGAACCACACAAGATCCTGGCTGATCCTGAGCTGACCCGGCTGCTCGACCTGAGCAAGCCGACAGCGATCTTGCTGGCCGGGATTATGCATTTCATCCGTGACGAGGATGACCCGCCGGGAATCGTAGGCCAGCTCCGTGACGCGGTCGTGCCTGGGAGCTATGTGGTCATCTCGCACGTCACCTACGAGGATCAGCCGCCCGAGGTCGTGGAGGCCCAGAAGCTCTCGGCCCGCACCGCCACGGAGATCGTGTTGCGCTCGAAGGCACAGATCCTTGCGCAGTTCCGCGGGCTCACCCTGGTCGAGCCAGGGCTCGTGCACCTGCCGCTCTGGCGGCCTGACTCGCCGGGCGACGTGGACTCCAGCCCTGAGCGCTTCGGCGCGTTCGGCGGTGTCGGCCGCAAGGAATAGCCAGTGGGAGCATCGGGCAAGGGAGGTGCCCCGCGTCGCCGACGCGCCAGCGCATCGGCTAATCGGTCCGGGGCAAAAGGGTGCGCAAGTGCCGGACGGCGGGCGAGCCGTGGGCAAGCATCGTGTCGTGCAACTGCCGCGCAGGCCATTCAGGATTAGCCGCGCGTAGTTCGGTCGCGAGGTCGGCGACTTCGGTGAAGCCGACGTAGTACGTTGAGAGCTGCGTCGAGGTCAGCAGTGTACGGCGCCACTTTCCGGCCGCCTCCCCCTCCTCCTGGTGCCCGCGGCCGATCATGAGCGCCATTCCCTCGCTCTCGGTCATGCCGTCGCAGTGCACCCGGGCATCGAGAATGGTGTTAATGATCATCCGTAGCTGCATCTTGAGCTGCTGCATGCGAACGGCGTCAGGGTTCCCCTCACCCGGGTAACGATGCTCGGCCATCAGCTGTTCTGCGAAAACGGCCCAGCCCTCCACGAACGAGCCTGACCGAAGCGCCGCGCGCACGGGC
Organism: Streptosporangiaceae bacterium; assembly: GCA_035517695.1. Classification (GTDB taxonomy): domain Bacteria; phylum Actinomycetota; class Actinomycetes; order Streptosporangiales; family Streptosporangiaceae; genus DATFVJ01. The sequence goes on from DATIYI010000081.1 coordinate 32,067, forward strand.
GTGTCGCCCGCGAACCTCCGCGAGTGCTGTAGCTGGACCACATGACCAGGCATTCCCTCGTGGATCATGAGATTGTGCACCATGTGCCTGTTGTACTCACGATAGAAAGATCTCACCCTTTCCTGCGACCAGTCCTGCGGAGCCGGTGAGACGGCGACGAACGTCGGGCCCGGGCCGTCCTCGAGCGGGCCGGGCGCATCGCAGTACGCGACGGAGACGCCGCGGTCGATCTCCGGCATCTCGATCACCTCGACACGATCGTCATCGTAGGTGGTCACGAGATCGTGTTCGTGTACGAACTGGCTCTGCTCGTCGAAGGCGCGCCGCACCACGTCCAGGATCGTGGTGTCGTCAGGCGCATCGGCGGCGAGCGAATCGAGCACCCGCCGGACCAGTCCCGCCCTCTGCGGGCTCTCACCTGTCAGCCGCGCGGCTGTCTCGCTGATCTGGGCGGTGACGCGCTCCAGATCCGACTCGGCCCGCGACACGATCTCACCGGCCTCCGACTCGGCATCGAGGATGAGGCGAAGCTTGCGCGCGAAGCGCTCCGCTCCTATCCGTGGCTCGCGGAAGTCCCGGTCCCGCCCGCTGTCGGAAAGCCGCTGCTGCAGCCATTGGCGATGCTCGTCGATCGCCCGCGCGGCCGCCAGGCGCGCCGACAGCACCTCGCCGCGGGCTGGGGACGGGTCCATCACCACCTTGTCGAGTTCCGCGCCGATCAGCCGCGCTGTCCCGGCGAACTGGCTGATCGCCGTCTCGAGGTGAACCTTCGGCATCGGGCCCGCCACGGCGCGGGCGGCCTGGAGCGCTTCAGGCACAGCGGTCAGGCGCCGCGCCAAACTGCGCAGCCGTTGCGGAAGGGGGGCGAAATCACGCGCGATCAGCAGGTAGATCGCGCGGCCGGGGTTGGCGAGCAACGGGTTCCACTCATGCTCGCGCGACTCGCGCATGTTGAAGCGGATCAGGTTGAGCCTGTTCGCGAGGATTTGCGCGTCGACCCTGTTCTGCGGTGACAGGCGGGCGAGGTCGATCGCCGCCAGGTCGCCGACCCTGTCGCCGTACCAGCGGATCGATTCCTCGTAGTACTGGGCCGTGCCCACCGTCAGCCTGTCGTCGTAACGGTGGTCACCGAGATCGGTGGCCAGTTCCGGGCGGCGTTCCAGCATGCCGTCGAGAGTGGCCTGAGCGACGGACACGAAGGTATCGTCAGCGGGTCCCCGCATGAACCGACCTTAAGTGACTGTTGCCAAACATGTGATCGCATCCACGCTGACCGGGTCGCGGCGGACCGCCCCGCGGCGCGCTAGCGCGCGGAACAGACGATAGGAGGCATCGATGCTGTTCGGTGAGGAACACGTCAGGCGCTACCGGGAAACCGACGGCGCCGAGGGTCACGACTGGCTGGGCACCACGGTTCTCATCCTCACCACGACGGGCCGCCGCACGGGCAAGAGACACTCGACCCCGCTCATCTACCGCAAGTATGGCGGGGACTACCTGGTGGTCGCGTCCAAGGGCGGCGCGGACGCGCACCCCGCCTGGTACCTGAACCTGCAGGCGAACCCGGAGGTCGGCGTTCAGGTGCTTGGCGAGAAGTTCACCGCCCGCGCCCGCACTGCTCAGCCCGCGGAGAAGCAGGAAATGTGGCGTGAGATGGCGGCCACCTGGCGGGCCTACGACGACTACCAGCGAAACACGCGCAGGGAAATCCCCGTGGTCGTGCTCGAACCGGCGGACGGTCAGGCGGGCTGACCGGGCCGCAGGGCCGCGACGTCAAACGCCAGCCCGGGATCAGGCGTCGTATCCGCGGGCCCGGCGGACAATGAGCCCGTCATTGGCGCAGGAGGCGCTCCACGGATTCGACCTTGGCCGTGAGCGCCCCGCTGACCCCTGGCCGCAGGTCGGCCTTGAGCACGAGCGATACCCGCGGGACGTTCGCGGCCACGGCGTCTACCGCCTCCTTGACCACGCTCATCACCTCGTCCCAGGCGCCCTCGACCGTGGTGAACATGGCATCGGTCCGGTTCGGCAGGCCGCTCGCCCTGACGATCTTGACCGCGTCGGCCACGTAATCGGCCACGCCCTCCCCCACGCCGAGGGGTGTGATCGAAAAAGCCACGAGCATCAGGAGCCTCCCTGCCTGTCCTGCGGCCGGTCGTGCCAAGGCTATGCGCCGCAGGAACCCCAGCTCACGCGCAGGCTCTCAGCTATTGAGGAGGTGTTCCCCCCGACTTGTCAACCGGCAGGTAAAGACGATCTTGCTGCGCGGTCACCAGGCAGCGGGGCTTCGTGGTCACGAGGCGGTACCGAGCGCAGCCGTAACGATCATGATGAGGGCCGGTCAGCGGTGACGGGCGCCGCCGCCAGGCCCGTCCCATGGCCGGCCGGGCGCGCGCTGCCCGCGCCAGCCAGACGGCCACGCTCCGCGCCGGTGATCCCGCCAGCGAAAAGGGTCATAGCCCCGCGGGGGAAACGGCTCCTGGCCGCGCCAGGGGTACGGCAACGCTCGCTGCCAGCGGGACGGCTCAGAGTGCCACGCCAGTGCCTGCCGCGGCGAGGCGGATGCCCGCAAAAACGCCGGCTGGTCCAGTGCTGAGGGCGCTGGACGCCTCGGCCGCGCGCGCTGCGTCGGCCTTCGCGGCCGGGGAGAGGGTCGAGCCGGTGTCGGCCAAGGCGATGTCGCCTCGACGGCTAACGGGGTCCGGACGGACCGGTGGTTGCCCGTGTGGACGGGCGACGCACCGCGCCACGTGGCCGTGGTTAAGCCGACCGCAACCGCGGTCATCGCGGCACCGGCGACGAAAATGGCGACGCCAGTGCTGAACCGGATCTCCTCCAACCGGCCATAGATCAGTTTCCGGGTGGCGGTAAACAGCAGGACGGGCCGCCGCAACACGCCGGACCGGCCTCGGTCTCCGCCGGATCGCGGGCCTGTCGCCGCACGATCATGGCCAGTCACGAGACGAGATGATAGCGACAGGTTGGTGGTCAACGTTCGGCAGGTGCCGACTGCAGCAGACCCCGCCGGTGTGCGACGGCGGCGGCCTCAGTCCGGCTGGCGGCGCCAAGCTTGGCCAGGATGTTCGAGACGTGCACGCTGGCGGTCTTCGGCGCGATATACAGGGTTGCACCGATCTCCCTGTTGCTCTTGCCCTCGGCGAGCAGCCGTAGCACCTCGCGCTCACGGACGGTAAGCGCAGTGATGTCGCCGCTCGGCTGGCCGACCACGGGGGTGGCGCCTGCAGGCCCGAGCCTGGCCCTGCGGGCCAAGGTATCAAGCGCGGCGCGCAGGGGCGCGGCGCCGAGCTGGTCGGCCGCCTCCACGGCCTGCCGCCACTGCTGCTGCGCCTCGTCGCGGCGGGCAGTCTCTGCGAGCGCCTCAGCGAGCCGCCAGCGGGTCCTGGCTGCCTCATAGACGAACGCAGGGCTGAACACGCCAAGCACTGCCTGCCACGCGCTGGGGTCGTTGTCGCCCTGGGCGCGGTGCCACTCGGCCTCGGCGCGGGCCAGCCAGCCCCGGCCGTCGACCCCGAGCACGAACTTCGGCCTGCGACGGTAGGCCGCGGACTCACGCGCCGCCTCGATCAGCGTGCGCGCCTCGTCGACCGCGGCTCGCACGCCGTCGTCATCGCCAATCGCGCGGGCCTGGCCGGCTCGGTCGGCGCAGGCCGCCACGCCGATCGCGGCCACCCTGATGATCGGCGGGCCGTACCCGCCGAGATGCTCGAGCTGAACCTTGATTGTCGCCGCGACCTCGGCGAGCGCGGTGGCGGTGTCTGCCTGCCACAGGGCGTGCTCGGCGAGCAGTCCCCGCGCGATGTACGCGACGAACGTGCCCGTCCGCCAGAACGGCTCCAGCCAGACGCGCCGCTCCTGCACCACAGGGTTGCCGCGTGCGACGTCCACGAAGAGCGCCATCGCGGAGAGCTGGGCCTCGGGCTGCGTCGTGACCCGGACGGGGAAGCCGTCTGCGAGCTCCTGGGCGTGATCCCAGCTGCCCTCGTTGTAGTGACCCAGGTAATGCAGATCTTGCAGGTCCAGGCCATAAGGTGCCAGGCTGAGCCCGGTCTCGCTTGCCCTGCGGACACCCTCGTGTGCTGTCCTGCTCGCATCGCGGAGATCGCCTCGCTCAAGGTGCGTCCGTGCCAACTGGTAGGCGGCGCGCAGCTCTACACCGAGGACCCGCGCTTCGCGGGCTTGCGCATGGGCGAGGGTCAACAGGTCGATCGCCTCTTGGCTCTGCCCGTTCCGCTCGGCGAGCAGGCCCAGAGTCACCAGCGCGTCGGCTTCTGCCCACGGGGCGGCTGCGGCACGCGCCGCCGCCCGCGCCTCCTCCGCACGACGGCGCACCTGCTCCTCCGCGTCTGCGCCCGGTGGGTTGCCCGTCGCGTAGAGGAGGGTCTGCGCGTAGGTGGCGAGCGCGCGCGCATGCTGCCAGGTAGGCGGATTCTCGGGCAGAGCGCTGGCAGCGGCGCGGGCGGCGGCGACCGCGTCAGGGAAGTCGCCGGTTTCGAGCAGGAAATACGCGAGCCGCTCACCGGCCCTGCTGGCCAGCAACGGATCTTTGGCGGGATCCAGGAAGCCGTGCAGCCGTCTGAGCTGCTGTACAGCACGCGAGACGTCGCCGCTTGCGGCGGCGTTGCTCGCCGAGCGCATCGCCAGCGTGCCGCGCTCCAGCTCAGCCAGCTTTTCCGGCTCGCTCACCCGATCCCACAACGAGAGCGCCTGGTCGTAGTGACGGTGGGCCTCGGCAGGTGCGGCGAGCCGTTCAGCCTCCTGGCCCGCCCGCACGGACGCGGCGAAAGCCCCGGGGATGTCGTGGCTCGCCAGGCAGTGGTGGGCAAGCTCGGCGGCTGTTCCTGGCGCCGTGGCGTCCCACCGCCCGTCGAGCAGGCCAGCGAGCGACGCGTGCAGCCGGGTCCGCTCACCTGGCAGCAGATCCGCGTACACGGCTTCGCGCAGAAGTGCGTGCCTGAACGCGTAGCCTTCGGCGCCGTCAGATACCAGAAGCTGCTGCGCCACCGCCTCCCTGACCGCGTCCTCATATGCGGCGGCCGGCAGGCCCGACACCTCGCGGACCAGTTCGTCGTCAGCCCGGCGGCCGGCCACCGCAGCGGTTCGCAGCACCTGCTGAGCAGTGTCCGACAACCGCTCGACCCGGCCAAGCAGCAGAGCGGCCAGCCCGGCGGGCAGGACCTCGCCGTTGGCGGAGGCGGCAAGGAGCTCCTCCGCGTAGTAGGCGTTGCCCTCGGCGCGGGCAACGATGCCGTTGAGAGTCGCCGCATCCAGTCGCACCTTGCCGCGGGCGAGCGCGGTCAGGTGCTCGGCCATCGCCGACGAGTTCAACGGCCCAAGCTCGACCAGGCGCACGCCGGGCAAGCGCAGCAACTCGGCGACGACCGGGCGGAGCGGATGCCGGCGGTGCAAGTCATCGGACCTGTAGGTGCCGACGAGCGCGATCCGCTCCCTGTGCAGCACACGACTGAGGAACGTCACAAGATCACGCGTCGACGTGTCGGCCCAGTGCAGGTCTTCGAGCACGAGCAGGACGGGAGCGGCCTCCGCGAGCTCCGCGAGCAGACCGAGCACGGCGCCGAACAGCTGCTGCCGTGCCAGGCCGGAGCCGTCGCCGTCAGCGGGTTCGGCGCTGCCCTGGTCGGGCAGCAGCCGTCCGAGCACGGGCCGGCTCGCTAGCGCGTCAAGCAACGGCGCGAAGGCGGCGCTGCCCGATGGGGCGTGCGTCGCTTCCCGCAGTGCGTCTGCGAGCGGCAGATAGGGAACGCTGTCACCGACCTCGGCGCAGCGGCCTGACAGCACTGTGAAGCCCCGCTCACCTGCCAGCTTGGCAAGCTCGGCCACGAGCCGCGTCTTGCCCACGCCCGCGTCGCCGCTGACAAGCGCGACAACGGCCTGCCGCGACGAGGCATCCTCGAGCCGCGCGAGCAGGCGGGCCAGCTCACCGGCCCTGCCCACCAGCTGTCCCTGCGAGGTCTGCGGCAACATATCGCCGAGTATCCCACCGGCCTCGGACAATTCTGGCCTTACCCGGCTAGGCGGGGCCGGGCAGGCAGGGCGCCAGGCCGTCAGAGTTTGTACCCGAAATCGCGCAGCAGGCGGCGGCGGTCGGCCGCGTCGGTGTCGGTCTCAATACCGACAGGCGGTGAGCCGTCGATGACGCCGACGACCCCGCGGCCACGATCGGTCACAGCGACGAGGACGTCCACCGGGTTCGCGGTCGCGCAGAAGATGGTGCAGACCTCCGGTACGGACTTGAGTGGGTTAAGCACGTTGACTGGAAACCCCTCCCGCAATACGACGACGAACACGTGCCCGGCGCTGATGGCGAGCGCGCACGCGGCGGCCAGCGCCGCGAGTTCGTCGTCGTTTCCTGACCTGCGGACGAGTCGTGCCGCCGACGCCTCGCAGAAGGCAAGGCCGAACCGCAGATGCGGGCTTACCCCGGCCAGCGCCTCGTGCAGGTCCTCCACCGTCTTGATGAAGTGGGCCTGGCCGATGATCACATTTACGTCGGCCGGTTTCTCCACCGGGACGACGTCGAAGGAGACCACACCCGCCATCGTGACACCTCCTTTGCTCGGCCGCCCGGTGCTGTGTGTCGCTCCGGGTTTGCTGGTGTAGCCCCGGGCTGCGGCGCTGTGCTCCGGCGCTGTGCTCCGGCGCTGTACTGCGGCGCTGTGCTGCGGCGCTGTGCTGTCGCTCCGGGCTGCGGCTGCGTCGTGGCATGTCGGCCGGCGCGCAGGCCGACCCTGGCCAGCAGGAAGGCGCCTGTGCACACCGACGCCGTCCGGTGCGCGCGCCCGGCGAGCTCGCGGACCGCCGCGAGCACCGGTACTTCTGTCATGGTACGGAACCAGCCGGGCCGCCGCGGACCACCAGGCGCCCGGGAGCATGGTGCCGCCGAGGAGACTACGGACGCCCACGTCCCGGAACCCCGTCAAGCTGCGCCGACCCCGCTCCGTTAAGGCAGTGTCGGCCTAAGGCAGTGTCGGCGTTAAGGCAGTGTCGGCGCGGGGCGATCCCCGGCAAGCTGCGCCGCTGTGGTAGGTCACGCCGCCTTGCTGATCGCGGCGACCTCATCCGTGCTCAACCCGATCGAGGCCGCCGCGACGTTCGCCTCGACGTGCTTGGCTGATCCGGAGCCAGGGATGGGCAGGATCTGCGGCGACCTGGCCAGTAGCCAGGCGAGCACGACCTGGCGCGGGCTCACGCCGTGCCGCTGCGCAGCCTCGGCGACGGCGCGGTGGTGGTCGGCGTCCTGAATCGGCGCCCACGGCAGGAACACGAGCGACTCTTCCTCGCACAGGTCCACCATCGACTCCGAGGATCGGTCGGCCACGTTGTAGCGGTTCTGCACTGACACGATCGGGGTGATCTGCTTCGCCTCCCTCAATTGCTCCTCCGACACGTTGGAGACTCCGAGGTGGCGGATTTTCCCTTCGGCCTTCAGCTGAGCGAGTGCGCCCACCGACTCGGCCAGAGGCACCTTCGGATCGGGCCGGTGGAACTGATACAGGGGAATCTGCTCGAGCTTCAGCCGCCGCAGGCTGCCCTCGCACGCCTGCCGGAGATGTTCAGGCCGGCCGTCGGCCACCCAGCCCCCCGGACCGGGCCGGACCAGGCCGCCCTTGGTCGCGATAACAAGGTCGGCGGGATACGGGGACAGGGTCTCGGCGATCAGCGTCTCGCTGACCCCCGGGCCGTAGGAGTCGGCGGTGTCGATGAAGTTGACGTCGAGTTCCACCGCCCGCCGGAGCGCCGCCTTCGCCCCTTCCCTGTCCGGCGGTTCGCCCCAGATGCCGTGGCCTGTGATCCGCATCGAACCGAAGCCCATCCGGTTCACGGTCAGATCGCCGCCAACGTCGATGGTGCCCGCCGCCGTCGCCGTGGGCCGATCGTTCATGAATGCCTCCCTCGTGGTCGCTCCTAGAGACCACTAGCCTCGCAGCCTGCGGCCACACCGGCCACACCTCTGCGGCCGGGACGCCGCAGGGCTGGGGTCAAAGTGGAGTTTCTGGGTCTGGTGGCTGTGTTGCGGTTTAGTCTCGTTTTGTTTGGCGTGCTGGTGTTACAGGCCGAGGAGGGTGAGGGCGCCGAGGCCGGTGCGGTCCCAGCCGTAGGAGCGCCGTG
>DATIYI010000082.1:0-73794 GCA_035517695.1 Streptosporangiaceae bacterium
CAATTATCGCCATCCGCGACGATCGGCTACGCAGAGCTATCCACGCCGGGGCGTCCGCAGGCCTGCCACGCCGCGGCCTGCCCACCAGGCGATCAAGGGCGCCTTTCACCCACTTGCCGGGTCGAAACTCGGAAACACGAGTTCGGGAAGAAGACGATGAAAAAAACGCCGCACCACGGCCAGCTCACCGACGCCCGACTTCACATCGGGCGGCAGCTGGAAAGCCGGGCTGGCCGGGCAGCTCCAGCTCACGAAGCTGAGCCCGAACACGGACTGGCAGAACTCAATCCGCCCCGCGAGGTCGGGCTATGCGATTGCCACATGATCGATCGGTATCAGCGTATTGACCTCCCCGTTGCCAACGGCCCCGCCCTGGGTATCGTGACAGGCAAGCAACGGCAACAAGGCGGAGGCTCACATGTCACCACCGGTCATCGTCAGCGGCGCTCGAACGCCGTTTGGCAAGCTCCTCGGTTCGCTCAAGGATCTTACCGCCATGGATCTGGGCGGTATCGCAATCAAGACCGCGCTCGAGCGCGCCGGGATCTCCGGTGACCAGGTCGATTACGTGATCATGGGTCAAGTGCTCCAGGCGGGAGCCGGGCAGATACCTTCCAGGCAGGCCGCGGTAAAGGCGGGTATCCCGATGAGCGTTCCCTCTATCACCATCAACAAGGTGTGCCTTTCTGGCCTCGACGCCATCGCGCTAGCGGCGCAGCTGATCGGCGCGGGTGAGTTCGAGGTCGTGGTCGCGGGCGGAATGGAGTCGATGACCGGCGCGCCGCATCTGCTGCCCGGATCCAGGAGCGGCTACAGCTACGGGTCCGTCACGCTGGTCGATGCCACGTTGAACGACGGGCTCACCGACCCATTTGAACAAGTGTCGATGGGCGAGTCGACCGAACGCTACACCGCCAAGCTCGGCATTGGCCGCGAGGAGCAGGACGAGTTCGCGGCGCGTTCGCATCAGCGCGCCGCGGCTGCGATGGCGGGCGGTCTGCTTGCCGACGAAGTCGTTCCTGTCGAGGTGCCACAGCGCCGCGGCGCACCCGTGCTCGTGAGCCAGGACGAGGGCGTGCGGCCGGGCACCACCGTGGAGGCGCTGAGCAGGCTCCGCCCGGCATTCGCACCGGACGGGACGATCACGGCCGGCTCGGCGTCACAGATCTCGGATGGCGCGTGCGCAGTCGTGGTGATGTCGCAGGCCAAGGCAGCGCAACTCGGTGCTGAGGTGCTAGCGGAGATCGGGCCACACGGCAACGTGGCCGGGCCGGACAATTCGCTGCACTCGCAGCCCTCCAGGGCGATCATGCACGCACTCGGCAAGGCGGGCAGCAGCATCGACGAACTCGATCTGATCGAGATCAACGAGGCATTCGCCGCGGTCGGGATCCAGTCCATGAAGGATCTTGGCGTCGGGCCCGAGCGCGTCAATGTCAATGGAGGCGCGATCGCGATCGGTCATCCGATTGGCGCGTCCGGGGCACGGATCGCCCTGCACCTGATCCTTGAACTGCGGCGGCGCGGCGGTGGCCTGGGCGCGGCGGCGCTGTGCGGCGGCGGCGGCCAGGGCGACGCGCTGCTGCTGCGGGTACCTGGACCGGATGACCGCTGAGCGCCCGCAGGAGAAACTGCGCGACCCAAGATCCTGAACGGCCGACGAGGCAAGCACGGCCCGGGCGTCCAAGACCTGGTGGGGCATGCCCATGGCGACGCCCCGCGCGCGGTCGCCCGGCCGGTCTCGCTTGTGGAAGGCGGAGTGGACGGTTCACGGGAGTTGCGCACGATCATGTAGACGATTACGCCACTGGCCGGGCGGGCGCGCGTGTTCGGTCTGACCGGCGCCAGGAGTCGGCAAGCCGACAACCGCCGGTATGTTTGCCCGTTCCTACCGGCGCCTCGGCATGCGGGCTGGCGCGACTCGCGATTGACCCGAGTTTCGGCTTTGGCGGTCGCTTAGACCGCCCCGGGACCTGGACACAGTCGGTGCGCTGGTCATGAGCCCACAACCTGACTGCGCCGCGGCGGGCCGACGCCGCGGCGCAGTCAGCGGGTGGTGTAGTCGCGGAAGCCGCGGCCCACTTTCTTGCCCAGGTATCCGGCGGTGACCAGGTGTTCCAGCAGCGGCGCCGGCGCGAGGCCGGGTTCGCGGGCCTCCAGGTACAGCTCACGCTGGATGGCCAGCGACACATCGAGGCCGACGATGTCCAGCAACTGGAACGGCCCCATCGGGTACCCGCAGCCCAGCTTCATCGCGTTATCGATGCCGTCGATCGTGGCGTACGAGGACTCCAGCATCCGCACCGCGTCGTTCAGGTAGGGGAACAGCAGCGCGTTGACGATGAAACCGGCCCGTTCCCCGCAGACAATGCCGGTCTTGCGAAGGCGTGCGCAGACCCCCTGGGCGACAGCGGTGGTCTCCGCCGACGTGCGGATCGTCCGTACCACCTCCACCAGCCGCATCAGCGGGGCTGGGTTGAAGAAGTGCAGCCCCACCACACTCGCCGGCCGGCTGGTCGCCATCGCGCACTCGATGATCGGCAGGCTGGAGGTGGTGGTGGCAAGCACGGCGCCAGGCTTGCAGATCTCGTCGAGGCTGGCGAACATGGCCTGCTTGACGGTCAGTTCCTCGACGACCGCCTCCACCACCAGATCGGCGTCGTTGAGCCGGTCCAGGGACGCGGACCAGGTCACCCGCGCAAGTGCGGCGTCCCGGTCCGCTTCGGCCATCTTGCCGCGCACGACCGCCTTGGTCAGCGACGCCGTCACGGCATCCCGCATCCGGGCCGCCTTCTCCTCCCCCCGGGCGACCGCAACGACCTGGAAGCCGCCGCGGGCGAACACCTCGACGATGCCGGTCGCCATCAAACCGGACCCGACCACTCCTACGGTCGCGATCGACCGCGCGGCATCCTCCGGCCGCTCAGGGCCGCCGTGCGGGGTCAGCTCGTCGGGCACCACGTCCGGCGAACCCGCCGCGGCGTAGGTGTAGAAGCCCCGGCCGGTCTTACGGCCGAGCAGTCCCGCGGTGACCATTTGCTTGAGCAGCGGCGTGGGCGCGTGCCGCCGGTCGCGGCCGCCGCTGTGATAGATGGTGTTGAGGATCTCGAGCGCCACGTCCACACCGATCAGGTCGATCAACGCCAGCGGCCCCATCGGCAGGCCGGCACCGAGCGTCATCGCCGCGTCGAGGTCCTCCCGGCTGGCGTATCCGCTCTCGTGCATGGCCACCGCATGGTTGACGTACCCGCACAACAGCCCGTTGGCGATGAAGCCGGCCCGGTCGTTGATCGTCACCGAGACCTTGCCCAGCCGCTCACACAGCGCCGCCATGTCCTCGATGACCTCCGGCGACGTCACCACCGTCCGGACCACCTCGACCATCTTCATCACCGGCGCGGGATTGAAGAAGTGCATGCCGACCACCCGGTCTGGGCGCCGGGTCGCGGCCGCGATCTCAGTGACCGACAGCGAGGAGGTGTCGGTTGCCAGGATCGCCGAATCGGGGCAGACCCGGTCCAGCTCCGCGAACACGCGCCGTTTGATCTCCAGCTGCTCCGGCACCGCCTCGATGGCCAGGTCGACCTCGCCCAACGCGTCCAGGCCGACAGCGAAGGCGACCCGGCCCAGCAGGGCGTCCCGCTCCTGCGGGGAGAGCTTGCCGCGGCTCACCGCCCGGTCCGTCGACCGGGTCAGGGCGGCCCGGCCCCGGTCCAGGGCCACCTCATCCACGTCTACGGCGATCACATTGATCCCGCTGCGGGCCAAGACCTCCGCTATCCCCGATCCCATCGTGCCCAGGCCGACCATTCCGACCGTATGGATTTCACGCGCCATCGCGGTCTCCCCTAACTTGCTGTCCTGGCCGCGAGTCTGCCATATCAGCTTCATTCTGGCATGTCGCTGCCCAGCCAGGTCGGGGCGGTACCCGCCGGTCACTATGGCCTCGGGCTTAACGTGCGGCCAGGGTCAGGAATGGTCAGTTTCTGGCCAAGGCGGCACTCGTCCAGGAGTTGCGACACCGCGTCGGATGGCCGCAGCATCCCGTAGTACATGCAGCCGTGGACATGCAGCCGTGGACATGCAGCCGCAGAGACCGACAAGGCGCGGCCCCTGGGTCCGGCCGGTCGAACGGATGGCCTCCGGCAGTGCCCGCATTTGAACCGGGTTGGCCGCGCGACCCACGGCTGATGCCTCCCGGCTCGGACTGCTCGATCGTGATCGGCACCGGGATCACCTCGGCCGCGCCGGGGCTCCGTTCAGGATCTGCAGCTTGTCGTCGCCGACATCGAGGCGGCCCGCGCCGAGCTCATCAGCTGCGGCGCCGACCTGAGTGAGGCGTCCACGACGCGGGCGGCGTGTTCTACGGTGCCGGGACCGAGGGACGGGCGGGCCTATCCCCGACAAGCCAGACATCACCGTCGTCAACTACGAGCCGGGCGACACCACTTCAATCCTCTTGAATCTCCGCGTCGCCGACATCAACGATGTGTTAGCGGCGGTGGAGCGATCGGGGCGCCACGTTTCTCACGCCGCCGATCGACTGCGGAGCAGAAATCCGCTGCCACATGCGAGACCCAAACGGTTACCTGATCGAGGTGGGCCAGGCCACCGGGCTTCGCTCTGGGCACCTCGCCGCCAAACGGCCCGAAGACCTCCCCGGTTAGTTCACGTGGGCAACGAGCCGGCAACGACCGACTGTCGACGACCCTGACGGATGCCAAGCCCGCACCGGCTCCCTGACCAGCTGGTTTCGCTGCAGGCAGTCAGCTGCTCTCAGGACCACAATGATCCATGATCTTTCGGCTCGTGGTCGGCCTGCGCCCACGTGTACCGGCTGAGCTGCTCCCCTGCCGGGTTGAGCTACTCCTCGAAGGCCTTTGCCTCTTCGATCCACGTCCGTGTCTCGTGCTCGGAGAGACCCACGACTGCGCCGTGCCGCTCCTCGATCATCCCCTTCAGGTGGGCGGCGTTGCGATGACGCAACTCCTTGATCGAGGCGACGCCGATTTCCTCGAGGATCTCCCGGTACTTGGGGCCGATACCCTTGAGCTTGTCAAGGTCGCCCGGTACGTGCTCAGGCACCTCACACTCCTCCCCGCGCCGACTGCCAGCAGCGCAGCCAAAAACACCCAGTATCCACACGCTAAGCCGTCGTGCGTATTGGTACAAGGAGTCCAGGCCCGGCATACCCGCACACCCCACCCGAGCCCGCCGGACACGCCAGCACGCCCAGGTGGCCACTCCCCCGGGGGCATCGCCAACCCCCCGGCCCCGCACGGCAACACCCCAAACCCGACACCCGGCCCGCCGCCAGAGGGTCGGGTTACAGACTCTGTTGCCCGCCAACGGGACATCGATCTTGGCCGGTCACCGGGGCCCGCCGCGAACCTCATTCCTGCGACCGGGACTCGCCCGGCGATACGGCCGCCTGAAGGCGGTCAGCGATCGCGACGGCCACAACGACCGCCCCCGCGCACGCCGCAAGCGCCGCCCCTGGCAGGTGCGGCGCCGGTATCGCGAGCAATGCCAGCAACGCGATCGCTGCTAGCCGGGACCAAGGGGTGACACGCCAGACAGTGGCCTTGAACGCGGCGTGCCCGGCCAGAAACAACGCCGCCCCGCCGAGGACCATCCAGATCGTTGGCGGGGCAGGGATGCCGGCCGGATCGGAAAGCACCTTCTGGTCCGCCGCAGCGGTGACAATGATTCCCGCGACCATGACCGGGTGGATCGAGTGATAGGCCGAACGGCCCAGCCGGCCCGGGTCCGCCGATGCCGCGATGACGCGCGCCGCCTCCTCGGCGCTGCGGTCAAAGTAGACCCACCACAGAGCGACACTGCCGGCGAACGCGGCGGCGAACGCGGCGACCGCCGCCGCAGTGACCGAAGGCAACTGCGACAGGGTTGCGCCGATCACGACGATAGACTCGCCCAACGCGATGATCACGAAGCCCTGGCACCGTTCGGCGAAGTGACTGCCTTCGATAGTCCACTCGCTGGTCGCGGACCTGCCCAGCCCGGGCGTGTAGAAGCCAGCCGCGCCGCCGAGCAGGTCGACGCCGGCCGCGAGCGCCCAGAGCAGTTCACGCGTGTGGCCATGGGCGAGCCCGCCCGCCACCGCCAGCGCTCCGCTGACCAGGCACCACGCAAGGATCCGCTCGAAGTTCCGCCGCAGGGGTTGCCCGTTCAGTGCCGCGACGACGAACGCGGTCCGGCCAATCTGCATCGTCGCGTAAGCACCACCCACCACCAGGCCTCGCGTCGTGAATGCGTCGGGTAGCGCGGCAGACATGACCAGGCTGACCAGCATGAGCGTCACGAGCATCAGCCGGACGGCGATGCGCTCGGGATCCAGCCAGTTGGTCACCCACGTGGTGTAGGCCCACGCCAGCCACACAAGCACCAGCAACAACGCGGTTTGCAGGGCGCCCTCGACCGTGGGTTGGCCGAGCAGGTGATGCGACAACTGGGTGACCGCGAACACGTAGACGAGGTCGAAGAAGAGTTCGACGTTCGTGACGCGCTGAGTACCTGACCGCACCCGCAGCAGGCTGCCCTGCCAGGTCTTTGGCACGATAACCCCCTCACCGGCGCACGGCTTCCCGATCAGTCTCAGGGAGGACCACAGGCCCTTCAGTCAGCGGCTGGCTGTTCCGGGTCCCGGCGCGCCCGGCCCGGATGCGGCACGGGCCCGGATGGGCCCAGCCTTAGCTAGGTAGACCTGGCTCACGCGGCCGGCAAGCGCACGGCACTGCGCTTGATGGCTGCGGTCACCTGCCGAATTACCCTTTGCGGCCTCGCTACCTGAACAATCCAGACGGCGTCGACCTGGCACCGCCCCTCTGCTGATGGCGCACGCCGCCACCATGGCCGTCGCTGACGCCACAGCGCGGCCGGCGTGCCCTGCGGCCGCTCGCGGGTCATTTCGCGTCCGCGTAGCAGGTGACGACGGAGACGTTCAGCGGAAACCGGACTGGCCCTGGGCCAAATACGAGCCGCCCGGCCTGCTGAGCCGCGGCGCGGGCGGCACGCACGACCTCGTCAGCCGCGGCGGCCGGGCTGTGCACGATGACCTCGTCATGCTGAAAGAACACCAGGTGCGGCCGCCCAGCAGCGGCCCGCCCGCCAGCCGGCTCAGCCGCTGGCCAGTCCGTCGCGGCGAGCCTGCGCCGCAGGGACGCGAGCAGCACCGCCGCCCAGTCGGCCGCGCTCGCCTGCACGACGAAGTTGCGCGTAAACCGGCCCCGGCTGCGCAGCGCGCGGCCCGCCCGCGGATCAGCCCGGTCGCCTGTCAGCTGACGCCACTGCGCAGAAGGAAGCGGGCACGTTCGGCCAAGCCGGGACCTGACCAGGCGCCCTTCCTCGCCGGCCCGCGCGGCGTCGTCCACATAACGGGCGGCCGCCGGAAACCGGCTGCGCAACACTGCGAGCAATTGGCCAGCCTCTCCTCCCGCCCCGCCGTACATGGCTGAAAGCAAGGCCACCTTCGCCTTGTCGCGTTCACCGCCGAGCGTCCCGGCGAGCGCCGCGTACACGTCGCCTGCGGCGGCAGCCTCGGCGAAGGCGCGATCACCCGCCAGGGCGGCGAGCACCCTGGGTTCGAGCTGCGCGGCGTCCGCCACCACGAGGACATAGCCGGGATCGGCGACCACCGCGCGCCGCAGGACCTTCGGGATCTGCAGCGCACCACCGCCACGCGAGGCCCAGCGCCCGGAGACAACACCGCCGACCACATATTCTGGCCGGAACCGCCCATCCGATACCCACGTATCGAGCCAGCCCCAGCCATCGGCCGCATGCAGCCTCGCGAGTTCCTTGTACTCGAGCAGCAAGGACACCGCTGGATGGTCCACCGTCCGCAGCACGTGCGCGCGGGTCGACGTGAGGCTTATCCCTTCTGCCGCGAAAGCCTTGACGAGCTGCGCGGGTGAATCAGGATTGAGTGCGCGTGCGTGCAACGCCTCTCGTATCGCGTCGGCAAGCTCGACAAGCCGGCGCGGACGCAGGCCAGGGGCTGGCCGCGGTCCTAGTAGCTCGGTGAGCAGCTCATCGTGGATGTCCCCGCGCCATGGCAGGCCGTCCGCCATCATCTCCGCCGCCGCGAGGCCACCCGCTGACTCGGCGGCCGCGAGCAGGGACAGCCGACCCGGACGCGGCGCGGCGGCAATCCGGCGAAGCTGATCCGCCTGGACCGCGATGACCGCGTCGAGTTCCTCCCGCGGGCTCGCGAAACCGTCGCCGACGATCGCAAACAGCTCCGATTGAGCGCCACCGGCGGATGGCGCGGGCCGGCCAGGCGCGGAGGCGATGCCGCGCAGCCGCGCTAAGGCCGCCTCGAGCGATGGCTCCTCGCCGAACCGGCCCCGATGAGCAAGCAGCATGGCCTCGATGAGCCGCACGTCATGGCAGGATGCCACCCGCACATCTGCGCCGAGCATGGCCGGGTAGATCCTGGCCGACGACGCCCATACCCAGCGCGGGCTCGCTTCCCGCTCCAGCGCCGCCACCGCGTCGGCGACGCCCGCCACATGCTCGGGCGGCGCAGCGGGAGTCCCGTCGTCGTTCAGGCGGCGGATGAGCCCGTCGCCGCGGCTGTCAGCCGCGACAGCTATCCGCATGAATCCGCTTCTTGCCTGTTGACACTAGTCGGCTCGTTATCCCCAGAATGCGATTCACCCCTTTAGCGCCTCTTGACAATCTGGCAAGATCATCAGTAGGGCAACGCCCCCATAGGGTGGGCGGGCTTTGTAGGGGGAACCCGCCTGCGGAGCCGTTACGGATAATGCTCCCAAACGGCGGGCGCGGGCTGTCGCCGCCGCGCGGTGCGGGTTCGTGTCAGTGTGGTCGCAGGAACGAGGCGAAACCAGCGGCCAGCGCCACCGCGACGCGTTGACGGAACGCCGCACTTGTCAGGCGCGCCGCGTCACCGCTGTTGCGCGTTGCGCATGTTCGCGCACTCGATGAAGACCTTTGGCACCTTGGACAGGTTCAGGCCGCCGAGATCGGTGCGGACGTCTAGCCCGGCCGCGCCGACATAATCCGAATACGGCTCGCCGGTAATGGCGTGGTATTCGTTCCTGATGTCGAGGCCGAGTCTGCGAGAAGGGCCGATGATCTTGTCAGTGTAGCCGGGTACCAGACCCGGTTCGATGACCTCGAACCCGGTCCGCCGGCGGGCCCGCCGTCGGCGTGAATCGAGATCGCCGCGTCGGCGTGTACCCGGTTTCCTATGGCCGCCCGCTGGGTGACGCACGGGCCCACCCCGGTATCGCTGTGCCGGGTCAGCACGACCTTCGCGCCGTCCTTTCGCAGCAGCTTGGCCAGCCGGATGGCGACATCGAAATTAAACGCGTGCTCGGGATAACCGGCGTCGGTTTCCGCGCCAGTGGTGTCGCAGGCTTTCTTCTCTGTGATGACATTGACCAGCTGGTTAATGCTGTCTGGATGCGTTGCGTTGCCGCCGTTATGGCCGGGATCCACCGCGATCACGTCACCAGCGAGCGGCGGCGTGCGCGGCCGGGCAGACGCGTTCGGGGAATCGCTTGGCGACGGAGTTGGCGGCCGAGCGGGGGAGCCCGATGCGGCTGCGACCGCACGCTGGCTCGGCCGAAGCGTCGGCTGCGCTGCGGCGCCCACCTTGCCGTCGTCGGCGCAGCCAGCGCCCCCGAGCAGCGCGCAGGCCAGGACCGCGGCCAGGAGCCCACGACGGAAAGGCCAGGCGCGCACGACGGCGGCTAGCCATGTTGATCGCCCCGTCGGTTTCCGCCAGATGGTTCCTGCTCCCCGGTTTCTTCTGCATCGGCTGGACATATTACCTGCAGCAGCCACCGGCCCCGGGCCGGTCAAACCGGCTAGTGGTAGGCAACGAGCGAAGCCCCGGTCCTTGGCGGATCGCCCGCCAAGGTACGGTCCCGATGCAAGAAGCCAGCGAGCCTGCGCAACCCGGTTCATCATCCCGGGCCGTTTCACTGAGTATGTCCCTGAGAACGCTCCGCGATCATTGCCGGTGGCGACGGTACGCGTGCCGGTACCGACCACCGGCTAGTGCCGTGAACCGGCACTGCCCTCGCGCTCGATGTCAGCCGGTTCTCGCGGCCGCGGCGGGCCGCTTGCCCCCGGGCGCAACTCCCGTTCTGCCGCAGTCAAGGCGGCAAGTCCCGATGCCTGCCCGGGTAGTTCGCCAGCCGCCCATCCCGCGAGTTCGGCAGTTATCGACGATGCGGGCGTGCTCGGTGTGTCCGCGGGCCGCGGAGCCGTGGCGGGACGGGCGGCTGGCACTGCCGGCCGGTCCGCAGTGCTAGGCACGGGTCCGTCGGGACTGGCCGGCCCATCGCCGGAGACAGCCGGGTCAGCTTGTGGCTGCGCGACGACGTCGGGTGCCTGATCACCCCTACAGTCGCCCGGCTCACGGCCGTCCTTCGGAGTCGGCTTGGCACCCGCCTTGTGCCGAGACAGAAGTTGCCTGCCCTTGGCTGGCCGCGCTGGATTCTCGGATAGCGCCTCGGCCCGCACGGCCAGCGACGCCGGTGGCCCGTCGGGCACCTCGCGATCCGCCCGACCGCCTGCGCCGCCGGCACCGTTCGAACCGCCGGCACCGTTCGAACCGCCGGCACCGCTGGAACCGCCGGCACCGCTCGAACCGCCGACACCGCTCGAACCGCCGACACCGCTGGAACCGCTGGAACCGCTGGAACCGCTGGAACCGCCGGCACCACTCGAACCGCCGGCACCGCTCGAACCGCTCGAACCGATCGAACCGGTCGAACCGCCGGAACCGCATGGATCGGACGGAGTTCTTGGATCGGGCACTGCCTCAGCGGCCGCTACTGCCACCGGCGTTACTTCAGATGCGGCATCAGGCAAGGCGCCCGCAGGGCCATCCAGGCTGCTGATGCCCGGATCAGCAGCGGGATCTGCTTCGCAGGGGACGGCAGACTCTCGCGCCACCGCCGCAGAGGTGCGTGCCAGACCGTCGAGTAGCACCGCCAACTGCTCCGCTTCTACGGCGTCCACACCGAAGACTACCCGCGGGTGACCGCGCGGATCTTCTGGGGCGTAGCCCACGTAGCTCGCCACTGGCTGAGCAAGCGCGCCGCCAAGACCCTGCCTTGTGCGCCAGCCCTCCCATGCGGACTCCAGGCGCGCAGCAGCGCGCAACGCGCGCGAAACGGGCTCCGTCTCGCCCATTGGTGATCCTCCCCCCCGAACGCGGTGACGCGCTTCGCCACCGCGGGAACCCGGCGAGTCCCGCCCCACAGCGGCCTGCCGTACGGCTCGCCAAACTCGCGCCGCTTGGCCTTGCGCGGATTCCAGATACGCCGCCGCCTCGGCGGTTTCGGCCCTGAGGCCTCCCCACCGCCCCTGGTGACGGGCGCGCCGACCAGTATGACAGACAGCGTCTGCGTTCGCTGAGTACACGCACAATCACGTGAAGTAGTCGAACGGTCCGCGGCGCCCGCCCCACCAGTTCGGCCCACGCGGCGCCGCCCGCTTGCCCCAAGTACCGATCTTCACCCGCGACACCCGGCGGCGCTGGACCCCGCGGCAGAGCAACTCACCGCGCTGATCGACCTGGGGGCCAGGGCGCTCCCACCGACCGGCTCGCAGAGGCACTTTCCAGATACTTCGACCATGTCGAGGACCACGCCGCCGGATATGTCGCGCTTATGCGCGGCCAGACTGGCGTGCCCGGATCCGCAGGTCCGGCCGGAAAGACCGGTAAGATCGTCGAAGGTGTCCGGCACGTAGTGCCGCACGCATCCTCAAGGCCCTAGGCATCGCCGCACCCGGCCCTGTCCTTCGCGTTACGCTCCGATGCTGGCTGGCCTGCGCAGAGGCCGCCGGCCTGACTGGCTGGCGAACCGCGGTCTGCCGCGGCGCATGCTCGAGACGATGCTGACAGCGCAACTGGTCGCGCTGCTCCGGGTCGCGGCGACGCGCGACGCCGAAATCACGGTGGCGCTCGAACGACTGCTTGCCGATGCGCGAGAGCCTCGCGCATGACCTGCGATGACCGGCCCGGCCGCTGCTGCGGCCGGATCGACCCCGGCAGCGCCTGCAGGGAACCTCATCACCCAGGTTCCCCGAGACGGCACCCCCCAATGCGGCACACCGGCCGCCGGGGCCGACCCCCCTCTGATTCTTGTTCTCTCGTCGCCCGTGCCGTACGCGTAAGGGCGCGCGACCCGGTTTACCCCCCACGTCGGGATGTCGGAAGCGGAACGTCACTCCGACCGTTGCTGCGGGATACCCGCAAGCAGCGCGCGAACCTCGGTCTCCCGGTAGCGGCGGTGACCCCCGAGCGTGCGAATGGAGGTCAGCTTGCCAGCCTTCGCCCACCGCGTGACGGTCTTGGGGTCCACGCGGAACATCGTCGCGACCTCCGCTGGCGTGAGCAGCGGTTCGGCCTCGGGTGTGCGTGCAGACATGTGTGCGGCCTCTCCTCCTGGACCGGGATTACGATCCTGCGTGTTGGCTGTACCTGCGCTCCATCTGGAGCTTGTCGTGGATGCCCTGATATGGCCCACGGAGACCATATTGCCATCACCACACGTGACGAGTCGACCACCTAGAGCAAAGATTTCTGTCTAAGGTTGCCCCGTTGCTCCGCTGATCGCTGTCACCGTGCGTAATTCTAGCGACACGTTTAGTCGCAACGAGGCGGATTCGGAAAAATGCTCGCCCGCGAGTCGGGCACCAAAAGCCTGGCCGTGAGCTCGTTCCGGCCAGCGGCGCGGCGTTTCGCGCCGCGACGTGCTTGGGCTCGGTAATGGATCCGTCCGCAAGATCACGAAGGGCGGCCGGCGCCAAATGGCCCGTTGGTGGCGCTCGTGCAATGCGTGAAGCAACGGGCGGCAGCGCCGCTAATCGCGTCCGGCCTACCCCCTACGGCGACCCGCTGACCACCGGCTACGCTGCGGCAATGCCGACAGCAGACCACCTCAAGCCTCTTCCAGATGAACCGCCTAATGGCCCCCTCATGCGCCAGATCCGGTGCCTGACGGCCATCGGTGCCGGCCCGAGGCCGCCCGCGCCGCCCAGGGGCCGCCGAACCTGGACTGGCGCCTCCGCGCACCGGGCGCCCCGCTGCGCCCTGGGCCGGCGCTCGCCCCGCCACCTTGACCACGTCCGTGCGCACGCCGATCGCGGCCCGACGCTGACATAACGCCGACAGGCCACTCACTCGGCCGACCGATACCAAACAGTGACGCTACGGTGACGACGCGCCGCTGGTCGCCAGAACCCCGCACGACCTCACAGAAACTGACACCCGGCCTCATGGCAGCAACAGGAACACCCGAACGGACCGACGACCGCACCCTCGGCCACAGTCGTTACCCCGGCTAGACCGTCCTTACGTGATCTTCTACTACGGGGTTGCGGCGACCTTGCGCTTGTTGATGACCTTGCCGACCTTGACCCCGATCTTGTCGGCGTCTTTCACCCGGCCCGCAGCCAACGGCAAGCTCGGGCTAGAGGTACGCACGCGACGGGCCGCAAGCACAACGCCAGCCTCGTCCACCGCGAGCAACCCGACCGGGCAATCGGCCCTGACAGACCGTCAGCTTGCGGACTCTGTGGCTTGCACTGCCCGCCAGCGGTTGCGCAGCCGCTGGTACATCGCTACTGCTAGCTCGAGCTCGCCTGTTTCAAGCCCGGTGATCGCCGCCGCCACCTCGGCCACCGACTGGTCTGCCCGCAGCGCCCCGTCGTCGAGCATGTGCACAAGGCCGCCGTAGTCGAGTTCGACGAGTGAGCGGGGGTGGAACTCCTCCAGCCACCGCCCGACCTCCGCTATCTCGCCGGCTGCGGCGGGCTGGGCCGTCCCGCCGGCAGCCGTCGCCGCCCGACCTGTATCCGCGTGGCCTGATCGCTCCCCGTGCCGCGGGGCACGCCCGTGCCGCGCTGTGTCACCACGCTGCGATCCGCTGGCGTGCCGTCCCCTGCCCCGGCGCGGTACCGCGCCGTGGGGAGCCGCACCGTCGGCGGGAGCCCTGCCAGTATCCCCTCCGTGGTCCCCGTTGTCCGCGTCGGCGTCGGCGTGATACCCGTCATCCGGCCACTCGTCGTGATATGGATGCGAACCGGGCGACAGGCCGCGCCTTACCGCGCCGAGCGCGCGCGCCACGCGCCGGCGCGCCTGCGCCATCGTCGTCACGTAGATGAGCATGCGGGTGACCGCGGCCGTGGCCTGGCCCCTGTCACTCCCCGCTCCGCCGCCGAGCACCAGCCACCGCTCCGGTGGCCCGAACGGCACGAACCAGGCGAGCGGCACGTGCCACGTCGAGGTCAGGATATGAGTGCGAATCGACGGGGCTTCCGAATGCCAGCGCGCGAAATCGGCCGCCGCCACGTCCGCGATCCGCCTGGGCACGAACGTGTCGGTCAGCGACGGTGGGAGCGTCGCTCGCAACCGGCCCAGCGCGAGCCATGACCGCAGCCGCGTCTGCCACGGGCAGATGTAGACGGTCCCGTCGGCACGGCGCACGTAGGCGTCGTCACTCTCACACGCCGGAGCCACAATCGGCGGCACCGCGATGAGCCGTCGCACCGCCTGTTCATGCTCGGCCTCGTTCGCACCGACCCGCCGCGGGCGCTCGGCAGACGCGGCGTAACTGGCCCAGCGCGACCGGTCGGGCTCGGTGAACGCGGTCAGCGGCTCGTACACGCGAAGGTACGCGGCGTAAGGCAGCACGATCGAATCGTGACACGTCTTGGTCTCTGGATGCCGCACGGTACATAACGAGATCGTCACCAAGTGCCGGGCCAGCCCGTTAACGGGCGGCCAGGCGCCGCTAGCCGCCCGTGGCCGCCCCTGGCCACCCGATTGGCCCTCGGTGGCCGCCGTCTGGGCGCCGCGCAGCATGGCCGTCTCAAAGGCCCAAGTACCACTGGCAGCCGCGGCCATCGCAAAAGGCGGGCCGCCGCCGCCGAATAGTCTTAACCCGGACCCCGCGCCAACGACGGCACGGTACGGAACCAGGAGAGTCACCAACGTGACAAACGTGTTCGCAACTGCCCAAAAGGGCGCAGGCGTCGCAGTCAGCGCGGGACACGAGCAGGTCACCTTCTGCCAGGACATCCAGAGCGGGCTGCACGCGATCGTCGCCATCTACTCGACAGCGCTCGGCCCGGCACTCGGCGGCACCCGGTTCTACCCCTACGGGACCGAGGACGACGCCTTGGCCGACGTGCTCAATCTCGCCAGGGCGATGGCGTACAAGAACGCCCTCGCCGGCCTCGACCTCGGCGGCGGCAAAGCCGTCATCATCGGCGATCCGGATACCGACAAGTCCGAGCCGCTGTTGCGCGCCTACGGCCGTTATGTCAACGCACTGGGCGGCCGCTACATCACCGCGTGCGACGTCGGGACCTACAGCGAGGACATGGACGTCGTCGCCCGCGAGTGCCCCTATGTCACCGGCCGCACCATCCCCCATGGCGGTGCGGGCGACTCCTCGCTGCTCACTGCCTTCGGCGTGTTCCAGGGCATGCGCGCCGCGGCCGAGCACGCCTGGGGAGCTACGGCGCTGCGTGGCCGCCGCGTCGGTGTCGAAGGCGTGGGCAAGGTTGGCCACCGGCTGGTGGAGCAATTGATCGAGGCCGGCGCCGACGTCGTCATATGCGATGTCAGCGAACAGGCCCTCGATCGGGTCCGGGCCAGGCACCCAGGCGTCGCTGTGGCGGCGGGCCGGTCAGAGCTGATCCGTGAGCAGGTCGACATCTACGCTCCGTGCGCCCTCGGCGGCGCGCTGGACGACGACACGGTCGCCTCACTGCGCGCGAAGATCGTGTGCGGCGGTGCGAACAACCAGCTCGCTCATGCGGGTATCGAGAAACAGCTGGCCGACACGGGCATCTTGTACGCGCCGGACTATGTGGTGAACGCAGGTGGCGTGATCCAGGTCGCCGACGAACTCGAGGGCTTCAACCTTGACCGCGCGCGAGCCAAGGCAGGCCAGATATTCGGCACCACCAAAAAAATCTTCGCGATCGCTGATGACGAGGGCGTGCCCCCCGCCGTCGCGGCCGACAGGCTCGCCGAGCGGCGGATGTCCGAAGTCGGCCGGTTGCGTGGCATTTGGCTGCGGTCGTGACCGTGGGCAGGGCCGCAGGGGGCGCTGATATGGCCAGCGCTCGCCGGATGGCCCCCTGACGGCGGACAGCGTAGGCGAGCACGGCGCAAAGCAGGTACGGTTGTAGCAGTACGGAAGCCGACACGCGCCACCTCCCGGCGAGGGAGGGTCGGCGGGTCGGTTTGCCGCGCGGTATGCCCGCAAGCATGTACCGGCAAAGAGCAGTGAGGCAGGGGCCTGACGTGGGCCCAGACGTTCGAGGGGGTCGAGCCAATGGGGCGCGGCCGAGCCAAGGCCAAGCAGGTCAAGGTCGCCCGCCAGCTGAAGTACAACAGCGGCGGTACGGACCTGGATCGGCTGCGGGCAGAGATTGTCGGCTCAGACCAGCGCGACGACGAGCGTGAATCCTCCTACGAGGATCTCGCCGACCGTTACGCGGACGAAGAAGGCGAGGACGACGGCGAGCCAAGCCGCACAGACAGTACGGGCTGAGCTGGTCAGGCCGGATACGATCCGGTCAGCCGTGCGCTGCCCGAGCCGGGCAGGATCTCGCCGGCCACCCAGGCGCCGACACCCTGCTCCGCGAGTAGCTCTAGCACGCGGGATACCTCCGCCGGTGGGACGACCGCGGTCATCCCGATACCGAGGTTAAAGACCCGCTCCATCTCGGCGCCCGCCATGCCGCCGGGGATGGCGGCGCGGTCCGCTAGCAGGCGGAAGACGGGTGGCGGGCACCACGTCCTCCTGTCAAGCACGGCGTCGGCGTCCGCAGGGAGGACTCGGGCCATGTTCGCGGCGATCCCGCCGCCTGTGATGTGCGCGAAGGCGTGCACGAGGGACGAACGAGCCAGCGCAAGGCAAGCTGGCGTGTAGATATACGACGGGATGGACAGCTCCGCGCCCAATGTCCGGCCGAGTTCGGGCTGCTCACCCTCCAGGTCCATGCCTGCCTTCGCGAGGATGTCGCGCACTAGCGAGAACCCGTTGGCGTGCACCCCCGAGGACGCCATAGCGATCACTGCGTCGCCAGCGTGTACGCGGTCGGCGCCGAGAAGGTCATCAGCCTCGACGACACCCGTGGCCGCGCCTGCGATGTCGAAGCCAGCTGGCCCGAGATGCCCGGGGTGCTCGGCCGTCTCCCCCCCAATCAGTGCGCAGCCTGCCCGCTCGCAGCCTGCCGCTATGCCGGCCACCACGGCGGCCACCCGTTCGGGAACCACCTTGCCGAACACCAGGTAATCCGTCATGAACAGCGGTTCCGCGCCACAGACGACCAGGTCGTCGGCCACCATCGCAACGAGGTCGATGCCGATCGCCTCGTACTGGCCAAGCCGCTGCGCGATCACGACCTTGGTCCCCACTCCATCGGTGGAGGTGGCGAGCAACGGCCGCCGGTAGGCCGCGAGCTTGCTGGCGTCGAACAGGCCGCAGAAACCGCCGATGCCGCCCACGACCTCGGGCCGCGCCGTACGCGCCACGGCCGCCCGCATCAGTTCGATCGCGCGGTCCGCGGCGTCGATGTCGACTCCGGCAGCGGCATAGCGGGCGGCGCCCCCACTCGTCACGGGACCTCCTCGAGCACATGCTTGCCCCGCTCGGCCTCGGCCACAGCAAGCGGGTAATCGCCGTCGAAGCAGGCGTGGCAGAGCCTTCCCCCGGGCAGGCGCGTCGCTGCGATGAGCCCGCCGAGCGAAACGTAGCCGAGCGAGTCGGCTCCGATCGACGCCCGTATTCCCGCCACATCCAGGCTCCCGGCGATCAGTTCGGAGCGGCTGGCGAAGTCGATGCCGTAGAAGCACGGCCACGAAACTGGCGGGCTCGAGATGCGCACATGCACCTCCGTGGCACCCGCCTCACGGAGCATCGCGATGATTGCCTGCTGTGTGTTGCCCCGCACAATCGAGTCGTCAACGACCACGAGCCGCTTACCCGTGATCGCGTCTCGTAGCGGATTCAACTTCAGCCTGATTCCGAGCTGGCGGATCGTCTGGCTGGGCTCGATGAACGTGCGCCCGACGTAGGAGTTTTTGACCAGGCCCTGGCCATAGGGAATGCCACTTGCCTCCGCGTAGCCGATCGCGGCTGGGGTACCCGATTCTGGAACGGGGATCACCAGGTCCGCGTCCGCCGGATGCTCGCCTGCCAGCCGCCGTCCGATTTCCAGCCGGGTCGCGTGCACGCCGCGACCGGCAATCGCGGTGTCAGGCCGCGCCAGGTACACGTACTCGAACAGGCATCCTTTCGGGTCAGCGGGAGCGAACCGCCGGGACCTCACCCCGGCCTCGTCGATCGCGAGCAGTTCGCCAGGCTCGACCTCGCGCACGAAAGCCGCGCCCACGATGTCGAGCGCCGCGGTTTCGCTGGCGATAACCCAGCCGCGGGCAAGCCGGCCCAGCACAAGGGGCCGGAATCCCTGTGGATCGCGGGCCGCGTACAAGGTCTGCTCGTCCATGAAAACGAGCGAGAAGGCCCCTCGTACCAGTGGCAGAACCGCCGCGGCGGCATCGGCTATGGTGCCGGGCTGGTTAGCGAAAAGAGCCGTGAGCACGTCGGTGTCTGACGTGCCGGTCAGACCTTCGGCCGCTGTGGGCGTGTCCTCGAGCAGGGCGGCAAGCTCACGCGTATTGATCAGGTTGCCGTTGTGCCCGAGCGCAAGCCCCGACGTCCCGGTGAACCGGAAGGCCGGCTGTGCGTTGGCCCATACCGATGAACCCGTGGTCGAGTACCTGCAGTGCCCGATCGCCACGTGACCACGCAGCGTTTTGAGTACAGACTCGTCGAAGACTTGTGCGACCAGGCCCATGTCCTTGTACACGACGATGCGGATCCCGTCGCTGACTGCGATGCCCGCGGACTCCTGGCCCCGGTGCTGCAGGGCGTAGAGCCCGTAATAAGTGAGTTTGCTAACCTCTTCGGCCGGGGCCCACACGCCGAATACTCCGCAGGCATCCCTCGGCGGGTTGTCACCGATAGCAGACCCGGCAGAGCCGCCAAAGCTCGCGGACCTGGCAGAGTCGGCGAAGTAGTTGGTCAGACCGCCACTGAGTTCGGCCACCTGGCCAGTGTACTGGCGGCTCAACGGCGGACCGGCAGATGCGAAGACACGTCCGCCCGCGGACCGCTCGCCCGGATCGCGCCGCCTTCGACCCCCTCCTGCCAGGTGAGATCTCCGGTCGCGAGCCGCAGCCACGTCACCGGGTCCGTCTCGACCACGTTCGGCGGCGTGCCTCTGGTGTGCACTGGGCCCGGCATGCACTGCACCGCGCCGTACGGCGGCACGCGCACCTCGACCGCCCGGCCCGGAGCGGCCCCCGCGAGCAGGTCGAGCAGGTATCTCACTGCGACCCGGAGCGCGCCGGGCTGCGGGCACAGGCCCGCGCCGATAGCCGCGAGCGCGGCATCAACGCAGGCGGACTGAAGCTCGGCGAGCCCGAGCGGGCCTCGATCAAGGCCGGCGGAAGGCGGGTCGCCAAGCTCCGCCAGTTGAGCGGCCAGCGCGGCGAGCACACCCTCGGGAGACGGGCGTCGTGATGGCACGCAACGGAAGCTACCTCACGGTACTGGCCGCCGCGGTAGCCGCCGCCCGTCGTCTTGCTGAACGGAAGCGGCCCGCCGCGCCACCATCAGGCCCTCTTCACGACCCTGGCCAGCCAGCAGCTCGCCGGGCTCGTCAACCCTGGCCCCGGGGCCGGTTCGGCGCAGCCGTGACCGAGAACCGATGGAGCCGAGGGACCGAAGGCGCCAGCCCAAGGACCGCAAGAACCCCGAAGGCGCCAGCCCAAGGACCGCAAGAACCCCGAAGGACCCGAAGGACCCGAAGAACCCGAAGAACCCGAAGGAACACCTGGCGACTCCGTTGTCAGTCGAACAAGGCGGGCAGGGTGTGCTCGTGCACGGCGGCCAGTTCGGTCAGGGGAATCGCGAAGCATCCCTCGACATCAAGTTTGTCCCCACCGACCGTGCCCAGCACCGTGGCGGGAACGCCATGGTCCGCGCAGAGCTGGGTGAACGCTGACTCGCGGCCGGGCCGCACCGCCACTACCGCGCGTGCCGCCGACTCACCGAACAGCCAGACGAACGGGTCGCCGGGCAGCCGGACCTGGCAGCCGAGACCACCCCGCAGGCACGATTCGGCGAGCGCCACGGCCAGGCCGCCATCGGAAAGATCGTGCGCGGCATCAACCATGGCGCCGGCCGCCGCGGCCATCAGCGTATGGTCCAGCTGACGCTCCGATATGAGGTTCACCCTCGGTGGGCTGCCGCCCAGATGACCGTGCATCACGTGCGCCCAGGCTGAGCCGCCGAATTCCGGCCGGGTCTCCCCGAGCAGCACGACCCTCGCTCCAGGGCTGACGAATCCGATCGTGACCCGGTCACGAACGTCGTCGTGCACACCAAGCACGCCCACCACCGGCGTCGGATGGATGGCCGCGTTGTCGGTCTGGTTGTAGAAGCTCACGTTGCCGCCGGTCACCGGCAGGCCGAGCGCCGCACAACCGTCGGCGAGGCCACGAACCGCCTCGGCGAACTGCCACATCACCGCGGGCTCCTCGGGTGAGCCGAAATTGAGGCAGTTGGTGACCGCGAGCGGCCGCGCGCCGGTGGCCGCCACGTTCCTGCACGCCTCGGCGAGGGCAAGCTGGGCGCCCGCGTAGGGGTCCAGCCTCGTATAACGCGCGTTGCCGTCGGTTGCTAGCGCCACCCCGAGCCCGCTGTCCTCGTCGATCCGCAGTACGCCCGCGTCGTCAGGCACCGCGAGCACCGTGTTCCCGCGCACGTAACGGTCGTACTGCTGGGTCACCCACGTCTTGGCAGCTAGGTCCGGGCTGCCAAGCAGCGCAAGCAGGGTGTCACGGAGCCCGGCGGCGCCGCCGGGCCTCGGCAGCGCCGCCGCGTCGTCCGCGGCGAGCGCGTCCTGGCTCGCTGGCCGCTGCGCGGGCCGGTCGTAGACGGGACCCTCGTCGGCCGCCGTGCTTGGCGGGATGTCCACCACCACGTCACCGTGCCAGGTCATCACGAGCCGGCCGGTGCCGGTGACCTCGCCGATCACGGTCGCTGGCACGTCCCAGCCGGCGCAGATGCGCATGAACTCGGCCACGGAGCCCGGTTCGGTAACGGCCATCATGCGTTCCTGTGACTCGCTCATCAGGATCTCGGCTGGGCCCAGCGACGGATCGCGCAGCGGCACCGCGTCCAATTCGACCCGCATGCCGCCCGTACCTGCCGCGGCGAGCTCGGCGGTCGCGCACGACACGCCGGCGGCGCCCAGATCCTGGATACCCGTGATGATTCCGGCTCCGAAAAGCTCCAGGCAGCATTCGACAAGCAGTTTCTCCATGAACGGATCGCCGACCTGGACGCTTGGGCGTTTCGCCGCGCTGCCAGCGCTGGCGTCACCGAACGTGGCGCTGGCGAGCACCGAGGCGCCGCCGATGCCATCCGGACCTGTATGCGCGCCGAAGAGGATCACCTTGTTGCCCGGCCCCGACGCGGCGGCCGACTTCAGGTCCTGGTGCCGCATCACCCCCACGCACAGCGCGTTCACCAGCGGGTTTCCCGCGTAACACCGGTCGAAGGCGAGCTCACCGCCGATGTTGGGCAGGCCGAGGCAGTTGCCATAGAAGGAGATACCGCCGACCACGCCTGGCACCACCCGGCGAGTATCCGGCGCGTCCGCGGGGCCGAACCGCAGCGAGTCCATCACCGCGACCGGCCTGGCGCCCATGGCCAGGATGTCCCGCACGATCCCGCCGACACCGGTCGCGGCTCCCTGATGCGGCTCCACATACGACGGATGGTTGTGCGATTCGATCTTGAAGGTCACCGCGTAACCGTGACCGACGTCCACGACACCAGCGTTCTGGCCCATGCCGGCGAGCAGCGCATCGCTGCGCGCCATGGTGGCCGCGAGCCGCCGCAGGTGCACCTTGGACGACTTATACGAGCAGTGCTCGCTCCACATAACCGAGTAGATGGCCAGTTCGGCATCGGTGGGCCTGCGGCCGAGGATCGCGACTATCCGCTCGTATTCCGCCGTGCCCAGGCCAAGCTCGGCGTACGGCTGCGCCCGCTCCGGTGTGCACGCCGCATCCTCGACGGTGTCCTGACCGGTACCGGCCGCCCCCGGCGCCCGGCTGCTCACCGTGCCGCCTTCCGCCATCGCAGCGCCTGGCCGGTCACGCGCTCACCTGCCCGGCGGTGGTGCGGGAAACGGCAGCGGCGAAGAAGCCGAGCCCATCGGCACTCGGGCCGGTGAGCGTGTCGATGGCGTGCTCCGGATGCGGCATCAGGCCCACCACGTTTCCCGCGGCATTCGAAACGCCCGCGATGCCCGCCGCGGAGCCGTTCGGGTCCCTACCGAGGTAACGGGCAATCACGCGGCCGCCGTCCGTCAGGTCCGTTAGCATCGCGGCGCTGGCCACGTAGCGGCCCTCGCCGCTCTTCAGCGGCACCACTATCTCCTGCCCAGGGGTGTAGTGATACGTCCAAGCGGTCCCGGTGCTCTCGATGCGCAGGCGCTGATCGCGGTTGATGAAGTGCAGTCCGGCGTTGCGGGTCAGCGCGCCCGGCAGCAAGTGCGCCTCGCAGAGGATCTGGAAGCCGTTGCAGATGCCGAGCACGGGCAGGCCGACCCGAGCCGCCGGCACCAGTTCGGACATTATCGGCGCGAATCGAGCGATCGCGCCGCAACGCAGGTAATCGCCGTAGGAGAAGCCACCGGGCAGGATCACGGCGTCCACGCCGCGCAAATCACGGTCGGCGTGCCAGAGCCTGACCGGTTCGCCGCCAGCTCGGGCCACCGCACGCGCGGCGTCGTTGTCGTCGAGCGATCCGGGGAACGTGACAATGCCTACCCGCACCCTGGACCTTGGTTTCTCGGTCCGCTGCACAGCCGAAGGCTACCGCTGCCGGGCCCCACGGCCCGACCCGATGACTTGGCTAGGTGAACCTGATACCCCAGCCGCGCGCTGAAGGCGGCCAGGACCGCCGCCTGCGCGGGTCAGCCCGCGTGGCGGAGCTTGCGGCCAGAAAGGCCGGCCAGCGGCGCGTCCCGTCGCCATGCGACCTGCTTGCGCATCGACACCACCGTGCCGCGGCCGGGACCGCTCTGCAGCGTAACGTCGTCCACCAGGGCACGCATGATCTGCAGACCTCGCCCCGACTCTGGCAGCCGGGCAATAACCCGGTCGTCCACGCGTGGCGCTGATGGCGTGGGACGGTATGCGCGCTGCGCCGTCGCGAGGTTGGTACGGCGGCGCGCGGAACGCACGGGCTCGCGAACAGGATCCTCGGCGAGCGCCGCGTTCTTCGCTGGCTCGCGACGCTCGCGGCCGCTGTCGGGATCTTCCGCAACGAGGCCGGGAGCCTTGGCGCGGTCAGGACTTAGACTGCGAGAGGCGCGGGTTGATGCCCGCTGCGTGGGCTGAGCGCCGCGAATCCTGTCTGGCCGCGCTGCGGCCTGCCCGGCGCGCGCGCTGAACCCCGGGCCGGAATCGACGACTTCGACCAGGCAGCCACTCGGGCCGACGCTGGTTACCACCTCGTAGCGCCGTGCGCTCCCCCCATGCCTCAGCACGTTCGTGCACGCCTCGCTGACGGCGACGAGGATGTCATCGATACAGTCATCAACCACACCGAAATTACGCAACGTGTCACCAAGGACACGTCGCATCACGGGCACGCTGACAGCCTCGCACGGAAAGGCGAGGCAGAACTTGACGTTCACGGTCAGCTCCTCAGTCCGTCTCACCAGGGCGAGCCCCTCCATAGCAACCTGCGTTATCTCCAGTCAACCTCGTCACATTGTGAAAGGCTTCCCATGACACGCCGCTGATAATCGTGAACTTTTGGTGCCCACTGGACACAAAGCCCGTCACGCGTTGTGCGGATAATCACTCTGGACGAAGCGAGAACTCCTCGATCACCGGATTGGCGAGCAAGTCGGCGGCCAGCTTGCCGATCTCCGCGAGCGCCGCCTCGTCCGCTGGGCCGCCGATCTCGACTTCGAAACGCTTGCCCTGCCGGACCGCGCTAACCTGACCGAATCCAAGTCGCCTGGCCGCGCTAGCGATGGCCTCCCCCTGTGGATCGTGGATCTCCGGCTTGAGCATCACGTCCACAATCACGCGTGCCACGTGTCCTCCCTGTACTTGTTGTCGCCATTGTCGTCCAGTACCTTGTCCACCGCCTCGTGTACTGCGCCACTGCGCGCTACTCCGCTACTCCGCTACTGGGGGGCTACTGGGGGGCTACTGCCTTACTTGGGGGCTACTGCGTTACTGCGGGGGCCGCGCGTGCTACTTTCAGCCGCGGCGCGCCGCCTTGTCACCAAGTGCGCGCCACGACACGCAGCGTACTGCCGTTGGCTTCGGCCAGGCCGGGGGCCTGGCAGGGAACCTGCGGGTTTGGCCCCGCGTGGTTGCGCCGGATACGGGGATATCTGTCACGATGATTTCTGTGGCCTACGCAGGGCCGCAGTGCATAAGTGTCTCCGCGAACCGTCACAACGGGGCACGGAGCGGCCGATCGGCCACGTCGCGGCGATCCCGCGGCCGGGCCCCGACAAAGCATTGGAGTGGCACGTGACCGCCGATGTGGACGGTGCGGCCGCCGCCGCATCCCACCCTGCAGGCCTTGACGGGCTGGCGAGGGCCCCGCAGGAGCTTGTTCAGCTCCTGACGCCAGAGGGCCAACGAGTCGAGCACCCGGGCTTTCCGCTCGACGTTTCGGTGGACGACATTCGCGGGCTATACCGCGACCTGGTCCTCGTGCGCAGGATCGACACCGAGGCGGTGGCGCTTCAGCGCCAGGGCGAACTCGGCATCTGGGCCTCGCTGCTCGGCCAGGAAGCCGCACAGATCGGTTCTGGCCGCGCGCTCGCGCCGCGCGACATGGCGTTTCCGACCTACCGTGAACATGGCGTCGCTTGGTGCCGGGGTCTGGACCCGATGAAGCTCTTGGAGCTTTTCCGCGGCGTCAGCCACGGTGGCTGGGACCCTGCCGAGCACAACTTCCATCTCTACTCGATCGTGATCGGCAGCCAGGCCCTGCACGCGACCGGCTACGCGATGGGCATTCAGCGCGACGGTGAAACCGGTGAGGACGGCGCGGCCACCATCGTCTATTTCGGCGATGGCGCCACCAGCCAGGGCGATGTGAACGAGTCGTTCATCTGGGCGTCGGTGTTCAACGCCCCCGTCGTGTTCTTCTGCCAGAACAATCAGTGGGCAATCTCGGAGCCGCTGGAGAAGCAGAGCCGCATACCGCTGTACCAGCGGGCACGCGGATTCGGCTTCCCCGGGGTCCGGGTGGACGGCAACGATGTGCTCGGCTGCCTAGCGGTCACGCGCGCCGCGCTGCAGGCGGCGAGGGAAGGCCAGGGGCCCACGCTGATCGAGGCGTACACGTACCGGATGGGCGCGCACACGACCTCCGATGACCCCACCCGTTACCGGCTGGCGGCCGAACTCGAGGCGTGGAAGCTGAAGGACCCGATCGAGCGGGTGAAGGCGTACCTGGTCCGCAGCGCGCTGGCCGACGCCTCGTTCTTCGCGGACATCGAGAAGCAGGCCGCAGAATTGGGCACCCAGATCAGGACGGCGTGCCTGTCGATGCCCGACCCCAAGCCGGCGCAGATATTCGAGAATGTCTACGCCGAGCCCCACCCGCTGCTGGACGCGGAACGCGAGCAATTCACCGCCTATCTGAACTCGTTCGCGGACGAGGAGGGTGCGTGATGACCACACTCAACTTGGCCAAGGCACTCAACGAGGGCCTGCGCAAGTCACTAGAACGCGATCAGAAGGTCCTCATCATGGGTGAGGATGTCGGCAAGCTCGGCGGCGTGTTCCGCGTCACCGACGGCCTCCAGAAGGACTTCGGCGAGAGCCGGGTGATCGACACGCCGCTTGCGGAGTCGGGCATCGTCGGTACGGCGATCGGGCTCGCACTGCGCGGCTACCGGCCCGTGTGCGAGATCCAGTTCGACGGCTTCGTGTTCCCCGCTTTCAACCAGATCGTCAACCAACTGGCCAAGATGCACCTGCGCTCGCTCGGTCACGTCAGCCTGCCCGTCGTCATCCGGATCCCCTTTGGGGGCGGCATCGGCGCGGTCGAGCACCACAGCGAATCACCCGAGGCCTACTTCGCCCATACCGCCGGGCTGCACGTGGTCGCATGCGCCAATCCCGCGGACGCGTTCACTATGATCCAGCAAGCGGTTGCCAGCCCAGATCCAGTGATCTTCTTCGAGCCCAAACGGCGCTACTGGGACCGCGGTGAGGTCGACGTGTCACTCGACCTTTGCGACGCCCACCCGCTCGACCGTGCGAAGATCCTTACGGAGGGCGCCGACGTGACCCTGCTCGCGTACGGGCCGATGGTCAAGACAAGCCTGGAGGCGGCGGCTGCCGCACAGGACGACGGGCGAAGCGTCGAAGTGATCGACCTGAGATCACTGTCACCCTTCGACGTGGAGACGGTCTGCGCCTCGGTCGAGCGGACCGGCCGGTGCGTGGTCGTGCATGAGGCGCCGGTCTTCGCGGGACTCGGCGCGGAGGTCGCGGCGCGGGTCACCGAGATGTGCTTCTACCACCTCGAGGCGCCGGTGCTGCGCGTCGGCGGCTTCTCCACGCCATACCCGCCATCCAGGCTCGAGGATCACTACCTGCCCGACCTGGACCGGGTTCTTGACACCGTAGACCGCACCTTCGGCTACTGAGAGGCCCATGCCTGATGACTGAGCTGAAGCAGTTCAAGCTGCCGGACGTCGGTGAGGGCCTGACCGAGGCCGACATTGTGAAATGGCATGTGCGAACCGGCGACAAGGTGACGGTGAACCAGACCATCGTCGAGATCGAGACAGCGAAGGCGATAGTCGAACTGCCCTGCCCGTTCGAGGGCGTGGTAGCCGGTCTGCTCGCCCGCGAAGGCGAGACCGTGGACGTAGGGACGCCGATCATCTCGGTCGACATTTCCGGCGACGCGAGCCAGACCGCGGCGGCCGGACGGCATACTGAACGGCTGCCGCAAGCCGCGTCGACCTCGGACCGGGCGGGGGCCAGCACTCCCCTTGAGGATCTTGTGCCGTCGCCGCCCGCTGAAGGCGCCGTCGAACCGGGCATGCAGGGCAGCCCCACGCCGAAGCAAGAACGGCAGCCCGTGCTCGTGGGCTATGGGGTCAAGCTTGGCGCGACCAGCCGCAGGCCGCGAAAGCCGGGCGCGGCCGTGTCCGGGCAGGCGCTGCGACGTCCTCCCGCCGGCCCGGCCACGGGTAGCACGGCGCCAGCCGCCGATACCACGGCGCCTGCCCCGGATGACACGGCGCCTGCCGTGGATGACACGGTGCCTGCGCGGCCGGCCGGCGCCGGCTCGGAAGACATAGCGCCCGCGCGGCCGGACGGCGCTGGCCCGGCTGGCGCGACCGCCAGGGTGGCGGTACTCGCCAAGCCCCCGGTGCGTAAGCTCGCCAGGGAACTCGGAGTCGATCTTGCCAGGGTGGCGGGCACCGGGCCGAGTGGGTCCATTAGCCGCGCCGACATTCAGGCGGCTGCCGCGGGCGGGACCACGGATGCCGGGCCGAGCCTGATCACGGCCGCGATGCCCGCGTGGGTAGCGCCCGCCACCACAACGGGGTCCGCTCCACCCGAGGAACGGATCGCGATACGCGGCGTGCGCAAGCACACCGCAGCAGCCGTGGTGGCGAGCGCTTTCACCGCTCCGCACGTCACCGAATTCCTGCAGATCGACATGACCGCCACCATGGACGCCGTGCAGCGCGTCCGCGCGCTGCCCGAGTTCGCGGACGTACGGGTATCCCCGCTGGTGTTCGTGGCGAAGGCGGTGCTGCTCGCCGTCGCGCGCAATCCGATGATCAATTCTTCCTGGCACGACGCCACCCAGGAGATCGTGGTCAGGCGCTACGTGAATCTTGGCATCGCGACGGCGACCGGACGCGGTCTCATCGTGCCAAACATCAAGGACGCGCACGCGCTGTCGCTGCCCGGGCTTGCCCGTGCGCTCAGCGCGCTCGCCGAGACCGCGCGGGCTGGCAAGACGCCGCTCACCGACCTGCAGGGCGGCACGATCACGATCACCAACGTCGGGGTTTTCGGGGTGGATTCCGGGACTCCGATCCTCACCCCCGGCGAGGCGGCGATTCTCGCATTTGGGCAGGTCAGGGACTTGCCGTGGGTACACGATGGTGAGCTCGCCGTACGCAGGGTCTGCACGCTGGCATTGTCTTTCGACCACCGGATCGTGGACGGCG
The DNA here is from genome assembly GCA_035517695.1 of Streptosporangiaceae bacterium. Classification (GTDB taxonomy): domain Bacteria; phylum Actinomycetota; class Actinomycetes; order Streptosporangiales; family Streptosporangiaceae; genus DATFVJ01. The sequence continues at coordinate 28,348 of DATIYI010000082.1, forward strand.
ACCTCGGCTCGGCCGTGCTCCGCGATGTGGGGGCGATGCTGGAGGACCCACTGCGGATGGTCGCCTGGGCTTGAGCCTGGCGCCGCACCTCGGCTGATTTGGGCGCGCGTTGGCGCCCCACACGCGTCCGCTGAGGTACGGCCCGGGCCTCACGACGATAAACGTCGTTCGGCCCTGCATCACTAGCATCACCAGGCTCAACTGCCTAGGCCTCGTCCGCTCTGACCCGCCAGCACCTGGCCCCTGACACCCTGCCGCACCTTTGGGAGCCAGAGAGCGCGCAGGCCCGTCCCGGCCCACGGAGCGCACGTGCGCGTTTGGGCATGATTGGCGCGTCGGAGGGTGGGCAGGGACACCTTAGGACTAATGACCCGGCACAATAGGGACGAAGGTCCTGAATCGGACAGTGAGGGGGTTGTGCATGCCGCTTCCAGGGCAGGAGTTCTCTCCGTGTCGCGGCGTCGCGGCGCAAGGCGCAACGCCTGCCGACCGGGCACAGCAGACCGGCGCTCCTGCCGAGAGCACGACACCGGCTGAGGAGTTGCTCGCGGAGGAACGTGCCAGGATCGGCCGTGACCTTCACGACCTGGTAATCCGCCGCCTGTTCGCGGTCAGCCTGAGGCTGGGAGGGACGCTCGGGATGATCAAGAGCGAGGAAGCCGCACAGCGGGTGGACGACACGATCGCCGAATTGGACCAGACCATCAAGCTCATCAGGTCGGTCGTGTTCGCCCTTGAGTATCGCTGCCTCCCGAAGAGCTGACCAACGGGGCAGCCACCAGTCGGGTGGGGGTCCCGCCAGCAAGGCGCGCACCGCCCGCAACGGGCGTCGAACCCTCGCCCCGGCGCGGGTATCGTGCGGAGCACAGGTACTGATAGCGGCGTCTGCAGGGAGCTGACCGTGGTGAATCAGCTAGGTGCCGGTGCCTCCGGCGGATCCGCCCCGCCTCCCGATCGAGCTGAGGTGGTCCTGGCAGAGGCGCGTAAGGCGCTATTCGTCGTGGTCGGCCTCATCGCGGCGATATGGGTGCTCCAGATAGTGAACTGGTCCAGCCACTACTCGTTCGATACGAGCTATGGGATTATCCCGCGCGACGTGGTCAGGCTGCCAGACATCTTCATCGCGCCGTTCCTGCACGTTTCGTGGAGCCACATCGAGGCCAACTCGGGGCCCTTGTTCGTCTTCGGCTTCCTCGCCGCATACCGGGGAGTGTGGAAATTCGTCGGCGTGACCGTGCTCATCATCATCACCAGTGGATTGGCTGTCTGGCTGTTCCAGAGCAATAGCGCCACCGTGGGCGCCAGCGGCCTCGTCTTCGGCTATTTCGGCTACGTCGTCGCCCGCGGGCTGATCGACCACAATCTCATCGATGCCCTCGTCGCCGTCATGCTAGCGCTGTCTTTCGCCTATCTGCTGACGGTCGCCGTTCCTGGTACCCCGCACGTGAGCTGGATCGACCACCTCGGCGGCCTGGTCGGCGGCGTTGCGGGAGGCTGGCTGTTCCGCAGCAGGCGGGGCAAGAGGGTAAGGGCGCCGAAAGATGACGCAGGCAAAGGAACCGGAAAAGGAAAAGGTGCAGGGCCGGGCAGCGGTTCGGGCACTGGTAAACCGGGCAGTGGCGGAGGCACCCGGCCGCTTCCTGTTGCCGCCGACAATCCACGCGCGGACCTGCACAAGGAACTCGGCGAGCTGGGCCTCTAGCAGAGCTAGGGACCCCGCTTCCGGAGATCTGGGATTTGCCGATGGAAGGAAGGCGTCCATGTTCCGTCACGTGGTGCTGTTCACCTGGAAGCCAGAGGCGACGCAAGAGCAGCGGAGGTCCGTCCCGGCCGAGTTGCGCAAGCTACCCGGCCTGATCGCGGAGCTTCGCGGATACGACGTGGGCCCAGACGCCGGAGTCAACAAGGGAAACTACGACTTCGCCGTAGTCGCCGACTTCGACGACAGGTCCGGCTATCTCGCCTACCGGGATCACCCGGCCCACCGCGCAGTCATCGAGAAGTACATCACGCCTATCGTCGGCAGCCGCGCCGCGGTCCAGTACGAGACCGGCGCGGGCCCATGATCACGCAGCGCGGAATCCGATCAGCCGGGTGTGGCCGTAGGGCGCGCGCCGGTCCGCGCCGCCAAAGATCTGCGAGACATGCCCAGCCTCGCCCTCGCCCAGCGGGTGCCTTGTGCCCCTCAGAACGCCTCCTCAGCTAGTTCCATGAGGTCGAGGGTGGTCTCCTCGGTGATCTGCCGTTCGGTGGCAAGCCGGGGCAGCACGGTCGCGGCGAAGAAGCGGGCAGCGGCGATCTTCCCCTCATAGAAGGCGCGATCGGCTGCCGTCGCCGTGGTGCCCGCGGTGGCGCCGAACCCGATCGAGCCGGCCGCGGCAGTGCTGCCTGACCCTCGATCGGGGCCGACCCCATCGAGGCGGGCAAGTGCGATCTCGGCCTGACGGGCGAGCAGCCAGCCAATCAGCAGGTCGCCGAGCGCCATCAGCAGGCGGGTGGCGTTGAGGCCGACCCGGTAGATCTCGGTCGGCCGCTCGAGCGAGTTGGCGAGGTAGCCACCCATCGCCTTCACGGTCGCCTCGACTTCGCCCGTTGCGCGGGCGAGGGCGGCACGCTCGGCCTTCAGGCGCCCGTTGCCGCCGTCGGCGGCCGCGAATTCCTTGATCTGGACGAGCAGGTAGCCGAGCGCGTCGCCGCCGTCACGGACGATCTTGCGGAAGTACAGGTCCATGGCCTGGATCGCCGTGGTTCCCTCGTACAGGCTGTCGATCTTCGCGTCCCTGATGTACTGCTCGATCGGGTAATCCTGCAGAAAGCCGGATCCACCGAGAGTCTGCAGGGCCACAGTCAGCATCTCGTAGGAACGCTCCGACCCGACGCCCTTGACTATCGGCAGCAGCAGGTCATTCACTCTCGCGGAACGCTCGTCAGCGGGGTCGGCGGTGTTGTCGGAGGCGTCGCCGCCCTGACGCCACGCGGCGACCTGCGCCGCGTCCTGGAAGGTCGCCGTGTAAAGGACCAGCGCACGCAGGCCCTCTGAGTACGCCTTCTGCAGCATGAGCATGCGGCGCACGTCCGGATGATGGGTGATGGTCACCCGGGGGGCGGCCTTGTCAGTCAACTGGGCGAGATCTGCGCCCTGCACCCGGTTCCTTGCGTACTCGAGCGCGTTCAGGTAGCCGGTGGACAGGGCGGCGATCGCCTTGGTGCCGACCATCATGCGCGCGTACTCGATGACCTTGAACATCTGCCTGATGCCGTCGTGCACCCCGCCCACCAGAGTGCCGACCGCGGGGTGGTCAGCGCCGAATGTGAGCTCACACGTGGCGGATGCTTTCAGCCCCATCTTGCGCTCGACGTTCGTGGCGTAGACACCGTTGCGGCCGGCAAGCGAACCATCCGGGTGAACGAGGAACTTGGGGACGACGAACAGCGATAGGCCCTTGGTGCCCGGGCTGTGTCCCTCGGGGCGCGCGAGCACCAGATGGAAGATGTTCTCGGTCATATCGTGCTCGGCGCTGGTAATGAAGCGTTTGACGCCCGCTATGTGCCAGCTTCCGTCTGGCTGCTCGATCGCCGTGGTGCGGCCGGCGCCCACATCAGATCCGGCATCCGGCTCCGTCAGGACCATAGTCGCGCCCCAGCGGTGCTTGATCGCAAGTTCCGCGAAGCGCTTCTGCTCGTCTGTGCCGAGTTGCCAGAGCACCGAGGCGAAAAGCGGACCGCCCGAATACATCCACACCGCAGGATTCGCGCCCATCACGAGTTCCGCGACCGCCCAGCCAAGTGAGCGTGGCACCCCGCTGCCGCCAAGCTCGACCGGCAGATCCAGGAGGTACCACTCGGCGTCCATGAAGGTGCGGACCGACCGCCTGATCGCTTCGGGCATAGTGACGTACCCGGTGACCTGATCGAAGACAGGGGGGTGGCGGTCACCTTCCGCGAAGGAGTCAGCCAGCGGGCCGATGGCGAGCCTGTTCACCTCATTGAGGATCTCCCTGGCCGTCTCCTCATCAAGCTCTGGAAATGGGTTCGCGCCCAGGATTTCCTGGCGGCGAAGGACCTCGAACAGGTTGAACTCGATGTCGCGCAGGTTGCTCTTGTAATGCCCCATGAAGTGCGTCTCCGGTGTCCCGCGGATATGCTACCAGTGAGTAACAAGTGCTAGGTTACCAGTTAGTAACCGCCCGCGGGCGGTCCAGAGCAGTATTTTGACCACGGCCTGGACCATGGCGCGCGATGTACCCGCGGGCCAGGTGCGTGTGCGGAGGATCGCCACTTGGCCGGGACAGGCGGTCAGCTGCAGCGCGGCCAGCCGCGGAACGGGACAGTGCGCGGCCTGCAGCAACGCGGCCAGCCGCGGAGCGGCCAGGCAGCGGACGAATAGCCAGCCCCGGCGGACCTGCACCACGGCCGAGCCCGCCGCGGTGCAGGCGGCTGGAAGGGCAGCCAGCACTATTACTTGAGGATGTTGACCGCGCGGGCCAGCACTAGCGCGACCAGGGCAAGTGAGACAGCGGATTGAGCTGCCATGGTCAGCTTGGCCCACCGGGCGAGCGGCATCACGTCCGTCGGGCTGAAGGCGGTGGCGTTAGTGAAGGACAGGTAGAGGTAGTCAGCGAAGTAGGGCTCCCAGTCGGGCTTGCTCAGCTTGGGCTCGGTCATCTGGGGAAACAGGAAGTCCGGATAGGGCGATTTGCCCTCCGCGCGTCTTACCGGGCCGCCGCGGTCGAACTCCCAGTACCACAGCGCGAACGCGATCACGTTGGTCAGCCAGATCGCCGCGCCAGAACCCAGCAACGATATCGCCTGGTCCGTGCCGGGCTGGCTGTAAACGATCGCCCTGATCAGCAGGATCCCTGAAGTTGCGTTCGCGATGGTGATCAGGAACGTCACCGCGATGCTGGCCACCGCTACAATTCGTGACCGGCGCTCGATCCGCACCGGGTTGGCAATGATCAGGCCGATCAGGAGCGCGCCTTCCAAGGCGGGCAGCAGGTACCTGGGCCGCAGCCCGAGCCGGTCGGGCAGGACAAGCTGCAGCCCGATCGCGGCGATGACCGTCAAGGTAACCGGCCAGCGGGGTTCGCCGCGGGTATGGCGCAGCCAGGCGGGTACGCGTACGCCCTCGGCGCGGTGCACGGCCGCGTGCTCGGCCCTGCGCAGCATGTCCGCCCACGCCTTCGGCGTCCGCGGCAGCTGAGTGTATCCGCCGGGCGGGCCGGGGATCTCGGTACCGGCTAGGTCCTGCGGGCCGCCGAGATCCGCCAAGCCGGTCAGATCTTCTGGGCCTGTCCTGCCTTCGGATCCGACCGGATCTTCCTGACGGCCCGGGCCACCCGGCTTACCCGCGCCCCGTGGATCGGGGCGGCCTGCCGCATGGTCGGGGCCGGGAGGGCCCGCCGCACCCGGCGGGCCTGCGTCCGTCATCTGCCCATTGTCACCGGTCAGCTACCCCGCCGGGGCCAGCCACCCGGATCTATTCCCGGATTGTGCGTCCTGACGCGGTCAAGGGTGCAGCGATAGGCCCTCGAACACCTTGTTCACCGCGTTGCACGGCCGTACCCGGCCAGCCCGGCCAGGCGCAGGTCAGGCGCGCGGACTGGGTGGACCGCGGCTCGATTGTCGTCGTCGTTGTCCGTCGCGAAAATGTCGTCAGGGTAGCTGGCCGCGGGCAGATTCCGCGCGAGCACGCTATTACGGGATCACGCCTGACGCCTTCCACCGCGCCTAGAACCCAAGATCGATGACCGTAGGCCGCGGCGTCACATCCGGCGCCTAAGGAGGCTACGGATCTTGAACGATGGGCGCCCTCTGCCGCCAGCCGACTACCAGCTGTTATAGGCGAGGTGGTGAGCAGCAGGGCAAGCTGTGATCGGATCTCGAAGCAACGCGACATGCCGGGAAGCCGAATCTCGTTCTCCGGTAAGCCGAATCTCGTTCTAGAGTGTTCGGCGGAGCGGGAATTGGATCCAGGTGATCGAGGTGGATGATGGCGCTGGGCCTGACGGAAGAACATTTGGCGCTGGCCGGAGCCGTCAGCGGGTGGGCAGAACGACACTGCCCACCTGAGGTCCGCAGGGCCGCGGCGGATGGCGCGGACAGCGGCGCCGCGCAGTACCGAGCGTCACTCGGGCCCAGCCTGGCGGACCAAGGCGTGCTGAGCCTGCACGTCCCTGCCGATCACGGAGGCCAGGGATTCGGCCTGCCCGAACTCGCCGTCGCGCTGGCAGAACTGGGCCGTGCCCTCGTCCCTGGCGCCTTCCTGCCTACCGTGTTGGCCAGCGCGGTACTCAGCGCCTCGGACGCGCCTGGCAAGCTGCTCGCCGGCCTCGCCGACGGGTCGCGTACCGGCGCGCTCGCGCTCGCCGCAGGGCTCACGGGCCGCGCGGACGGACGCGGTGGATTGATCATCGATGGCTCCTGCTGGCCTGTACTCGGCGGATCCACGGCCGACCTGCTGATTGCGCCGGTACGAACCGATGAGGGCGAGGTATGGGTGGCGGCCGACACGACCGCCTTCGATATCACTGAGCTTGACAGCCTCGACCTCACCCGGCCGGTGGCAAGGGTCGCCGCCTGGGGCGTCAGCCTGCCCGCTGACCGGATACTCGGCGACACCGACCGGACCGCAACAACGAGTCTCGCGGCGACCTTGTTCGGCGCCGAGGCATCGGGAATCGCCGACTGGTCGGTGCACACCGCCGCCGAGTACGCGAAGGTGCGCACGCAATTCGGCCGCCCGATCGGCCAGTTCCAGGCAGTCAAGCACCGGTGCGCGAAGATGCTCACCGCGGCGGAGCAGGCCGCGGCAGCCGTTTGGGATGCTGCCCGCGCACACTGCGACGTCGGGGCGTCGGCAGCGGAGCGGGAACTCGCGGCGAGCGCTGCGGCCGTCATCGCACTCGACGCCGCGGTGTCCTGCGCGCACGACGCCATCCAGGTGCTCGGCGGAATCGGGTACACCTGGGAGCACGAGGCCCACCTCTACTACCGGCGTGCGCTCTCGCTGCGCGCGCTGCTCGGGCCCGCGGGGGCCTGGGCCGAGCGGGCCGCGGAACTTGCGCTCGGCGGCACCCGCCGGACCCTGGAAGTCGACGTGCCGGACGACGCGCATGACCTCCGCGAGCGGATCCGCGCGGGCCAGTCCGCGATCGCCGAAAGCGAGCCCGCGGAGCAAACCCGGCTGCTCGCATCGGGTGGCTGGGTTATGCCGCATCTGCCCCGTCCGTGGGGGCGGGACGCCACGCCACTCGAGCAGGTGGTCATAGCCCAGGAACTAAAGGCAGCGGGGCTGCGGCCGCCAGGCCTCTTCATCGCACGGTGGGTGATCCCGGCCCTGGTCCGGTACGGCACGCGCAGGCAGCAGGAACGTTTCCTGCCGCCAACCCTGCGCGGCGAGCTCTCCTGGTGCCAGCTGTTCAGCGAGCCCGGCGCCGGCTCGGACCTGGCAGGCGTCTCGACCCGCGCGGAACGCGCGCAAGGAGGCTGGCGGATCAGCGGCCAGAAGGTCTGGACGTCACTGGCCAGGCAGGCGCATTGGGCGATCTGCATCGCGCGCACCGATCCGGCTGTGGCCAGGCACGGCGGCATCTCGTATTTCCTCGTGGACATGACGTCACCAGGCGTCGAAGTCCGTGCGCTGCGGGATATGACCGGAGATTCGATCTTCAACCAGGTCTTCCTCGACGAGGTGTTCGTGCCAGATGAATGCGTTGTCGGCGAGGTCAACGGCGGCTGGCGGGTCGCACGGACGACGCTCGCGAACGAGCGGGTAGCGTTGTCCACCACCTGGGGATATGGGTCCGGGGTCACCGAACTGCTCAGGTTCGCGGCCAACCGGGGCTCGGGCATGGCGGCCCTGCGGCCCGCCGACCTCGAACAACTCGGCCGTTTCGTCTGCGAGGGCCACGCGCTCGATCTGCTCGGCCTCCGTATCACCCTCAAGCAACTTTCAGGCACGGAACCAGGCGCGACCTCGAGCGTGCGCAAGCTGCTCGGCATGCAGCACGCGCAGCGGATCGCCGAGTTCTGCCTGGCGGCGCTTGGCCCTGAGGGCACCGTCGGAGCGGGCGAGCCCGGCGCCGCGTCGCGGCAGGACGCAGCGCCGGACCTCAGCGGGCCCGCGGGTGGCGCGTACTGGTCCCGCCAGGTCCTTTTCAGCCAGGCGCTGACGATCGGCGGCGGCACCACGGACATCCAGCTCAACATCATCGGGGAACGGTTGCTCGGCCTGCCCCGCGACCCCGAACCGGTAAGCGGTCCATAGGACCAGTAGCTAGTGGTCCCGCCGATAATTACATCAGTGTAAGATCGCAGCCAGTCTCGGCGAGGGGAAGCGCCGAGCCTCCGTAACCTGCCCTGCGTTGCCGGAGGCTGCCCCGTGAGCCGGTCGTCGCGGATTGTGATCACGTTGCCCGTTGCCGACCGGCGAGAGCTGGCCAAGCGGGCACGCTCGTACACCTCGCCGCATGCCGAGGTGGTCCGGGCCAGGATCGTGCTGCTGGCGGCTGACGGCGAGGCCAACGTTGCGATCGCGCGGCGGCGAGATGTGGGCGCGGATGTGGTCTCGAAGTGGCGCAAGCGGTTTGCGAGGACGGGCTTTGCGGGGCTTTGCGACCGCAACTGCTCTGGCCGGCCGCGGGTGTTCCCGGCCCGGTGGTATCCCAGGTGAAGGCGATGGTATGCGAGCCGACGGGGCGGCGGGAGGTCCCGCTGTCGCGGTGGAGCTCGGCGGAGCTGGCCGCCCAGGCCGCCGTGGAAGCGCTGATGGAATCGGTGTCGGCATCTACGGTGCACCGATGGCTGGCCGAGGACGCGATCAAGCCCCGCCGGGCGGCCGGCGCGCTCTGCCCGGCAGCAGAGCCCAGGCGGCGGCATGATGGGGTCATGCCCACGCCGCCCGCATCCACCAAGACCAGCCTCGGCCAGCGGCTGTCAGCCCGCGCCCGGGAACGCTGGCCCACGCTGAGCAAAGTCGGCATCCGCTTCCACGGGGCGTTCGCCTACGTCAGCGGCCATCTGCCCGACGGCGAGGTGCTCCCGCTGTGCCGCCTGCGCTACGGCGGATCAGCCACCCGCTGGGGCTTTGCGATCTACCGGGCCAGCCACGACGATTACCAAGACAGCTTCCTGCCCAGCGGTTACACCGCAGGAACCCCCGAAGAGGCCCTCGACTGCGCCTGCGGCCTTTACCTCGGCGACCCTACCGCCTGGCTGCCCGGCCCATAACCGATGAATTAACGGGCGCGACCGCTAGGCAGCCACGGGGTCGGGGCTGGCCGGGGCGCGGCGAGCAGCCCGAGCAACGGCAGCGCGCCGACGATTTGCGCGGCCTCCGCCGCGTCAACAACGTCGGATGGCCACGGCGGTGCTTCACGGCCGAACGCGTGCCCGGCCGGTAATCTGACCGCAGACAGGGGGTGGCGATGGCAGACGACGACCGCTCCGAGCGGTTTTTCCGCGCCCGCACGCCAGAGTCGAGCGCAGCGGATATGCCGGCCCCGCGGCCGGGCCGTTACCCCCCGCCCCATGACCCCCCGCGGCCACCTCGCCGCACCGGGCCCTCGCCCGCGCAGCAGCGGCTGATGACGCGGGTCGCGTTGTCGCGCAGGGCCCGCAGGCAGCGTGCCGTACTGATCACCTGCGGCGTCATCTCCGCACTGGTGCTCGTCGTGTCAGGTGGAGCGTGGGCGCTCACCGGGTACGTCAACGGCGGCTTCGGCCGCGTCAACGCCGGCACGGCAGGAACACCACCGAGCGGGCCGCTCAACATGCTAGTCGCCGGGGTGGACCGCCGAGCCGGATTGACCGCTGCGCAGCAAGCCGAATTGCACGTGGGGCACGACGTGAGCGCCAACTCGGACACGATGATGTTGGTCCACGTGTCGGCCGATCACAACGCGGTGACGGTGGTCAGCTTGCCGCGCGACTCCTGGGTCAACATCCCGGGCCACGGCATGAATAAGATCAACGCAGCCTACGGCCTCGGCGGGCCGAAACTGATGGTGCAGACCGTCGAACAAGCGACAGGCGTCACGATCGACAACTACATCGAGGTCAATTTCCTCGGCTTCGTGAAGGTCATCGACGCCCTCGGCGGTGTCGATATCTGCCTGCCGCAGGCGGTGAGCGATCCGGACAGCGGGCTGTCCCTCAGCGCGGGAAAGCATCACGTGGACGGCATCACCGCGCTGAAGTACGCGCGCGACAGGCATTCGTTCGCCAGCGAGGATCTGGCCAGGATCGACAACCAGCAGCGGCTACTCGCCTCGCTGCTCAACGGGGCGATCAGCGGCGGGACGCTCGCCAACCCACTGCGGCTGTCGCGTTTCCTGGCAGCCACGCTCGCCGCGGTTAAAGTGGACAGTGGCCTCAACGTCGCGGCGCTAGCCGACCGGATGCGCAGCATCTCGCCAGGTAATGTCTCGTTCACGACCGTACCGATCGCCAACGCGAATTACCTGACATCCACCGGCCAGTCCGCAGTCCAGTGGGACACCCAGGCGGCGGACCGGCTCTTCGGCGCGATCAACAGCGACGAGCCACTGATCAAGCCCGCCAGCAAGGCGCGGGCCAAGCGCACCACGGTGCAACTGGACGTCTACAACGGCACCCTGATCGGCGGCCTGTCCGCGTCCACAGGCACCCAGCTCGCGCAGCTCGGCTTCCAGGTCCGCTCCGGCCTGACGTGGAATCTACAGGACATCAGCCAGACCACCATCTACTACCCGCCCGGGCGGCAGGCGGCGGCGCAACAGGTGCACGCCGTTATGCCCGCGGCGTCGCTAAGGGCGCATCCGGGCCTGCGGACCATCGAGGTGGTACTGGGCGTGAACGGCTACGACGTCGCCGGGCCGGCGACCGCAAGCCCAACCGATTCCAGCCAGGTACAGGCGAGGACGGCCGCCCAGAACGCGTGCCGGTGAGATCGAACGGCACCAGCTACGAGCATCGCGCCCGCGCCGCCGATGCGGTCACGTGGTAAATGTCGCCTGGAAAGTCCGGCGCGTCCGTGAGCTGTACGTTCAGTACGTTCTGCACCTGCCAGGGGCCTTCTTCTACCCACTGGCCCTTCGCCGTGCCCTGGTCGATCTCGAATTGCCCGATGGTCGCGCCGACCGCGAGCGAATCGCCGAAGACCTCATAGTGGGCAAGCCCGGACGACGGGTTGGTGTCCGCGACAAAGATCTGGGCGGTGCAGGCGGCCGGATGACCGGTGTGGAACGTCCACGTGAAGGTGTCCTCCACCAAGCCCGTGATCCCGCTCTTCCTCGTCGCGATCGCACGGGCGCCGCACGCGGGGAGCCCGCCGCCGACACTCGTCCAGCCGTCCCCACCCCTGCCCCGAGTGCCCATCGCGGCGCTCGCTCCTTGGGAGGCGTTGCAGCCCACGCCTGCGAGCGCAGGAAACCGCGCCACTGCCGGGGTCGAGCGTGTAGATGTCCGAAGCGGAGAAGGCGTGGTGTGCTGCGGGGTTGGGGAGGTGCTTGCCGGCCCGGCACGCGCCGACGGCGCCGCTTGGCCGGACGGCCCAGGACGGAAGAACGCGAGGTAGACCAGGCCAATCCCGGCTACCGCCAGGGCGGCGAGCACGCCCGCGACCGCAGGCATCATGCTCGCGGGGCCGCGACGGCCCTGGCCGGCGCCGGCCCGCTCACGCGATCGCCCGGGCCGTACGGGCCCGCCGCCGGCCGCCCGCTGCCACGGCGACGGCGGGACGTCCCCTGGCCTCGTGTGCGTGGCTGGGCGGCCCGACTCCGCGAGGGGCCGCACCAGCGACGGAGATGACGGCGGCCATCCTGCGCGCGCGGCGGCGTGCGCATCCCAGGGGTGCGGACGTACCGGCTCCGGCGGGGACGCCGGTCCGCTCCGCCCGGGTGCCGCTGCCCACGGCTCCGCAAGAGGGTCGACCGCAGGCGCGCCACGCGGCATCGTCGCATACCTCTGCCCAGATGCCGCTGCCCACGGCTCCCAGACCCGCTCGGGCGGCGCGGGCCACGGCTCCGCCACGAGACCCGCCCCTGGTGGGTCACCCGGCGCCGGCCCAGCCTCGCTGGGGGTCCCTGGGGGTCGTCCCGCCGGGCCAGTACTTCCGGCCGGCCACGGCTCCGCGGCCGGCCCGGCGTCAGATGAACCCCGAGCAGGCGCGACCGCGCTGTCTGGCATGCCGGGGCCTGGGTACGCGGCGTCGTGGCCGGTGGGTTGCCCGACCTGAGGCCGGGCGGGATTGCCGGTGACACCAGTCGGCGGACCGGCCCACCACCGCACGGGCGGCACCGACGCTTCCTTGGGTCCGGGACGCGCCGGGCACGGTCTTGCTACCTGGCCGACACCCCATGCGGCTGCTGGCCCAGCACCGGCCCAGGTACCCGCATCCGAGGGTGTCGAGGCGGGCGAGGCATCAGGACCCGCATCGGAACCGGCATCGGGCTCCGCCGGCGCATCCTGCGCATCCGGCCCCGCACAGGCATCCAGCGCGGCTGCCACCTGTTGCTCCACCGGGAGTTCCTCGGCTCGCCGCGCGGCCGGATCCGCGCCGAATTCCTGCGCGGCCGGCTCCGGCCGGGGTTCCACGGCTCTCAACACGGGGTCAGCAGGCACCGCGCCAGCAGGCATCGCGTCAGCAGGCACCGCGTCAGCAGGCACCGCGTCAGCAGGCACGGGGCGATCGGGAGGCGGCAGTTGACCTGGCGGCATCGGACCGCCAAACGTGAGCGGTTCATCTGGCGGGAGAGGCTCACCGGACGGCAGTGAACTCGCCATCGCCAGCCACTCATCAGCCGGCGTCACGTTGAGCCAGCCACCGTCCGGCGGCGCGGCGTTCCCTGGCTCAGCCCAGCGCTCCGTTGCCCGGTAATCCGCCACCTCGTAATCGGCCGCCTGGCAGTCCCCGGCCCAGTCATCCCCGCCCGTCTGCGTAGTCGCTTCATAACGCGCCGCGGCACGCTCCGCCTCCTCGCCGAGCCGTTCCTGAAGCCAATGCCAGCGCCACGCCCATTCCTCTTCGTCGCCCCCGCAGGCGCGGACGAGAGCCAGGGTCATCGCGAACGACGGCACCACCCGCCCGCTCACCGACGCCGCCAAATCAGATGCCGACTGGTCCGATCGGCGCCCGAGCGCCTCGAATGTGGGGTCGCCGGCCGCCCGGCGTAACGCTCGCAAGCCGACAGCGAACTCGGCCAGCGGACCTACCAACGGGTCCGATGGCACTTCAGGCCGTCCCATCGCGTGACCCTTCCGCGGAATCCCCCCGAGCAATCAAAGCCATCAAAACCCGATCCGGGCCGCAGGGACAAGCCGCCGGCGCGACGTCCCAGGACGGTGATGGTACGAATGACGCCATGACAGCGGGTACGACCGGACCGGCCGATGCGGTTCATCGCGCCGCAGAAGATATCATCAGAGACGACGCGGAGCGGTGCCTTCGCGCCCTCGCCGGCGACGGCGCCCGGCTCCGCGATGACCAATGGACCGCCATCAGGGCGCTCGTAGTGGAGCACCGCCGCGCGCTTGTCGTGCAGCGCACCGGGTGGGGCAAGTCAGCCGTCTACTTCGTCTCGACCGCCCTGCTGCGCAGCCGCGGCGCCGGGCCCACCGTCATCGTCTCTCCGCTCCTCGCGCTGATGCGCAACCAGATCGCCGCCGCACAACGCGCCGGCATCCACGCCCGCACGATCAATTCGGCCAACACGGAGGAATGGGAGCAGATCTACGCGGAGGTCGGGTCGGGGGCGGCCGACGTTCTGCTGGTTAGCCCGGAACGGCTGAACAATCCGGACTTCCGCGACCTGGTACTGCCCAAGCTGACCACATCCGCCGGGCTGGTGGTCATCGACGAGGCACATTGCATCTCCGACTGGGGCCACGACTTCCGGCCCGACTACCGCCGGCTGCGCACCGTCGTAGCAGGCCTGCCGCCAAGCGTCCCCGTGCTCGCCACTACCGCCACCGCGAACGCCCGCGTCACCCGCGATGTTGCCGAGCAGCTCAGCTCCGGCTGGCGCGGGCCGGGCGAGCTACCGGAGACGCTGGTGCTGCGCGGTCCGCTGGACCGTGACAGCCTGCATCTCGCTGTGGTTCGGCTACCTGTGCCCGCGCAGCGGCTGGCCTGGCTCGCCGATCACCTTGGCGATCTGACGGGCTCGGGCATCGTCTACACGCTCACCGTGGCCGCAGCGCACGACGTCGCCGGTTTCCTGCGGGCGCAGGGGCACGCGGCCGTTCCTTACACCGGACAGACCGAGTCGGCGCAGCGGCTACGCGTGGAGGATGACCTGCTCGGCGGCAGGCTCAAGGCCGTCGTGGCGACAAGCGCGCTCGGCATGGGGTTCGACAAGCCCGACCTCGGATTCATCGTCCACCTGGGCGCACCGCAATCACCGGTCGCGTACTACCAGCAGATCGGCCGGGCCGGCCGTGCCGTATCGCGGGCCGATGTGGTTTTGCTCCCTGCCGCCGAGGACCGCGACATCTGGGGCTACTTCGCCAGCCTTGCGTTCCCGCCAGAGCACGTGGTGCGGGCCACGCTCGCGGCGCTGGCTAGCGCGGACGGCCCGCGATCCGCGGCGGCGCTTGAGACGAGCGTCGATCTCACGCGCAGCCGTTTGGAAATGATGTTGAAGGTGCTCGACGTTGACGGCGCGGTACGGCGGGTGCGGGGGGGTTGGGAGGCGACCGGGCGGCCCTGGGCCTATGACGCCGAGCGGTACGCGCGCGTCGCCGCGGAACGCGCGCGTGAGCAGGAGGCCATGCTGGGGTACGCGGCCACCGCGGGCTGCCGGATGGAGTACCTGCGCCGCGAGCTCGATGATCCGCATGCCGCGCTGTGCGGCCGGTGTGACAACTGCACCGGTCGCGCCAGGCCCGCCGAGGTAGGTTCTGCGGCGGCCGCCGCAGCGCAGGCCCGGCTGTGGCGCCCCGGTGTCGAGGTGGCGCCGCGGCGGATGTGGCCGGCCGGGATGAAGGCGCTGGGCATCGCGCTCTCCGGGCGCATCCCCGCGGAGGTGGCCGCCGAACCTGGCCGGGCGGTCGGGCGACTGACCGACATCGGCTGGGGTAGCCGGTTGCGGCGGATGCTTGCCGAGGGCGCACCCGACGAACCCCTGCCCGACGACGTGTTCGGCGCGGTCGTGCAGGTGCTCGCCGGGTGGGACTGGCCGCAGCGTCCAGCGGGAGTGATCACGCTGCCTTCGCGCACCCGTCCAAGGCTCATCAACGGGCTAGCCGAGCGAATCGCGCGGACCGGCCGGCTCCCCTACCTCGGCGGCCTCAGTTGCGCCTGGGAACGCCCAGCCGGACGCCAGCACAACAGCGCGCGGCGGCTTTACGCGCTGTGGCGGGGCATTGCGGTCCCTGATTCGCTGCGCGCGTCGGTCGCGGAACTCGATGGCCCACTGCTCGCGGTGGACGACCGGATCGAAACAGGCTGGACGATGACGGTGGCGGCGAAGCTGTTGCGTGAGGCCGGTGCGCCCGCGGTGCTCCCTTTCGCCCTCGCCGTCACGACCTGACACCAGGTGCACCCGGCTCGGCCGCGAAGGCGCCGACCCGGCCCTGCCGAGGTCGAGGTGACCACGGCGGCGCAGCCGCCAGATCAACGAGCCGAAGCGTTGACGCCGTCGACAAGCTCGTCGACGAGTTCGATGACGAGCGCCGCTGCCAGCGTCCCGGCACCGATCAGCGCGGTTCGTGGCGTCGCCGTCCTCAGCTTCACGTTTCCTCCTTCCTCGTCTAACCGGACTGGCCAGACGGGGAAGGCGGCCCACGCACCGCGGGGTTAGGTCACAGTCAAAGGAATCCCATGGCGCCGATGTTATGGTGACGCGCAGGTCCGTCGCCACCAGGTATCGCGATCAGCGGTCAGCCGGACTGCGGTGCAAGACCCGTGTCACTCCGCGCAACCGTTCAGTATCCTTCCGTGATCCTGCACGTGTCGGTCCCGCGTGCAGGATGTTGTGCTGTGAGCAGTTCGGGCGCGGGCCATGGGAAGGTCAGCGCCGCGTCGCCTAGGCTGAGGTCACGCAGGTGCGTGAATGTGTTCTCGGGTACGTGTCTTGCTTCCACGCGTCTCGTGCACGCTAGCGGCCGCGGGCGCGCTGTTGCCCGAGGCTTTCGAACCAGCGACCAAGCGAGGGTATGGTGACCGGCGCTCACGCAGAGTGGCAAGCGAAGCAACGCCTTCATGACCTGGATCACGCTGGTCAGGATGCCGGCCGCGGCGAGGACCACGCGGCCAAGAAAACGCGCAACAAATGGTGGACGCTGGTCGCGGTGTGCCTAGGCACCTTCATGCTGCTCCTTGACATCACGATCGTGAACGTCGCGCTGCCGGACATCCAGCAGGCACTGCACTCGAGCTTCTCCGGCCTGCAATGGGTCGTGGATGCCTACGCACTGAGCCTTGCGGCCCTCCTGCTGACGGCCGGCAGCCTGGCCGACATGTACGGAAGACGGCTCCTCTACATCATCGGCCTTGTCGTTTTCACCGGCTCGTCGCTGTTGTGCGGCGTGGCTACCAGCACCCTCATGCTCCAACTGTCCCGCGCGCTGCAAGGCGTCGGCGGGGCAGTGATGTTCTCCGTGTCGCTCGCCCTGCTCGCCGGCGCGTTCCGTGGCAAGGACAGGGGCGTCGCTTTTGGCGTCTGGGGTGCGATCACCGGCCTGGCCGTGGCGATCGGGCCATTGCTTGGCGGCGTGCTGACATCCGGCCTGTCGTGGCGGTGGATTTTCTTCGTCAACCTCCCCATCGGGATCCTGGCCATCGTCATCGTCGTACTCGAGGTCGCGGAGACACGCACGCCGCACGCCCGCAGGCCCGACTGGGCAGGTTTCGCGCTGTTCACGTTGGCACTGTCGAGCCTGGTCTACGCGTTGATCGAATCCAGCGAGCGGTCCTTCACCGACAGCGTGGTGATCGGCTGCCTGGCGGCCGCAGCGATATTGCTGCTTGCGTTCCTCGTGGTGGAGCGGCGGGGCAGCCATCCCATGTTCGACCTGAAGCTCTTCGCGCTGCCGACGTTCAGCGGCGGCTCGATCGCGGCATTCGGCCTCAGCGCCTCGATCTTCTCCGTCCTGCTGTACCTGGTGCTGTACCTGCAAGACATCCTCGGTTACAGCGCGCTGGCGACCGGCGTGCGATTGCTGGTGCTCTCCGGCGGAATCCTGGCGACATCCGCCATAGCTGGACGGTTGTCCTCGCGCGTCCCGGTGCGTCTGTTGATCGGGCCCGGCCTGCTCGTTGTCGGCGTGGGACTTCTGCTGATGCGCGGACTCGACGTGGGTTCGTCCTGGACCCACGTCGTCCCCGGCCTTCTCGTGGCTGGCGCCGGTGTGGGCATGGTCAATCCGCCGCTCGCCTCGACCGCGGTGGGCGTGGTGAAACCGGAACGGTCAGGCATGGCTTCCGGCATCAACTCGACCTTCAGGCAGGTCGGAATCGCCACCGGCATAGCCCTGCTAGGGACCCTGTTCGCGAACAAGGTCACCAACGAGGTCCTTGTCAAGGTGGCGGCCGTGCCCGGGCTGTCCGCCCGCGGCCCGAAGATCGCCACTGCGGTGCGATCAGGAGACGCCAGGCAGGTGATCGGGCAACTGCCTGCCCCGGCAAAGGGCACCGTGGGAATGATCACCAAGGCCGCCTTTACCGCGGGCCTCGACAGGATCTTGCTCATCGCGGCGCTCATCGCGCTCGTATCGGGCGTACTTGCCCTCGCCACGATCCGAGGCAAGGACTTCGTCTCGCAGCAGGGCGGAGACCGCTTAGCCGATCAGCGGCGTGGGTTTGGGCGCGATGGCCGAGCCCGGGCCATGCCCGCGCCTGGCGGTGCCGGGCATACCGCCCGGGACTCACGGTAGCGCTGCTCGTGGACGCGGAGCCGCCGGTGATCCGGGCGGCGTGACCGATCGGGCCGTCGCGGCCGGCGCCGCCGAGGTCTACCCGGCCGCCGACCAGCATGGCTGGCGCCTGGGGCGGATCCTTGACCCCTTCGGACACGACTGGGAGATCGGAAAGCCGCTCATCGCCTGGCCACCCGCAGCCGGTGGTCACGAGCTCTGACGGCGAAGCCCCTAGCGCCGCGCGGGCACCAGCCTGATTGGCGTCTGGGCTAGCCTGACCTGGCACGTTAGTTCCAGATCCAGCTTTAGGCAGCGCAGGCATTGGGTGACTCCCCACCGTAGCGACCCGAAGCGCCGGGCCCCGGCGCTAGGCATCCGCGCGATCGTCGCTGCGGCGGCCCGCGCGGGGCGCCGCAGCTTTTGGCGGATTGTCGCCGTCGCGATCGTGGTGTCCACGGCGGCGGCGCTGCTTGAGACGGCTGCCCACGATCTGGTCGACCGGACGAACGTGCCGGCCGCCATCCTGGCTGATTTGGGCGCGTCGAGTGTCAGCGTCCTTGGCGTGGTGTTCCTGGCAGGATTTCTGAGCCGGCTGGTGGGCGAGGCAGAGAATCGTCAGGAGCATGCCTCTATCAGCGATGTACTGCGTAACCTGCCGTGGCGCCGCCTGATCTGCGCGGACCTAATGGTAGTCCTGCTGGTGGTCGTCGGGTTGATCGCGCTGATCATCCCCGGACTGATAGCGCTCAACCTGCTGGCGGTCGTCGGCCCGGTGATCGAGATCGAGCACCGGCGGGTGTGCGACGCCCTGCGCCGGTCTGCCCACCTAGTCCGCAAGCACTTCTGGGGAGTTTTCCTGCTCGCGACGCTGCCCGTACTCATAGCCGGGGAACTGCCTGCCGCCGTCCCTCATTCAGCCGACCTTGGCAGAATCCTGGAGTTCCTGGCCATTCATGGAGTCGCGGAGGGCCTGATCGAAGCGGCTCTTGGCCTCGTGCTGGTAGAACTCTGCTACCGGCTGATCGAGCTCGACCGAGCGACGCCTCCCGAGGCCAAGGCGGCGACGAAACCGGCACAGGAAACCGGTCACGATGACGGACCCAGCGCAATGGCCGGTCCGACATCGGCCTAGTCTCCCCCTTTTGGCAGCCCTTTCCGTCTCCCCTTCCTACACTCCCGTTCCTGGCTCCCGTTCCTGGCTCCCGCTCTGGCGTCGGGGACGGGGTTTCCGCCCCGGCGATGTCAGCGTCGCTCGACCACCCTGAACCGGTTGCCATCAGGGTCGCGGAAGGTGGCGGATGCGGTCCGGGGTCCGCCAGTGCGCGGAGCACGTAGGGTGGCCGCAGGCAAGGCTCGCAAGGGGGAGGGTCGCAATGGTTTGGATCACTAGTGGCGGCATCATCTACTTCGTGCTGCTCGTCACTCTCGGTATCATTTCGCTACGGAAGGGCCACTGGGTCATGTTCATCGTGGGCTTGTTCCTTCCGATCTTCTGGCTCATCGGCGCGTTGATGCCTCGAAGGGTGCTGCGCTGACAGCGATACCGAGCCGGCGGACCGCCGGACCACGTAACGAGATCGTGCACAGTCAGCGCCGCATCACCGCCGATACCGCGCTACGGCTCGCCCGCTACTTCGGTACCTCGGAGCGGTTCTGGATGAATCTGCGGGTTCGCTACGACCCTGAGGTCGAGAAGGATCGGCTCGCGGCCCTGCCCTCGATGACATTCGCCCAATAAGCGCCGCGAGCTGACCGAACATACTGAGGCACAAATCGCCTCCCGGGCGAGGAAGTCTCTGGGTCAGCGCAGTCGTCTTGGAGCGGTTAAGGGGAACCGAAGTCCCACTGTCAGCTTGGGAATCTGTACGGGCACGACCGTCATGGGGGTGAGCTGGCGGCCAGGGGTGGTCATGTGCAGCGCAGCCATTCGAGACGCGTCATGCGCAGGCCCGCACCGAACGGTGCCAGCCCTTACCGGGCCTGGCGAGCAAGGTCCGCCACCTGGGGCTGATCGCGCATCAGGACGCGCCAGTACACGGTGCCCTCGCCCAGCCCTCGCCCTCGCGCGGATCGGGCCGATCGCGCCGGCGATCGCCATCAGAACTGGCAATGTCATCCGGTCTCCCGCTCGCCGAGACCACGCCGAGACCCTCGACAAGATAGCCAGGCGGGAGCTTAGGTCCGGCAGAAGGCGCAGTGAGCGCCATCGGGCACGGAAAGCGGAAAGTGCTTTTGATGATGATGCGGTCGTGCGGATTTATGCCGCTGCCCTTGCTTTATCGGGCCGCTGTCAGCGATTGCGGTCAAGATCATTCTGCGTATGGTACGGATCGTGGCTGCTCCGTCCTTAGGTCCCGAGCTGGCGGGTCGTGCGGCCCTGACCGCTCGGGCATCTTGCGGACAGGCTCAAATTAGGGAGGCGGCCTTGTCGGTCCGTAAGCGACCGCCCTGATGTGAAGTGGGCGCCTCCGGCAGATGCGGTTCCCGCGCGGGGACCTTGACGGCGTCGCCGCTATCAGGACCTGCTCGGCTGGAGCCTCATCGGAAGGCGAGGGCGTGATGAGGCTCGCTAGGCTGGGCCCTCCAGGCGACGGAGCTGAGGCCACTGCAATCTCCGGCCCGGCACCTGCGAAGGCCACGGGTCGGCTTCGGTCAAGAACGGCCGGGTGGCGCAGGTCTGCTCTCCTGGCTACGGCTGTCATGGTTGTGCTGGCCGGGTGCGGCGGCAGCGCTCAGCCATCGCCGGGTTCTGTACCGGCGTTCCCGGGCACTCCGGCAGGTGGCCAGGCGCGGTGGCTCTTCCACGCACTCGGACGGCTACCGATTCCCGATGCCGCGATCCGCGCCCATTTCGCTCCGGCGTTTCTCGCCAAGGCGCCGCCAGCTTTCATCAACGCCAGGCTCGCCGGGGCCGGGCAGCTCCGCCTGGTGTCTGTCACGAGCACGCGGCCCAACTTCGTGGTGTTCGTCGTGTCGATCCGCGGGGCACAGCGGTTCCGCATCGCACTGCCGGTGGACACCTACGGCCGGATCGACAACATCGAGGCGCAGGAACTGGCGCCGACGGCGTCGCCCGCGAGCATGATCCCCACGCTGGCGCCGGGGTGGGTGGCTCAGCCGGTCACGTTCGAGGCGGGCGGGGTCACGATCTACGGGACATACACCCATCCCAGCAATGGAGCCGCTGGCGCGATCCCGGCTGCCGTGCTACTGGGAGGCAGCGGGACGGCGACCGACCGCAACGACAACGCCCCGGGCCAGCTGGACCGCAACCTGCTCAGGGTGGCGGCCAGCTGGCTGTCGGCCGACGGTGTGGCAAGCCTGCGCTACGACAAGCTGGGCAGCGGGCAGACCGGATGGGGCCGGTATGCCGCGCATCCCGGGCGGGCCGGGATCAGGCCCTACGAGCAAGAGGCCGTCGGCGCGCTAAACTTCCTGGCCGAGCAGCGGCAGACCGATCGAGCCCGGCTGGCGGTGTTCGGGCACAGCCTGGGCGGGATCTACGCGCTGCTGCTCGCCTCCGGGCTGGCCGGTCATGCGCCCAAGGTCCGCGCAGTCGGGCTGCTCGAGCCGGTTCCCATCCGATTCCTCGACGTGGTCGGGCAGTCGTCGATCGCGTCGCTCACGCGTGACGTCCAGAACGGTCAGATCAGCGCCGCCCAGGCGCACAGCCTCGGGCAGGCGATCGCCTGGGCGATCGCGTCGCTACGCCGCACAGGCACCCTTCCGGCGCGCCTGCCCGATGGGGTGGCGGGCACGTTTGACCGCGACGGCATGGGCACGCCGCTGGAGCTCTCGCAGATCGACCGCTACGACCCCGCCGTGGTTGCCGCCAAGCTTCCCGCGCACACAGCGGTACTGCTCACCTGCAGCAACGCCGACAACTATTTCGGATGCGCCCAGGTAAACCACCTCGCCGCAGGCCTGACGAAGGCCGCAGCCAGGCTCGACTACGTGCACCTCAACGGGGTCGACCACTTCCTCAAAGAAGACATCAGCAAAAACCCGGCGGACTTCAACGAGTCGCTTCCGTTCTCTGCCCAGCTGCGCGCCGCGCTGAAGACATTCCTGGCCAGCAACCTCTGAGTGCGGAAATGAGCGTCGCCCGGCTGCCCGTGCGCTGGTCCTCCCCCCTCCCTCCTGATAGCTGCCCGCCCTTGGCCGTGGCCGCCGCGCCGAGGCTCGCGCAAGCGACCGCGCAGCGGCTTGGCCTTGACTCGGAGGACTCGGCCGAGACAATCGTGCAGCGAGGAGGGCGGATCCCCTGCCTGCAAAGTGCCGTCATCGGACGGGGCAGCAGGCTTATCTGGGCAGTCGTGTGTCCGTGGATAGCCGTTGGCGGCCACCCGTGTCCCTGTCTAATCGCACGCTAATGGCACGTCGATCTTGCTGTGCGCACGAGTACCCGGCGGTGGAGGTGACGAGCCGGGGCGTGGAGTGGATGATGAGCTTCACCGGTCCCTGGCGTGCTGCCGGTCCTTTGACGCTGGCCGGTGGGGAGGCGTGATGACCGACGTGACGATTCCGTCCGCTCGTGGGCCGCTGCCTGCCTACCTTGCCGCTCCTTCCGGCCTGGGACCGTGGCCCGCGGTGGTGGTCATCCATGACGCCCTGGGCATGAGCCAGGACCTGCGTAATCAGGCCGATTGGCTGGCCAGCGAGGGCCTTCTCGCGGTCGCGCCGGATCTGTTTGCCGGGGGCGGCGGGACAATGCGATGCCTGCGCGCCCTCAGCAATGACCTGCGTGCCCGAAGGGGCCGCGCGTTCGAAGACGTGGATGCGGTGCGGAACTGGCTGGCCGCCCGCGACGACTGCACCGGCAAGATCGGCGTCATCGGCTTTTGCATCGGCGGCGGGTTCGCCCTGCTGCTCGCCCCCGGCCACGGGTTCTCAGCTTCCAGCGTGAACTACGGTGTCGGCGTGCCCAAGGACACCTACTCCCCAGCCGTCTTGACGGGCGCCTGTCCCATCGTCGGCAGCTACGGCGCCAACGACCGGGCCAACCGCGGAACCGCCGCCAAGCTCAGCCGCGTCCTGGACGAACTGGCGGTAGACCACGACGTTAAGGAGTACCCCGGCGCCGGGCACGCCTTCCTCAACGACCACGAGACCGCCGGTGACCGCTCGCCATTTCTATTCGTGGTGATGGGCGCCTTCGCCGGGGCGGCCAAGTATCACAAGCCGTCAGCCCAAGACGCGCGCCGCCGCATCACCGCGTTTTTCACCAAGCACCTGTCGCCCTAAGAGGGCATCTGATCCACAGTGATGCCCGTCTGTCCGTGTGCTGGGAAATCCGTTAACGAGGTCCCACACTTTCGGGGTATGGCGTGCTAAAGATCGCCGTCATGACTTCTCGCCGTGCGTACCGTAGCGATCTGTCCGATGCCCGCTGGGCGCTGATCGAGCCGATCTTGGCTGAGTGGCGGGCTGATGCCGGGCTGGGATTGGCCGGGCCCGTTCATGACTTACGGGAGATCGTCAACGCGATCTTGTATGTGAACCGGACCGGGATCGCCTGGGAATACCTGCCGCACGACTTCCCGCCGTACAAGACGGTCTACGACTATTACGCCAAGTGGGAAAAGGACGGCACCACCGAGGCGATCCACGATGAGTTGCGCCGCCGGGTGCGCAAGGCGGCGGGCCGCGGTGAGCAGCCGTCGGCGGCGCTCATCGACGCGCAGTCGATCCGGACCTCGGCCAATGTGGCGGCCGATCGGGGCCTGGCCTCTGACCTGCCCCTCGCCGTCAGGCCCGCTGGGCTGGCAGAGGTCTCCAGGGTCAACGGTGCGCCGAAGACGCGTCCCGTGCAGCGGGATGCGGAGCACCGTTGAGGCTGGAGCGGCGAGCCCAGACAATGCGCGGCGAGGGCCTGCATTTTCATGATCTGCGGCATACGGGCAACACGTTCGCGGCGTCCAGCGGCGCGGGGCTGCGTGATCTCATGGCGCGGATGGGCCACGACAGCGAGCGGGCGGCCATGATCTACCAGCACGAGGCGCGCGGCCCGGACCAGTCGATCACCCGCGCGATCGACTCCCACGTCCAGGCCGAACAGGCCAACGACGATGATGACGACGGCGAGGCCGGGACGCTCGCCCCGGTGGGCTAATGGCCCGTTAATTGGCCCGCAAGATCAAAGATGGGATGATAGCGATCGAGGCCCAGAGTCGAGACACACACTCTGACCTGCAGGAACGTAGCTGGAGCGGGTGAGGAGAATCGAACTCCCACTGTCAGCTTGGGAAGCTGATGTTCTGCCATTGAACTACACCCGCGCGGGCCAGGCAGGTCACCGAGTCTTCGCGCCGACACGGCACTGCCGCACTGCCATCGCCCCGACATCGTACCGGAACCGGTAGGTTGCCAGCGTGCTGCTCTCCGACCGAGACATCAGAGCGGAGATCGAGTCAGGACGGATCAAGCTCGATCCCTTCGCACCGGAACTCGTCCAGCCGTCCAGCGTGGACGTCCGGCTGGATCGTTATTTCCGGGTGTTCGAGAACCACCGGTATCCGCACATCGACCCAGCGGTGGAGCAGCCTGACCTGACCCGCCTGGTGGAAACCGCCGACGACGAGCCCTTCGTGCTGCACCCGGGCGAGTTCGTGCTCGCCTCCACCTACGAGGTTGTCTCGCTGCCGGCGGACCTTGCGGGGCGCCTGGAGGGCAAGTCGAGCCTCGGCAGGCTGGGGCTGCTGACGCACTCGACCGCGGGGTGGATCGATCCCGGATTCTCCGGCCACGTAACGCTCGAGCTGTCGAATGTCGCGACGCTGCCGATCAAGCTATGGCCAGGCATGAAGATCGGGCAGCTGTGCCTTTTCCGGTGCAGTTCGCCCGCCGAGCATCCCTACGGCTCAGCCGTTTATGGCTCCCGCTACCAGGACCAGCGCGGCCCGACGCCATCTCGCTCCTACCTGAACTTCTACCGCTCGAAGGTCTGAGCGCCCGGTGGCGGGCAAATGCTAAGCCACCCGACGCACCGCAGGCCACGCACTCTGCCAGCGTGAACGTCGACGTCCCGGATGGGTCTGATCATGCCCTCGTGATCGGATCGCGAGGGTGCCGCACATGAGTATGAGAGCCCGCTACTATCCAGATGGACTACTCAGATCCGGACCGCTGCCCTTCGGGCCGTCGCCGGTCGCGACATCGCCGACCGGGCTCTCGCCGCTCGCACGCTCACCGTCACCGACCGCACCGTCACCAACCGCACCGTTGCCCGACACGCCGTGACCATTCGGCCCGCCGACGTCCGGACCGCCGGGCACCTTCACCGAGCGCATCAGCAACTGCGAAACGTCCACCACCTCGAGCGAGTCCTTCGCCCCGCCCCCGCCCTTCTTCTCGTTGATCGCATCGCCTAGCATGACCAGGCAGAACGGGCACGCTGTGGACACCGTGTCCGGATTCGTGCTGAGTGCCTCGTCGATCCGCTCGTTGTTGATGCGCTTGCCGATGTTCTCTTCCATCCACATCCGGGCGCCACCCGCACCGCAGCAGAACCCGCGCTCGCGGCACCTGTGCATCTCCTGCGCCTCAACGCCGGGCACGTTAGCCATGATCTCCCGCGGCGGTGTGTATACCTTGTTGTGCCGACCGAGGTAGCACGGGTCGTGGTACGTGATCTTCTCCTCGATCGGCGCGGCGGGGACGAGCCGCCCTTCTTTCACCAGGCGAGCCAGCAATTGGGTGTGATGGATCACCTCGTACGTCCCGCCAAGTTGCGGATATTCCCTGGCGAGCGAGTTGAAACAGTGCGGGCAGCTCGCGACTATCTTCCGCACCCCCGCCTCGTTGAGCGTCTCGATGTTCTGCTGAGCGAGCATGGAGAACAGGAATTCGTTGCCCATCCGGCGGGCCGGGTCGCCGGTGCACGCCTCCATCGGCCCCAGCACGGCGAATTTCACCCCGGCGATGTGGAACAACTCGGCGACCGCCTTGGTGGTCTTCTTGGCCCGGTCCTCCAGCGCTCCTGCGCAGCCGACCCAGAACAGGTACTCGACGTCGTCGCCGATCTTCCCGTCCACGACCGGCACCTCGAAGTCGAGGCCCTCCATCCATTCGACCCGCGCCATCTCACCGAGGCCCCACGGGTTGCCCTTGTTCTCCAGGTTCTTCAGCAGCGTCGACGCCTCGGGCGGGAAGCTTGACTCGATGAGTACCTGGTGGCGGCGCATATCCACGATGTGATCGATGTGCTCGATGTCGACCGGGCACTGCTCGACGCACGCACCACAGGTCGTGCACGACCAGAGCACGTCCGGGTCGATCACGCCGTGTTCCGCCTCGTTGCCCACCAATGGCCTGGCCGCCTCGGCCTTGACCGCATCTGGCAACTTCTCCCGCGCCTCGTCGGATCCGGCGAGCAGGTATGGCGCCTTCGCCAGGGCGTGATCCCGCAGGTCGAGCATCACCATCTTCGGCGAAAGGGGCTTGCCCGTGTTCCAGGCCGGACACTGCGACTGGCATCGCCCGCACTCGGTGCAGGTGCCCATGTCGAGCAGGCCCTTCCAGGTGAAGTCCTCGATCTTCCCGCGACCGAACACATCGGTGTCCGGATCCGCTTCCTCGAAGTCCAGCACCTTGCCGTTGCTGCGCATCGGCTCGAGCGGGCCCAGCCCGTCAGGCCGCCGGGCGAAAAGCACGTTCAACGGCGCCACGAAGATATGCAGGTGCTTGGAGCGAACAACGATGACAAGGAAGACGAGCATGACAGCGATATGCAGCAGCAACCCGATGGTCTCGAGGTCGCTATTCACTCCAACGCCCAGCGGGTGCAGCACATACGCGCTCGCGTGCGACATGAACGCCCAGTCGTCGAACGGGAAGTTGCCCGCGTTGACCGAGGCGCCGCGGAACCAGAACATCGTCAAGATCACGAGAAAGATCATGAACAGGATCAGCCAGGCCCCACTGAGGTGCGAGCCGGTAAACCGTGATTTACGGCCGAGCCGCTCGGGCGAATCAACGATCCGGATGACCGCGAAGACGATGATCCCCACAAGGACGGCGAGGGCGAAGAAGTCCTGCAGGAAGCCGAGCACCGGCGAGGTGCCGATGCCGGGAATCGCGAAATTCTTGCTGAACAGCGCGCCGTACGCCTCGATGTACACGGTGAGGAGTACCAGGAAGCCCCAGAACACGAAGAAATGCGCGAGTCCGGGGACCGTCCATTTCAGCAGCTTGCGCTGGCCGAGTACCTCGGTGACCTCGACTTCGGTGTCGCGCCCTGGGTGCCGCCGGGCAGCGGCAAGGCGCTCGGGCGCCGGCTGGCCGCTGTTGGCGAGGCGGTACAGCCACCACACCCGATAGCCCGCGAGTGCGAGCGCGATCGCGGTCATGGTCAGGCCGATGACGATTCGCAGAGTCACAAGGGCCTCCAGTACGGCGTAGGGCGCCAGCGTTATCCGCTGGCCTGCGCTCCCATGATCTTCTTGCGGGCGTGCGCCGACCCGCCAGGGCGGAAAAACTACCGGGCAGTAACTTTGGGTCGCCTCACGAGGCCCGTGTGACCCCGCAGATGCGACGCGACAAGCAAGACGTCACAGCCAGAACACCACAGGCGAGGCAGCCAAGGCCACGGACCAAAGACCCACAGATAACACGGACGAAAGGCCCGCAGCTAACACGTACGCGGATTAAGGAGCCACGGCGACGGAACGCCCATCCGGGCCCGGGCTAGCTAACTTATCCTGAACGGCTGCCGCTAGCTCGCACCCGAGCTGATGATGGCACCATCGGCAGCGGGCGGGCGGCCACGCTGGCTGCGGCGAGCCCTGGCAGGCACCGTGAGACGCGCGCAGAGCCGGACCGCGATATCGCTGATCTGCTAGGACTGGATGTGCCGGAAGCAGGTCCGGAGAATGGCAGCGGGGTCGAAACGAGGGTGCCCATTTCGACGAGCCAGGCCCTGATGACCTTCGCAGGACGAGCAGGGCGGCTGGGGGGCCACCGCGGCGATCAGCCACCGCCTGCCGATCGCGGCAAGGCCGGCACCAGCAAGCAAGGCGACCGCGGGGAGGCAGCACACGAGGTAACGGGCAAGTAGGCGGGCTCGACCCTGGACACGGTGAACAGGATCGCCGGTGGCAGGATCAGCCAGGGCGCGCTCAGCCAGGTCAGCAGCGGGCCGGGCTGCTGCGCGCGGCCGAGACTGCTACCGCACAGCCCCCGAGCACGCTCAGCGCGATAATGACGAGTGGCGCCGCCCCGCCCGCCAGCCCGATGGCAAGCAGGCAAGCCAGCGCCCGCCCGGCTCGGTGATCGCCCTAACCAGCAGGTAGCTCGCCAGCACCGCTGCGGCCGTGACGAGTGCGTACGACCGCGCCTCCCGGCCATGCCTGCTCACGACGTGGGCGAAGACCCGCCGGTAATACTCTGCGTAGACGCCAGCGAAGCGCTTCTCCCTAACTGCTGGCCGTTACCTGCTAGTCGGCGGAATTTTGGCCCACGGGCCAGGGTTGAGCCGGGTAGACTCAACTGATTTGACACCTTGATGGTGGCGCGGCAATCTTGAGGCCGAGCTACTCAACTTCAACAAACGATCAAGATAAGGACTGCTCATGGCACGTGCGGTAGGGATTGACCTGGGGACGACCAACTCCGTCGTCGCGGTCCTCGAAGGCGGCGAGCCCACGGTCATCGCCAACGCGGAGGGGTCACGGACCACGCCGTCCGTGGTGGCCTTCGCCAAGAACCAGGAAGTACTCGTCGGCGAGGTCGCCAAGCGTCAGGCCGTCACCAATGTGGACAGGACCATCCGCTCGGTCAAGCGCCACATGGGCACCAACTGGTCCGTAAAGATCGACGACAAGACCTTCAGCGCCCAGCAGATCAGCGCGTTCATCCTGCAGAAGCTAAAGAGGGACGCGGAGTCCTACCTCGGTGAGAAGATCACCGACGCGGTGATCACGGTGCCAGCGTACTTCAATGACGCCCAGCGCCAGGCCACCAAGGAGGCCGGGCAGATCGCGGGCTTCAACGTGCTGCGGATCATCAACGAGCCGACGTCGGCGGCGCTCGCGTACCACCTGGACAAGGAGAGCGAGGCCACCATCCTCGTCTTCGACCTTGGCGGGGGTACCTTCGACGTCTCCCTGCTCGAGGTGGGTGAGGGCGTCGTTGAGGTCAAGGCCACCAGTGGTGACAACCACCTGGGCGGCGACGACTGGGACCAGCGCGTCGTGGACTGGCTGGTCAGCGACTTCAAGAACGGCCACGGCATCGACCTGTCCAAGGACAAGATGGCGCTGCAGCGGCTGCGTGAGGTCGCGGAGAAGGCGAAGATCGAGCTGTCAAGCTCGACCGAGTCGCAGATCAACCTGCCCTACATCACCGCCTCGGCTGAAGGCCCGCTGCACCTCGACGCCAAGCTGACCCGCGCCGAGTTCCAGCGGATGACATCCGAGCTGCTCGACCGGTGCAAGGGCCCCTTCCAGCAGGTCATCAAGGACGCCGGGGTCAAGCTCAGCGACATCCACCACGTGGTACTTGTCGGCGGCTCCACCCGGATGCCCGCGGTCGTGAACCTGGTCAAGGAACTGACCGGGGGCAAGGAGCCGAACAAGGGCGTCAACCCGGACGAGGTTGTAGCGGTGGGCGCGTGCCTGCAGGCCGGCGTGCTCAAGGGCGAGGTCAAGGACGTTCTGCTGCTTGATGTGACACCGCTGTCGCTTGGTATCGAGACCAAGGGCGGCATCTTCACCAAGCTCATCGAGCGCAATACGACCATCCCGACCAAGCGGTCGGAGATCTTCACGACAGCCGATGACAACCAGCCCTCAGTGCAGATCCAGGTATTCCAGGGTGAGCGTGAGATTGCCCAGTACAACAAGAAGCTCGGCATGTTCGAGCTGACTGGCATCGCACCGGCGCCGCGTGGCGTGCCGCAGATCGAGGTCGCCTTCGACATCGACGCCAACGGCATCGTGAACGTGACTGCGAAGGACCTCGGCACGGGCAAGGAACAGTCGGTGACCATCTCCGGCGGCTCGGCACTGCCCAAGGACGACATCCAGCGGATGATGGCCGAGGCGGAGAAGTTCGCCGAGGAGGACCGCCAGCGGCGCGAGGAAGCGGAGACCCGCAACCAGGGAGATTCGCTCGCCTACACCACGGAGAAGTTCCTCGCCGAGAACGCGGAGAAGATCCCCGAGGACATCAAGTCGGAGGTCGAGGCCGCGGTCAAGGAGCTCAAGGAAGCCCTCGAGGGTAGCGACATCGAGGCGATCAAGACGGCGTCTGAGAAGACCGCCCAGGTGAGCCAGAAGATGGGCACAGCGATCTACGCACAGTCACAGAGCGCGCATGAGAGCGCCAGGCCGGCCGGTGACGGCAGCCAGGAAGCGCCGGGCGCTGGTAGTGACGACGAGGTCGTCGACGCCGAGATCGTGGACGAGGGCAAAGACAAGCGAGACTCAGGGGCTGCCTGATGACGTCACCTGACGAGACCGATGCGCGGCCGGTCATCCGTGACCGGCGGCGTATCGACCCAGTGACCGGGAAGGTGCGCGAGCCCGCGCAGCAGAATCGCCCGGACGAAGCGGCGCCAGGCCGCGACAAGGGCGAGCATGTACCGCGGCATGCCGCTACCGGAGATGAGGCCACCGGTGCGGCCGCCGCGGCGCAACTCGCCGCCCAGCTCGCCGAGCGCACTGTCGACCTGCAGCGCGTGCAGGCGGAGTACGCGAACTACCGCAAGCGGGTGGAGCGGGACAGGGTTGCCGTCCGTGAGCAGGCCCTGGCCAACGTGCTCACCGAATTGCTGCCAATCTTGGACAACATCGGCCGGGCCAGGGAGCACGGTGAGCTGGCAGGCGGTTTCAAGTCGGTGGCCGAGTCCATCGAGGCGGCTGCGGGAAAGCTCGGCCTCTCGCGGTACGGCGAGCGGGGCGAGCCGTTCGACCCGAACGTGCACGAGGCGTTGATGCACTCGTTCTCCGATGAGGTGAGCGAGCCGACGTGCGTGCAGATCCTTCAGCCTGGCTACAAGGTGGGTGAGCGGATCCTGCGCCCGTCGCGGGTGGCGGTCGCCGAACCTGGCGGGGACTACGACGGCGGCGAGCCGGGCGGCCTCGCGAGTGAGCGCCCCCGGCCCCCGCAGCTAGAGCCGGAGACGCCGCAGGATCGCGGTAGCTGATGCCGCGGGAAACGGATAGCAAGAGGTGAGCACGAAGGACTATCTCGAGAAGGACTATTACAAGGTCCTCGGCGTCGCGAAGACTGC
This sequence comes from Streptosporangiaceae bacterium, assembly GCA_035517695.1. Lineage (GTDB taxonomy): Bacteria > Actinomycetota > Actinomycetes > Streptosporangiales > Streptosporangiaceae > DATFVJ01. Next base: position 59,417 of record DATIYI010000082.1, read on the forward strand.
CAGCGCTGACGAGATCAAGCAGGCCTACAGGAAGCTGGCGCGCAAGTACCACCCGGACGCGAACAAGGGCGAGGGCAAGTCAGAGGAACGGTTCAAGGAGATCTCCGAGGCGTACAACACACTGTCCGATGAGAAGCGCCGCAAGGAGTACGACGAGGCAAGGACACTGTTCGGGGCGGATCGCTTCCGCGTCGGCACGCCGGGCGGCGGGCCAGGTGGCGGTGGTTTCAACTTCGACCTCGGTGACCTGTTCGGGTCATCGGGGACCGGCGGGCGCCTTGGTGACCTGCTCGGCGGCATGTTCGGCGGCCGGGGTGGCACCCAGCAGCATAGGCCGCGCCGGGGCACCGACGTGGAGACGGAGGCCACGCTCTCGTTCAGCGACGCGGTCGACGGCGTCACGGTCCCGCTGCGGCTGACCGGAGAAGGCGCGTGCCCGACGTGCCACGGCACCGGGGCCAAGTCGGGCACCGTTCCCAGGGTCTGCCCGTCGTGCGAGGGATCCGGCCAAGCCAGCAAGAATCTCGGCGGCTTCGGCATCTCCGAGCCTTGCAAGGAGTGCCGCGGCCGCGGCCTCATCGTCGATGACCCGTGCCCGTCGTGTTCGGGCAGCGGCCGGGCCATGAGCACCCGCACTATCCAGGCGCGCATCCCCGCAGGCGTTAAGGATGGCCAGCGGATCCGGCTGAAGGCCAAGGGCGCGCCGGGCGAGCGCGGCGGCCCCGCCGGCGACCTGTACGTTCACGTCCACGTGAAGCCTCATCCGATCTTCGGCAGGTCCGGTGACAACCTGACCATCTCGGTACCCGTCACGTTCCCGGAGGCGGTCCTGGGTGCCGAGATCAAGGTGCCGACACACCGGGGCATTCCCGTGACCCTGCGCATCCCGCCGGGCACGCCGAACGGGCGCACTCTCCGGGTGCGCGGCCGTGGCACCCGCCGCAGCGACGGGACGACCGGTGACCTGCTTGTCACGGTGGAGGTGGCCGTACCGCAGAACGTCAACGGCAAGGCTGCCGAGGCACTCGAGCGGTTCGAGAAGGCCCTTGGCGGCCACAACCCCAGGGATGAGCTGCTGCAGCGGGCGCGCGGGAGCTGAGATGGCGTTCAGCGACCCGTTCGGCCTGTCCGATGACACGCCCGTCTATGTCATCTCGGTGGCCGCGCAGCTGTCCGGGCTGCATCCGCAGACCCTGCGCAGCTACGACCGTCTCGGGCTGGTGTCGCCGGGCCGGGCGGCCGGACGGGGCCGCCGCTATTCGATGCGGGACATCCTCTTGCTGCGCGAAGTTCAACGGCTTTCGCAGGAAGAGGGCGTGAACCTGTCCGGCATCAAGCGGATTCTCGAACTGGAGAACGAGCTCACGGAGGTCCGGCTGCTTGCTGCGGAAATGCGCGCGGAAATCGCCCAGCTACGCGCGGAGCTCGAATCCACCCGCGCCGTGGCCGCCCGGCTCGCCGGGCTGCGCCGGGCCACGAAGGAAGGGGCTGAGCTTGTGCCGGTCCGCCGGACGGGCGCCGCGGGCCGCCCACAGGCGTGGCCGCCACCGACAACTGAATCAGGAAAAACGTGATGGATGAGAAACTGACGCGCAAGAGCCAGGAGGCGCTCTCCGCCGCGGCGCGCCGCGCCACCGTGGACGGCAACCCGCATGTCGACCCGGCGCACTTGCTGGTAACCCTCGTGGAGCAGCCGGGTGGCACCGCCGCGCCGCTGCTGCGCGGCATCGGCGCTGATCCGGCCGAGGTGCGGCGCCAGGCCGAGGAGGTGCTCGCGAGACTGCCCCGTGCCGCCGGGCAGACGGTGAGCGTTCCCGGGCTGTCACGCCAGCTCGCCACCGTGCTCAACACCGCTGGACAGCGCGCTCGCGAATTGCAGGACGAGTACGTGTCGACTGAGCACCTGCTCGTCGGCTTGGCCGCAGACGGCGGGGACATCGCCGCGCTGCTGCGCCGGGTGGGGGCGGGCCCTGCCGAGCTGCTCGGCGCATTCCAGAAGGTGCGCGGGAGTGCCAAGGTCACGTCCGAGGATCCAGAGGGCACCTACAAGGCGCTCGAGAAGTACGGCGTCGACCTGACCGAGCGCGCACGCGACGGGAAGCTCGACCCGGTCATCGGCAGGGACTCAGAGATCCGCCGGGTCATCCAGGTCCTGTCCCGGCGGACCAAGAACAACCCGGTGCTCATCGGCGAGCCGGGCGTCGGCAAGACCGCCGTCGTCGAGGGCCTGGCACAGCGGATCGTCGCCGGAGACGTTCCCGAATCGCTGCGCGGAAAGCGGCTGGTGGCGCTTGACCTCGGTGCGATGGTGGCGGGCGCCAAGTACCGGGGCGAGTTTGAGGAACGGCTGAAGGCCGTGCTGAGCGAGATCAAGGACAGCGAAGGCCAGGTCATCACGTTCATCGACGAGCTGCATACGGTCGTCGGGGCGGGCGCGGCCGAAGGCGCGATGGACGCGGGCAACATGCTCAAGCCCATGCTCGCCCGCGGTGAATTGCGCATGGTGGGCGCCACCACGCTGGACGAGTACCGCGAGCGGATTGAGAAGGATGCGGCCCTCGAGCGCCGGTTCCAGCAGGTGTACGTGGGTGAACCGTCCGTCGAGGACACGATCGCGATCCTGCGCGGGCTGAAGGGCCGTTACGAGGCGCACCACCAGGTGCAGATCTCCGATGCCGCGCTGATCGCGGCGGCGTCCCTGTCCGACAGGTACATCACGGGCCGGTTCCTGCCCGACAAGGCGATCGACCTCGTTGACGAGGCCGCGTCACGGCTGCGCATGGAGATCGACTCGCGGCCAGTGGAGATCGACGAACTGCAGCGCATCGTGGACCGGATGAAGATGGAGGAAATGGCGCTCGCCAGGGAAGATGACCCGGCGAGCAAGGCGAGGCTCGAGCGGCTCCGCCGCGACCTGGCCGATCGGCAGGAGCAGCTCACCGCGCTCAGCGCCAGGTGGGAGCGGGAGAAGGCGAGCCTGAACAAGGTTGGTGAGCTGAAGAAGCGGCTCGATGAGTTGAAGGTGGAGGCCGAACGCGCGCAGCGGGAGGGATCCCTCGAAACGGCCTCCAGGCTCATGTACGCGGAGATCCCCGCCCTCGAACGCGAACTCGCCGAGGCGAGCGGAGCCGGGGGCGACGGTACCGTGAGCGGTGCCGCGGGCAACGGTGCCGCGGGCGGCGTTCTCGATGGCGGCCCCCCGATGGTGAAGGAAGAGGTGGGTCCCGACGACGTCGCGGAGGTCGTGTCGTCGTGGACAGGCATTCCGGCCGGGCGGCTCCTCGAAGGCGAGACGGGGAAACTCCTGCGGATGGAGGACGAGCTCGGCAAGCGACTGGTCGGCCAGTCCCGGGCGGTCCAGGCGGTGTCCGATGCGGTTCGCCGCGCCAGGGCCGGAGTGTCCGACCCTGATCGACCGACCGGTTCGTTCCTGTTCCTTGGGCCGACCGGTGTAGGTAAGACGGAGCTTGCGAGGGCACTCGCCGAGTTCCTGTTCGACGACGAGCGCGCCATGGTCCGCATCGACATGAGCGAGTACGGCGAGAAGCATTCCGTCGCCCGCCTCGTCGGCGCACCGCCGGGCTACATCGGCTATGAGGAAGGTGGCCAGCTCACCGAGACCGTCCGGCGCAGGCCGTACTGCGTCGTGCTGCTCGATGAGGTGGAAAAGGCGCATCCGGAGGTCTTCGACGTCCTACTGCAGGTCCTCGACGACGGACGGCTCACTGACGGGCAGGGACGCACGGTCGACTTCCGTAACACGATCCTGATCCTCACCTCCAATCTCGGATCCCAGTTCCTCGCCGACCCCGCCCTCGAGGGGAACGCACGGCGAGACGCCGTGATGAACGTCGTCCGCACCACCTTCAAGCCGGAGTTCCTCAACCGGCTCGACGACGTGATCCTGTTCAGCGCGCTATCCACGGAGGAGCTCAGCCAGATCGTGGACCTGCAGGTCGAGCGGCTCGCTAAGCGCCTCGCGGATCGGCGGCTGACGTTGCACGTCTCCGCCGCGGCACGTGAATGGCTCGCGCTGACCGGGTTCGACCCGGTCTACGGCGCCCGGCCGCTGCGGCGGCTTGTGCAGTCCGCGATCGGTGATCAGCTCGCCAGGTCCCTCCTCGCCGGACAGATCAAGGAAGGCGACGAGGTTCGGGTGGACCTAGACGAAGCGGCCGACGCGCTGACCGTCCGGCCGGCCGACGCCCGCGTCGTCAGCTGATCGTGCCGTCGGCGGGATCGAGTTCGTCGAGCAGCCTGTCGTAGCTGTCCTCGGGCAGGCCGAGGTCGTTGCGGATCCGGTATCGCAGATTGAGCAGTAGCCGCAGCTCGGTACTGACGTCGTCGCCAAGCGCAGGCGGCGGCGGGCTCGTCGCACCCCCGGGCAGGCAGAGTTCCACGCCTGCCGTCACCCAGCCAAGGGCGCCTGGCAGGTCGGACTGTTCAAGCAACAGTTCACCAACCAGGTCACAGACCCGGGGGTCGCGCGGGCCTTCAGCCTTGAGCTGACCGACGAGGGTTGCTGCCTGATCCGAATCGCCAAGCAGGTAGAGTGCGCGCGCGAGCGGCGCGCGGGGATCGACAAAGGTGTCCCCTCCATCGGCGATCGCCTGCCGGAAGGCGCCTGCCGCCTCGGCCGGATCGTCGGCGAGCAGCCACTGTTCCCCGGCCCGTAGGTACGCCTCGGCACGGGACATTCCGCCATCCTGGTCGGCAGTTCCTGCGAGCCTGGACATACGCAGTGCCGCGGTGAGATGGTCACCACGGCTTGCCGCGTCGAACTCGATCGCGTCGAAGAGATCGTCGGTAAGCTGCACAATCTTGACGCTACCCAGCTACGGCCCGTTTTCAACGCCGTATCGGCGCATCCGGTGCATCTGGTTCAAAACCGTTCTAGCGACGTGACCGTTCTAGCGCATCCCAGAATCCACGGCGCAGCGCCTGCCGAACCTCGTCATGCAGCAAGAAGTCGATCGGCAGCGCGGAACCCTGCAGCAGCCGTGCCTCCAAATCGGAAGGCATTCGCGGTTTCCTCGCAAGTACCGCCTCCAGCCAGAGCGCGGGCGCATCGCGGGCCACAGAATCGCCGAACTCGATCCCTTCTGCATGCGCGGCCGCGGTGGCGTCGGCGAGCGTCGCGGTGGGTGGCGCGGCCTGCTGCCGTCCGCCGACCGCAGCAGGCGGTGGGCGGTCGTGTGCGCCGCGCGGCGACACGTATGCGCCGGTCACGGGAGTCACGGGAGTCGTAGGGCTGGTGCGGGTCCTGGGGGTCGTGGAGGCTATGGGGGCTGCGCGGGCTGCGGCAGGCGCTGCCCTGCCACCCGAGGGCTGTGCTTGCGCTGGGCGCGTGAGCGCGCCTGCTGACGCCACCCCAGATCCTGACATCCCAGGCCTTGACGCCATCCCAGGCCCTGACGCCACCCCAGCGCCTGACGACACTCCAGGCCCTGACGACACTCCAGGCGCTGAGGACACTCCAGGCGCTGAGGGCCCTGAGGACACTGCAGGCTCTAAGGGCGCTGAGGACACTCCAGGCGCTGAGGACACTCCAGAATCAGGCGTTACCCCAGGCGCCACCGCGGGCCCAGGGGTCACCTCAGACCCGGACGGCGCTGTCGGACCAGAACGCATAGCGGGGGTCGCGGTGCTTGCGGACATCGCGCGCCGGTGGTCCGGCGCCGACGGCACCGAGGATACGGGCGGCGCAGGCACCGGCGCCGGCGCAGGCGCCGATGTCGGTGCGGCGTACAACTGTGGCGGCACCTCAAGCGACGCGGCGGCATGTGCGGGCTCAGGGGCGAGTTCGCGACGCAAGGGCTGGCCGGCCGATGCTTGCCGGGCGGCCGGTCCTGCGACAGGCTCCGGGCGCGGCTGAGCGCCGGGCGTCTCCTGCCGCACCGGCCGCTCGTGCCTGTGCGAGTGCCCGGACGCATTGGCGGGAGACGAGTAGATCGCAGGCGGCCGCTCGTTCAGATCTGCGCCTGATCCGGCGTGCGCGCCGCGCCCGCCAACTGCGGCGTGCCCGTTCACGAGCGGTGCGCCGACGTACTGCCCGCCCGCATAGTGATCGGGGTACTCGGCGCCGGCCTCGGCGAGCAAGCTCACATGAGGTCCGAGTTGCGCAGCGCTCACCTCGATGATCGCATCGCATTCCTGTCGGAGCAGACGGGCGATCGTCCAGTTACCGTCCACCGTGACATGCACCAGCGTGACCCGCAGGCCGAGATCCTGCACCTCCCCTATCACGTGCGCTAGGTCTTCCGCAGCGGTCACAATCACCGCCTCGCTGATGGCCTGGTTACGGGCCAGGGTCGACAGATCACGGTGGATCTCGGTGTCGACTCCCGCAGGCCGGCCTGGGCGCATCCGGGCAAGCCGCAGTTTAAGTCCGGGCAGGTCGGCAAGTGAGTCATGGTCTGGGGTCCTGCGGCCCTCGACGGCCGCCTCGTACCAATAGCACCGCAGCAACGGAAGCCCGCAACGCTCGGTCGCCAGGTCGCTCAGCAGGTTCAGCAGGCCGGCGTAGTCCCAGGACACAGACTTCCGGTGGGGGGTCCCATGAACAGCCATTGCGCCGTCCGCGAGCACGTAGCCCGCATCCACGAACAGCGCGCACCGATCCATGCGACACCGTCCTTCCCTCGACGCGAGACCATATCAGTGCCCAAACCGTCACCATGAGGGGGCCGCGAACGCATTCCGGGCGCTCCCGCAGGGTAATCAAGTCCGCTCTTGGCGTAAGCGTTTCCACCTGTCCGACTAGTCTCGGCAGAATGCCTCGCATGCGGCTTCTTGTGCTGGGGGGTACCCGGTTTCTTGGACGCGCCATCGTTGACGAGGCGGTGCGGCGCGGTTACGACGTCACGACGTTCACACGGGGCCTGAGCGGGGAGCCGCGGCCGGGTGCCGAGGCCCTGCACGGAGACCGTACCAGCCTCGGTGACCTTTCCGGACTGGCAAAACGAGATTGGGACGCGGTCATCGACACATCGGTGCTCGCGCCCGCCCACGTAGCAGCCTCGGCCGGCCTGCTCGCCCACCACGCCGGGCACTACACGTATGTGTCGAGCCTGCGGGCCTACCGCGATTGGCCCCGCTCGGGGGTGGATGAGGATTCACCGACCCACGAATGCCCACCCGACGCGGCAGGTGATCTGACCTACGGCGTTCTCAAGGCGGGGTCGGAGCGTGCGGCCGCCCGGGCGTTCCCCGGCCGGTGCCTGCTGGTGCGGGCGGGCGTCATCGTGGGACCGCACGAAACACCGCCGCGGCTGCCTTGGTGGCTTGAGCGAGTGGCGGCCGGAGGCCAGATACTCGCGCCAGGCCGCCCCGATGACGGGATCCGCCTCATTGACGTTCGCGATCTCGCTGCCTGGATCATTGACAACGCACGCAGGCAAATCCCTGGCGCGGTGGATATTCCCGGCTCGGACCGCAGCACGTTCGGCGATCTGCTCGCGGCCTGCGTGGACGTGACCAGCGCGCACCGCGGCGGCCCGGTTCCCGAGCTGGTCTGGACTGCCCACGAGATCCTCCTCGACGCGGGCGTCCAGCCCTGGTGGGAGTTGCCAATCTGGGCCCCGCCAGTAGCGGATTGGGCAGGCACCTGGCAGGTCTCAGGCGAGCGCGCGCGCATGACGGGCATGCATTACCGCCGGTTGACCGACACTGTGCGTGACACCTGGGCGTGGCTGCGTCAGGGGACGGCGGCCACCGGCGGCCCGGCTGCGGAGGTAGCCGCGGCACAGCTGGGCGCCAAGGTTGGTGTCGGGCTCGATCCCGCCAGGGAACGCAAGATCCTGGCTACCTCCCGCTGAACGCCCATTCGCCCGCCGACCAATACGCTCATCCCATGAGTGACCGCGATGATCTGCTGCAGGAGATCCGGACGACGGCGGTCGTGCACGGCGACTTCACACTTTCCTCCGGCCAAAGGGCCACCTGGTACATCGATCTGCGGCGGATTCTGCTCGACGGGCGGATCGCACCGCTGGCCGGCCGGGTGCTGCTCGACGCCACCAGCGACCTGGATTATCAGGCAGTCGGTGGCCTCACTCTCGGCGCGGATCCGGTCGCATCGGCGATGATGCACGTAGCGGCGTGCCGTGGCGTGCATCTCGACAGTTTCGTCGTGCGTAAGTCGGAGAAGGCGCACGGCCTGCAGCGCCGCATCGAAGGTCCTGACGTGGCGGGCCGCAGGGTGCTCGCCGTCGAGGACACGTCCACCACCGGCAACTCGGTCCTGACCGCAGTCGACGCGCTGCTGGAGGCAGGCGCCGAGGTCGTCGGCGTCGCGGTACTGGTCGAACGTGGCGCACGTCAGCGGGTCGCGGAGCGCGGCCTGCGGTACCGCGCCGTCTACGAACTCGCCGATCTCGCCCTCGAGTGAGTCACGTAGCGAGGAAGCGCGCCGCCCGCGCACTCCCGCTGATGCGCTCGAGACCCCTGGTGCCGATGGATCCCGCTGATGCGCTTGAGAACAATGGTATCGATAGGCGCCATCGATGCGTGGGACCCCTGGGTTTCCAGGGACCTCTGGGGTCGCTGGGATCGATGATGCGTAGGGACCCTGGCGCCGTCGCGGCCAAATGATGCCTGAGACCCTGGCGCCGGCCGGCCAGCAATGCCTCGGAACCCTGACGCGGCTACGGCCCGGTGATGCCTGAGACCTTTGGCGCCACTGCGACAATGATGCGCTTGGCACCCCGTGGCACGTGGTGGGTCGCCTCCGCACGCAGTGGTTGGGTCAACTCTGCACGGAGAAGATCCACGGCTGCGCGGCGGGCGGACGCTGCTTGTTCCCGTGCACGAAGACGGCCGCGCAACCCGGATCGTTGATCTGTACCTGAAGTGGCGCCCGCCCGAACCGTAGCGTGGCTCCCCGGGGCAGGGCCGTGTTGTCGGATTGCAGGATGTTGCCGTTGCCTGAGTCTTTGACGAATACCGCGCAAGGTGCACGGATGATCTTGATGAGCAGTAGCGGCGCGGTGGTCGTGCTTCGCTGATCGGCTGCCCGCGTTGCCGAGGATGTCGGCGTCGTGGTTGATGTGTGTGGCGGCTTCCTACTGGAAAGGGCACCGCGCAGGGCGATCACGCCCACGACCACGAGCGCGAGCGCGGCTACCCCGACCACTCCCAGTAGCAGGTAGCGGCCTAGGCCCCGCGGATCTGATCGGTGACGGCCCACAGGGGGAGAGTAGCCCCTGCCGGTGCCTCTATCGACGCGAGCGCAGCTTTCCCCGCCGTACCTTGAGGACTTCGCTGACTGCACCACGAGCGAGATAACCGAGATTATCCCTACGGCGGCTAACGTGCGCATGCGGATGCGGAAGGCGACCCAGGCTGCGCGCGGACAAACCGCCTCGCCGAACGGATCGCCCGGTGTGCACAGCGAATTCTGAGGTCCTCAACAGCGGCTCGACCGCCCTGATGCCGAAAATTAGCCGGGTTAGGCACCCGCGATTTCTGAGTGTATCCGCGCCAGCACCCGCCGCAGTCAGCTCACATTTCGCCACGCGGGTATGACTCAGAGATACTTCGCCACGCGGGTATGACTCAGAGATACTGGGGGAACGCCAGTTGGCGCACGCAGCAGTTCGGAGGGAGATGACCCGAGATGCCGATCGCGACACCTGAGGTCTACACGCAGATGCTCGACAGGGCCAAGGAGCACGGTTTCGCATATCCCGCGATCAATGTTACTTCGAGCCAGACCCTCAACGCCGCACTGCGCGGTTTCGCGGACGCGGAAAGTGACGGGATAGTCCAGGTATCCACCGGCGGCGCCGAGTATCTGTCAGGTGCTGCGGTCAAAGACATGGTGACGGGCGCCGCGGCGCTCGCCGCTTTCGCCCGCACCGTGGCGGATAAATACCCCATGCACATCGCGTTGCATACCGATCACTGCCCGGCCGGAAAGCTCGACGGCTACATGCGCCCGCTGGTAAAGCTCTCGCAGGAACGGGTCGCCCGAGGCGAAGACCCGCTGTTCCAGTCCCACATGTGGGACGGCTCCGCGATACCTCTCGCCGAGAACCTCCGGACTGCCGCGGAACTGCTGGCCGAGTGCGCCAAGGCGAAGATCATCATGGAACTCGAGATCGGCGTCGTCGGCGGCGAGGAGGATGGCGTCGTCGGCGAGATCAACGAGAAGCTCTACACCACGCCGGAGGACGCACTTTCCACCGCGGACGCTCTCGGGCTCGGCGAGCGCGGCCGGTACATGCTCGCCGCCACCTTCGGCAACGTGCACGGTGTCTACAAGCCAGGAAATGTCAAGCTGCGGCCGTCGATCCTCAAGGAGATCCAGGAAGCGGTCGGCGCCAAATACGGCGCGAACAAGCCGTTCGAACTCGTGTTCCACGGCGGATCGGGTTCCGCGCTCGAGGAGATCAGGGAGGCGATCTCCTACGGGGTCGTCAAGATGAATGTGGACACTGACACCCAGTACGCGTATACCCGGCCGATTGCCGGCTTCATGTTCACCCACTACGACGGCGTGCTCAAGATCGATGGCGAGGTCGGCAACAAGAAGGATTACGACCCGCGCGCCCACGGGAAGGCCGGCGAGGCAGGAATGGCCGCTCGCGTCACGACGGCGTGCGAGGACCTGCTATCGGCGGGCCACCGGCTCTGAGATGGCGCAAGAGAACCTGCTTGCGGGCCCGCCTCCTGTCCTGCTCCCCGACAATCCAGAGGCAAGAGACGCGCTGGCGGCCGGCACTGATCCGGCCGCCGTCGCGGCCCGGTTCCCCGCCTACCCCGCCGCGTGGGCGGCCCTCGCCGAACGGGCCCTGCAGCGCGGCGAGGTCATCGCGGCCTACGCCTATGCCCGCACCGGCTATCACCGTGGCCTCGACCTGCTGCGCAGGTCCGGCTGGCGTGGTCACGGCCCGATCCCGTGGGAGCACGAGCCGAACCGCGGCTTCCTGCGCTCGCTGCACGCGCTCGGCCGCGCCGCCGCCGCGATCGGCGAGGATGACGAGGCGCTGCGCTGCGCGCAGTTCCTGAGTGACAGCAGCAAGGAAGCCGCCGCCGCACTCGCGGCCGGCTGACCAGGAAGGGGTTGGCTCGGTGCCAGCCATTGTGCTCGCGGGCGCCCAGTGGGGGGACGAGGGCAAGGGGAAAGCGACTGATCTGCTTGGTGACAGCGTCGACTACGTGGTGCGTTACCAGGGCGGCAACAACGCCGGTCACACGGTCGTGATCGGAGCCGAGACCTATGCGCTGCACCTGCTCCCGTCCGGTGTGCTGTCCCCGCGCGTGATCCCCGTCATCGGTAACGGCGTCGTGGTCGACCCCGCGGTCCTGCTGCGTGAGATCGAGGACCTGCGGGCGCGCGGCCTGTCCTGCGAGCGGCTGCTCATCTCGGCCAACGCACATTTGATCATGCCTCACCACAGGGCGCTCGACAAGGTAACCGAACGTTACCTGGGCGAAGCCAGGATCGGCACCACCGGCCGTGGTATCGGCCCCGCTTACGGCGACAAGATCGCCCGGATGGGGATACGCGTGCAGGACCTGTTCGACCCCGGCATCCTCCGGCAGAAGCTCGATCTCGCGCTGCGCGAGAAGAACCAACTGCTGACCAAGGTGTACAACCGGCGCGGCATCGACGTCGACGCGGTGGCAGCCGAGTATGTCGGTTACGGAGAGAAACTGCGTCCGCACGTCGCAGACACCAGCCTGCTGCTGAACCAGGCCCTTGACGACGGCCTGGTCGTGCTGCTCGAAGGCGCGCAGGCGACCATGCTCGACGTGGATCACGGGACCTACCCGTTCGTCACTTCGTCCTCCCCTACCGCCGGCGGAGCCTGCGCTGGTTCAGGCATCGGTCCGACCCGCATCACCAAGGTCATCGGCATCCTGAAGGCCTACACGACTCGGGTTGGGGCTGGCCCATTCCCCACCGAACTGCTCGACGCTCAGGGCGAGTATCTACGCAAAGCGGGCGGTGAATACGGGGTGACCACCGGCCGGAGCCGCAGGACCGGCTGGTTCGACGCGGTAGTCGGCAGGTACGCGACCCGCATCAACGGGATCACCGACTACTTCCTGACCAAGCTCGACGTGCTGTCCGGCCTTGAGAAAGTGCCGGTGTGCGTGGCGTACGAGGTTGACGGCGCCCGCCATGAAGAGCTGCCGATGAGCCAGACAGGCCTGCACCATGCCAAACCGGTCTATGAGTACTTCGATGGCTGGAAGGAGGACATCTCCTGCGCGCGCTCGTTCACCGAACTGCCCGCAAGGGCGCGGGATTACGTGCGGGCGCTCGAGGAAATGATCGCCGCACCCGTCGCCGCGATCGGGGTCGGGCCTAGCCGTGACCAGACCATCGCTGTCCGCCCGCTGATCTAGGAGGTCGCGGGAAGGGCTGCCGGGCTCGCGTGCTCCCGCATCCCGGCTCGCGGCGTTCTCTCCCCGGCGTGCCTTCCAGGTGGGCCTTCGGGCTGCGGCCTTGCCAGCCGGGCGCGGATGACCCGCTCGCGTGCCGGAGGCGCGCGTGCCAGCCACTGCCGACGCCGTATCCGTGCGACCTCTGACGTCCAACGACCGGTACGCTCACTGGGTGCGGGTCCTCATCCTCGGCTCAGGCGGGCGCGAGCACGCGCTTGCCCGCGCGCTCGGGCGCGACCCCGGTGTGACATCGCTGCACGTGGCACCGGGTAACCCTGGCACGGCGCGGATCGCGGACAATCACGCCGTCGACCTGCGGGACCTGGCGGCGGTGACCGCACTCGCCAAGGGCATCGCACCCGGGCTCGTCATCGTCGGCCCAGAGGCACCGCTCGTCGCGGGCGTCGCGGACGTGCTGCGGGCAGAAGGGATCGCGACCTTTGGCCCGAGCGCTGCGGCGGCGAGGATCGAGGGCTCAAAGGCGTTCGCCAAGGACGTCATGGCTGCGGCCCGGGTACCGACCGCCGCCGCGCGGGTCTGCACCACAGCCGCGCAGGCCGCGGACGCGCTCGATGATTTCGGGCCGCCGTACGTGGTCAAGGACGATGCGCTCGCGGCGGGGAAGGGGGTCGTGGTAACCACTGATCGCGCCGTGGCGCGGGCGCACGCCGCGGCCTGCGGGCGGGTAGTGATCGAGGAGTTCCTTGACGGGCCCGAGGTCTCGCTTTTCGCGCTCTGCGACGGCGCCGCGGTGCTGCCACTGCTGCCCGCGCAGGATTTCAAGCGCGCGCGGGACGGCGATCAGGGTCCGAATACCGGGGGCATGGGAGCGTACGCGCCGCTGCCGTGGGCACCGCCAACGCTGGCAGACGAGGTGACCGCGGCGGTCATCCGGCCGGCCGTCGCCGAACTGCGCCGCCGCGGCACGCCTTATCAGGGCGTGCTCTACGCCGGGCTTTGCCTCACCCGCCAGGGGGTGCGGGTGATCGAGTTCAACGCGCGGTTCGGCGATCCGGAAACACAAGTGGTGCTTGACCTGCTGGCCACGCCGCTGGCCGGGTTGCTGCAAGCCGCCGCCACGGGCGGGCTGGCCGGTGCCCCGCCACCGCAGTGGGCGCCGGGCGCCACGGTGGCCGTGGTGATCGCCGCCGAAGGCTACCCGGGCAGTCCCGTGACGGGGGACGTGATCGAGGCGCTAGCGGATACCGAACGGCTGCCGCGGGCGTACGTGCTGCACGCGGGGACCTCGCGCGACACGGGCGGACAGCTTGTGTCGGCGGGGGGCCGCGTGCTCAATGTCGTCGGCACCGGAGATGATCTTTCCGGCGCGCGCTCGGCCGCCTATCTTGCTGCGGGCAGTATCCGGATGCGCGGCGGCTGGTACCGGTCTGACATCGCGGAACGTGCGGCGGTCGCGCAGTCGAAAGCCACCGGGCGGACCGGGCCGTGACGCCGGCGTGGCAGGCCAGGGCCTGACGTCGGCGTGGCATGCCCCCGAGCACCTCGCTGATGAAGACGACGGCCGCTTCGTGTCACCTCGCTCGAGATCTTCTTCGACCTCGTCGTCTTTACTCTCACGCAGCTCAGCACACTTCTCACCAGGCAGCTCGCTCCGGTGAGCATGGTGCGTGTGCTACTCATCTTCGGCCTGCTGTGGTGGATGTACGGCGGCTATGCTGCTCACCCTGGTGTTCTACGGGATGCGGGTTGGGCAAATCCGCTGCCTGTCCAGGCCACCCGCCGAACCGATCACGACCCAGACCGCGCGGGCGGCATGACCAGCTCTCCCTGGGCCAACGGCCAGGCGCGAGGCCGCAAGCTATTCTTCCCCCGCCCCGTGCCTCGTGTTTCCCGGTTTTGCGGCGGGGATGTCCCAGGTCCAGGTGTGGTCCTCGATTTGATCGTGTGGGCTGTGGCCTGGTCGGATGGCGGAAATCGGGCCTTGAGGAACTCGCGCCGGAGCTTTGCCAGCATGTCGGCGG
>DATIYI010000083.1:0-22115 GCA_035517695.1 Streptosporangiaceae bacterium
GACGACCCGGCCACGTACGTCGTCGACTTGGAGACCACGGACTTCACCCGTGGCGAGCCGCGCCAGGTCCCGCTGCCGACGGGTGGCTTCACCGCTATGACGATCTAGTGTCGGCTTCGATACCGTGCCGGTATGCAGGTCCCCCGCATCGCGGTCACCGTTGACCTCGTCATTCTCACCGTCAGGGACCAGCACCTGTGCGCGCTCGTCTGGCAGCGGGAAACCGGACCGTATGCGGGACGCTGGGCACTTGCGGGCGGCTTCATCCGGCTCGAGGAGGACCTGTCAGCCGCTGCCGCCCGCGTCCTCGCGCAGCGGGCCGGGCTCGCGGGAGCATCCGTCCACCTGGAGCAACTGCAGACGTACGGTTATCCGGATCGTGACCCACGCCAGCGGGTGGTCTCTGTCGCCTATCTGGGCATCGCGCCTGACTTGCCGGCGCCAAGCCAGGCGCAGATGAGCTGGCAGCCGGTAGCGTCGCTCACTGCCGCCGCGGGGATGGCGTTCGATCACGCGCGCATCCTGCATGACGGGGTGGAACGCGCGCGGGCCAAGCTCGAATACACGACCCTGGGCGCCGCATTCTGCCCGGATGAGTTCACCGTGGCCGAGCTACGGCGGGTCTATGAGATCGTCTGGGCCACTCCACTAGATCCGCGCAACTTCCACCGGAAGGTCACCGGCGCCGAGCAGTTTCTGCTGCCGACAGGGGCGTCGACCAGCCGGGACGGTGGTCGGCCCGCCCGGCTGTACAAGCGCGGGCCGGCTGACCTGCTGCACCCGCCGATGCTCCGTCCCCGCTGAGGCTCCGGCCGGACGGCAAGCGGCCGATCATCGCCACTCCAGCAAGGTTTCGGCGCGGGAGGCCGCAGGGTCCAGCTTGATCCGTCCTAGCAGTCAAGATCACCCGTTGCAGCTGGCACACGATGGCCCATCGTGTGTCAGCGGTGGAGCCCTCAGGTCCTGGGCGGGCACGTACACACGGCTCCGTTGGCGTGTCGGGATTATCGTGGGGGCAGGCCCACCCGGAGAGGACGACGATGCAGGATAACTCGCCGCGCTTCCGCGACGTGCTCGACAAGTTCGCCGCCTACAAACCGGGCAGGCTGGTCGCAGGACCCGACGGCAGATCGGTCAAGCTATCGTCCAACGAATCGCCGCACGAGCCGCTGTCCTCGGTGCTGGCGGTTATCGCGGCGGCCGCGACGAACGTGCACCGTTACCCCGACAACGGTGCGGCGGCGCTCACCGAGGCGATCGCCGGCCATTTTGGTGTCCCGGCCGGGCACGTCGCGGTCGGTTGTGGCTCGGTCGGCGTCACACAGCAACTGCTTGAAGCCATCAGCGAGCCAGGCGCGCAAGTCGTGTATGCGTGGCGGTCCTTTGAGGCCTACCCGATCCTGGTCAGCCTGGCAGGCGCCGAGGAGGTGCGTGTGCCGCTCCGCGACGAGACACATGACCTTGAGGCGATGGCGGCAGCGATCACGAACAGGACCAGGCTCATCTTCGTGTGCAACCCGAACAACCCGACAGGAACCGTCGTCCACCGCCGCGATCTTGACGCTTTTCTCGACCGGGTACCCCCGGGCTGCCTGGTTGTGCTTGACGAAGCATACCGGGAGTACGTCCGGGATGCGGACGTGCCCGATGGGCTCGAGCTGTACCGCAACCGCCCGAACCTGGCTGTGCTGCGCACGTTCTCCAAGGCCTACGGTCTCGCCGGCCTTCGGGTGGGCTTCATGGTGGCGCATCAGGCAGTTGCCGAAGCCGTACGCAAGACGATGCTGCCTTTCACGGTGAACTCGATCGCGCAGGCCGCCGCGGTGGCGTCACTCGCGGCGGAGGCCGAGCTCTTGCAGCGCGTGGACAAGGTGGTCAAGGAGCGGAGCCGGGTACGCGAGGAACTGCTCGGGCAAGGTTGGTACGTGCCGCCCACGGAAGGGAACTTCGTCTGGCTCGGGTTGGGGGACCGAGCCGTGGAGTTCGCCGCGGTGTGTGAGCGCGAGGGGGTGAGCGTGCGGCCATTCGCCGGTGACGGCGTGCGCGTCTCGGTGGCCGATCGCGACGCCAACGATACTTTCCTGGCTGTCGCCGGGACATTCGCTCGCATGAACGGCGGTAGCCCGTGAAGCTGAAGCTCGACCTGCACGATATCTATAATCGCGGCGGCGACATCGACCGGGCGCTGCGGCAGATCATCGATGAGGCGGTGGCCAAGAAGGCGCCGCTCGTCGAGATCATCCCGGGCAAAGGTTCAGGCCAGCTGAAGAAGCGCGTGCTCAGATTCCTCGACCAGAAGGAGATCAAGGCGCTTTACCACCGGGTCGAAAAGGACTCGAAGAACTTCGGCCGCGTGTTCGTCCACTTCCAATGGAAGTGATGACGGTGACCTGCTGACCTGGCACGTCTGATGGATTCATGATCTGACCTGCGGCGTAAGGCCTCCGTGGTTCTCATTGTTTCTGGCCTGATCCCGCCGTCATGTGCCCTGAATGTGCCCTCGCCTGTGCTGCCAAGCGCGGTGATGGCCCGGCGACTCAGGCAAGTGTTGCCGCGCTGCTGCTGATCCGCGGTGGCTTGCTGACCAGGCTGCCGCACTTCTCGCCGGGTGCGCTGGGCGTCGCGAGAGCGGCATCATCCTGCTGATCATCGCGGTCACGATGATGCTCGGCTCAGACCGGCCGTGGCGATCGTCGAAGCTGGCTCGGTCACGCCCGAGCCGTTGATGCAGATGATGGGCGATGACGTTCCGCGCCCACGCCAGGAAAACCAGGGCCAGCGTGAGAGCATGCTCTTATCACGCCAGCCCTGGGGTCTGCCAGGGTAACGTGCTGTGGACGAGTCTGTGGATGATTTGTGTAAACACGCTGGTCGGCACGTGCATAGCTGTGGACAAGCGTGTCTGTGGAAAAGTGGACAACCGCTGAAACGCCGAGTCTCACAAGGTCGCGGGCCGTCTTCTATCCACAGGCGCCGCGAAATATGCACAGGCGTCCCGTGAGGCCCGTTATCCCTCGTTGCCCAGAAGTTACGGGGTGAATGGGGCAAACCTTGCTGGGGGCGGACACCAGGCGCTGTCTGGAAGATGCGGACCCGGCGTCTGGACAGGCTCGTCATCGCTTATGAGCCGTCGGACGCCTGTCGTACCCCCACCGTGTGGTCCCAGTTCGCCACGCTCATGAAGCAGCAGTGGCGCAATGCCGTCTCGGCCGTTGTTCATGCCGCAGTGCCACACAGACCGTGATCACCTGATTCCTTGCAGTGATCTGCTCACAGTCGCAGGTGCGGAGCGTTGGCGCGCACGTGATGTGCGGCGCGGCCCGCAGGTCGCGCCGATGGCCCTATCCCGATAACGGCTTGGGAACATACCGTATATCTATGCACGACCGCGAGATAGTAGCCGCAATCGTGGAGGGTGACGCCAGCGGCCTTTCTGCGGCCTTCGACCAGTACGCGCAGGGGCTGTATGCCTACTGCCGGTCCCAGCTCACGGAGCCTGCCGACGCGGCCGACGCCGTGCGGGACACTTTCGTCATCGCCTCATCCAAGGTCTCGGGGTTGCGCCAACCCGACCGCTTGCGGGTGTGGCTGTTTGCCGTGGCCCGCAATGAGTGCCATGGCCGACTGCCTGCCCACGTCTCGTCTGCCGACGATGAGGTGGCCGAGATGACCGCTGACATCGGTGATGTCGGTGCCCACGATGGGCGCGCGGAGCTGAGCGCCGCGGTTCGCGCCGCCTTTGCCCGGCTGAGCCCGGCAGAACGTGAGATCATCGAGCTGAACCTGCGCCATGACCTCGACGGCGCCGACCTTGCGGATGCGCTCGGGGTGCCGCGCAAGCAGGCACAGGCGTTGGTCGGGCGCGCCCGCTCGCGGTTCGAAGGGTCACTCGCCATGCCGTTGGTAAACAGGTCCGGGCCTGAGCGCTGCCCGGATCTGACGGTCATCCGGGATGGCCGGGATGGCGAGCTGACCCCGACGCTCCGTAGGCGGGTCAAATGGCACGTCGAGCGGTGCGGGGTATGCGACCGCAAGCGCCGCGAGTTCAGCCCCGCGATGCTGGTGAGCCTGCTCCCGATGGCCACCCTTCCGGTCGGCCCGCGGCTACGGATTTTCCGGCTCGTCGCCGATGTCTCACCGGACGCGGCGGCCTACCGCGCCCGGGTAGCGCATGGGGCGGAGCCGTTCGGCGCTGGCGGTTTCCCGGTACAGCTGACGACGCCGTCAGCGCGTCGTTGGCAGGGCAGCTACGTGTTGGCGGCCGTCGCCGCCAGCACGGCCCTGGCCTTACTCGGCGGCGGCACGTTCTACGTCGATTACACGGCTGGCCATGGCGGGTCGCCGTCCGCCGCTGCGGCGGCACCCACAACGGCGCCTCGGTCGACCGGATCCGGCCGGTCCACGAGAGCGTTCGCTGTCATGCCGTCAGCATCGGATCCGGCGTCCGCACCCATTCCGCCCGCATCCACTCCGCCCACGACCCCGCTGCTCACAACCCCGCTGCCGACGACTATCCCGCCGACCGCCGCGCCGACGACCACCCTGCCCACGGCCGCGCCGCCGACGGCCGCGCCGCCGACGACCGCGCCGCCGACCACCGTGCCGCTCACGACCGCGCCGACGACGACGCCGACGACGACCGCGCCGCCGACGACCGCGCCGACGACGACGACGACGCCGACGACGACCGCGCCGACGACGACCGCGCCGACAACCGCCGCGCCGCCCACGACCGCGCCGCCCACGACGCCTACGACCACCGCGCCGGTGTCTCCGGCTCACTAAGCCGATCCGCGCCGTGCTCGCGGTGTTCATGCACGCCGAGCCAGCTGACCATATAAGGGCTATGCGTGTGCGACGAGGCTGACCGTGGATCCCGGGATGGTGTATCCGCTGTTGGAGCGCCTCGGGCAGCACCTTGATCGCCTGGGCACCGCGTGCTGCCGTTTAGTAGCTGAAGGTTGTGGCGCCGTCGTCGCCGATCCATTCCCACATCTGGACGGTGCCAGCGAGTTCGGCGTTGGGAAGCAGGCTGTCCTTGTCGAGTTGCTTGGCGTTGAAACAGATGGGGCAAACCATGAACGTCCCGCCCGCCTTCTCATATCGTGCCAGAAGGTCGGGCAAGGCGGGGCATCCGTCGCAGGCGACGCCGGTGGCCACCCCGTCGAGGGCGAGCCGGACGGCTTCCTTGGCCTGGAACATGAGGGTCGGCCGCCCGGATTCGGCGGCGCCGACCGCGACGAGGAATGCCACGGTCACCTTCTCCGGGTCCTCCAGGCCTGTGGTAAGACTGATCACTGCCTTCCCGGCCATTGCTGCCTCCTTTATCATGTTTTGGCCTAGTTCCGGTGGCACTTAGTGAAGGGTTCCGCAGGTGGGCCCGATTGTGGATCGCCACACGGCCGCGCCGCTGCTTGTTTGGAATCCTGAGCAGAGCAGGTCGGCGGCCAGGATCGGGCCGCGACGAGCGTGAAATAGGCGACCTGCTCGACGTCGGCGTCATCGCCTCGGTAACCAGCAGCCGCTTCCGCGGCCCGATGACGATGGCATCCGAATCACGCAGCTCAACGGCCGACGCGCCCGGGAACCAGGCTCATGCCCCCCGGCATCGTCAGTTGCCCCCCGGCATCGTCAGTCGCACGTGGCCGCATCAGACCACCGTCCCCAGCGTCCTGCTCGCGGCCATGGCCATGTCTCCCTGCCAAGACTTAGCACGATCATTCGCGCTAAGTTGGAACGTACGACCGGTCGTGCTATGTTGTCAAGACGATGAGCGACGCCGCCGATCAAATCATCCGTGCACAACGACGGCCGCGCGCGGATGGGGAACGCACCCGCGGCGCGATTCTGCGTGCTGCCGCGTCGCTGGCCACGGTCGACGGACTGGAGGGCCTGTCGATCGGGAACCTGGCCACAGCGATCGGCATGAGCAAGAGCGGGCTCTACGCGCACTTCGGCTCCAAGCAGGAACTTCAGCTGGCCACCGTAGAGGAGGCTGGCAGGATCTTCGAGGAAGAAGTCGTGCAGCCCGCCCTCGCGGCTCCCCCCGGGTTGGACCAGCTGGTGGCGGTTTGCGAGGCTTTCTTCGATCATCTGCGGCGCCGTACATTCCCCGGAGGCTGCTTCATGGCAAGCGCGGCGCTGGAGATGGGCACCCGCCCGGGCCCGGTCAAGGAACTGGTCGCCGCGTTCCAATCGCGGTTTGTCGCGCTGATCCGGGGTTTCGCCGCGACCGCGCTTGAGCAGAACGAGCTTCCCGCGCACGAGGACCCTGACCAGCTTGCATTCGAGCTGAACGGGATCATCCTGGTCACTGACACCAACTTCGTGCTGCACGACGATCCCGGAGTCCTGGACCTGGCCCGCCAGATCGTCCACCGGCGGCTCGGACTCGACAGCCACCGAACCGCGGGGCAGACGTAAGGCCAAACGGGTCTGCGGGCAGCCCGCCAACGTTGTCCGAGTTCCCTTGATGGCCCGCCGCGGGGCCTGCCTATTCGCCTGCGTATGCCTTCTGGAGTGCGGCGATGTCGAACTTGGTCATTGCGAGCATCGCATCGGTAGCTCGCTTGGCCTTCTCCGGGTCCGGATCGCTGATCATGTCGATGAGCACGGTGGGGATAACTTGCCAGGAAACCCCGTACTTGTCCTTCAGCCAGCCACAGGCGACCTCCTGTCCACCCTCGGAGAGCTTGCTCCAGTAGTAATCCACCTCCTCCTGGTCCGTGCACGGGATCTGGAACGATATAGCCTCGTTGAAGGTGAACTGCGGTCCGCCGTTCAGGGCGACGAACTTCTGGCCACTGAGTTCGAACTCTACGGCCATGACCGAGCCCGCGGGACCCGGCCCGGCGTCGGTGTAGCGGCCGACCCTTCCGAGCTTGGAGTCTTTGAAGATGCTCAAGTAGTGGTCCACCGCCGCCTCGCCTTCGGTGTCGAACCACAAGCATGTGGTGAGCGCCTTGTCGATCACTAGGGTCCTCCCTGCGCGTGCGCGTTTTCCCATACTGACCGATCTCGTGCCGCAGATTCATCGGCGGCAAGTCAGCAAGCGTTGACCCGCCAGAACCGGCGCTAGACGGTACTCCTTGGCTGACCTCTGGATGCTTCAGAAATGCTAGGTCGAGGGCGCGCGTCAAATTGCCCCAACGTGTTCCGCTTCTGGTGGCGCGGCTCACGCAACAGCCGGTTGACGATCCCGACCGGAGAGGGCGTGGCATCAAGGAATTCGCGCTGATCTGCGGGCCCGGCCGCGTCCGTGATCCACTGCACGTAGACGGCAGCCCCATAGGGGCCCTGACTGCGGCCACGGCGCCCCGGATGGCGTCGCGGTGCTTAGGCGCCAGCACGTCCCGGATGAGCGCTTAGCGCGCTCACCTCCTCGTGCTTCATCTGTTCGCAAAGGCCGGCGGACAGTTCCCCGATGTGTCTGCGAGGTCGCCAGGCTGGCACCGCATCGCCTTATCGACCGCGTTGAGCAGGGGGTCGGGACTAACGTCGGGCTAATCCCGGGCGGGATGCCCGGGCCGGGCCCAGGACCGTGCGGTTCGCGGCCTGCAAGGAGGCAGATCACCAGACCGGCATGCGGCGGGAGGATGGAGGCCCGAGCGCGAGGCAGGAGGGCCAGGGCCAGGGCTCAGGCGAGGCCGGATGCCGGGGGCGAGGCCAGGACCGGAGGCCAGAGGCCAGGGCTGGTCCGGCAGGACCGGACGCCGGGGCCAGGGCCACAGGCTGGGGCCGGCGACAACGTCGTAACCGGTTGCACATGCCGATCAGGAAGTCGCAGGGCGCACTGACCAAGACTGAGCTGGTGGTCCCGCTGGTGGGGTCGTGCACTGCCCAGCTAACTTAGCCGTGAGCCGTCATCCGGCCACGGTGACCAAATGCGGGCAATTTCCCAGCGCCAGCCATCGTTGTCCGCACAGATGATCGCTTCGCCGTCAGCGGTCCGTCCGGCAAACCAGCGATCTGAGTCGCGGCAGGACTCGACGGGCTCGTAGCACGTCGGCGCAGCGCGTCATACGCGGGCTGGCTCGGCGATCTGCTCCCACAGATGCGAGGCGGCCGCGGGGTCAGTTTCGCGGGTCCAGGGAAACCAGTATTCAGATCGGGGGCGCCGGTCGTGCCAGAATCGCCCGGTGCCCAATCGCTCCTGATCAGCCGTCGCGAGCCAGACGATCGTGTCGGCCCCCTCTTCCGGCGAGCGCAGGATCGGTCCCATGACCCGGTGAAAGCTAGGTAGCGAGCTGACGATTCCCGGGGTGTCTACCCAGCCGGGGTGCATGGCGTGGAAGGCGACGCCTTTCGAGGCGAGGCGCCTGGCCCATTCCCTGCTGAGTGCAACTTGAGCTCGTTTGGCCCGGGCATAGGCGGTCACCCCGTTGTAGTCGGAAGCCTGCATCTGCAGCGATGCAGGGTCGAGTCTCTGCGTGTACATACCTCCCGACGAGACGACGATGACGCGGGAGGGTGCCGCGGCAAGCAGCGCGGGCATCAGAAGATCGGTCAGCAGGAACGGCGCGATGACCTGACCGGCGACGGTGAGTTCGACGCCGTTCTCGTCCGTCCGATAGTCGCCGTGAATCGCCCCGGCGTTATGTATGAGCACATCGAGACGTGCATGGCTATCGAGGAAATCGCGGGCGAAGGCGCGGACCGAATCGAGGTCGTCCAGGTCGCCAATGCCGAACGTGACGTTGCCGTGGCTGGCCGCAGCGCTGATCTCGCGTTGCGCCTTGGCGGCACGGGCGGGATCACGGGCGAGGAAGTGCACGGTTCCGCCCCGCCTCGCCAGTTCGATCGCTGCTGCGCGGCCGAGCCCAGAGGTGGCGCCGGTGATGACCGTGACCCGGCCGCCGAACACACGACGCTGCTCGCTGGTGAACTCGGGCAGCACCCGGGAGCGGACGGATATGCCGACCCGCGAGAAGCTACCGACGATGCTCGCTTCAAGAAGCCCGTCCACGGCGCGGGCGAAGGGCATCACGGGCCTGGCGTCCGCTGCGGCGCCGGGGCGGCCGACAGGGTGCGGGCGAGCCCTGCGGTCGCCCGGTCGGCGACGCTGCGGAACCCCCGGCTCATCAGGGGATCAAGTAGCCGCAGCGGCCCTCGCAGCTGGATATTCGCGTCATAACTGACGCTGGCACCAGCGTCCGCGGGCGTCACGACAATCCGGTCGGTGGATCGTAGCAGCCGGCTTGTGGCGACCAGGACGACCTCGTGGTGGGGGGCGTAGTCGGTGATGCTGTAGGTCAACGGCAAGTGGCGGCCGAGGAAGGATACGACGAGGCGGAAACGGGATCCGACGCGGAGGGGGCCGGGATCTAGCTGGTCACCGGCGAGGACACCGGGATCCCATTCCGCCGCGTTGCTGAACGCTGCCATGTAGCCGAACGTCTCATCCGCGGAGCGCCGCGAGCCGACGGTGGCGTGATAGTGGGCCATATGAGTTCCTCCTCCTCGAACTCTGCGAGCGGGAGCATCCTGGACGGGCCGTTGCCCCGCCGCCGCTGTCGCTGACCGATCCGGTGACGGCGACGGGCCATCGGCTCCATCTCCGCCGATGGGCCATCGGGCGATCTGGCCCCACTAATGGGCCCTGGGTGCCTTCAGTAACAGACAGGATTAGCTGGTCCTCCGGTTGGCGCCCTCGGCCGCGATCGGCACCGCCTCGGTAGGTATCCGTACGAGGCGGTGTGGATGGATGCATCCGCGGGCAGCCTTCTTCCGGCGGGCGCGCTGGGCCGACGGGGCGGGCCGGGCCCGGCTACCCTCGCCGCTGCGGGCGCTGGTCGAGCTTTTCTACGATCAACCGGTATAGCTGGCGCGGCCGGCCTGGCTGTGGCGACCGGTTCGGCGGCAGCGGCCACGCGAGACCCTCCTCCACCAGAACCCGAAGTAGGCGCCGAGCGGTGCGTGGGGTGACTCCGAGCAGCTTGCCCGCCGCCTCCGCATCAACGGTAAGGGAGCTCTCTTGCGCAGGCAGCTTGTCGGCGAGCCTGGCAAGCGTCTCGATGCCCCTGGGCTGACCGGCCGCGGGCAAAACCGTCGACGGGCGTGGCGGCGGCACAAGTGCCCGGCCCTCGCGGTCGAGTGCGAAACCGTGCTGGCCGCGGCCCGATTGCGCGCGGGTAAGTGCCGCGCGTGCATGGGTTTCTGCCTCCTGTGCGCTGCGGCCCATGCCGACACCCACCTCGAGCTCAACGCCAAGTTCCGCCTGCGCCCGCTCCACGAACGGCGGGACACGGAATCCCTCGGTCACCGCCGCCAGCGAGCCGCGGGTAGCGGTGACAAGGAAGCAGTGCTCGCCCACCGGCATCACCGCCGCGCCAATCCGCTGGGCATCTTGCAAGAGGAGGCGGTGCACGCTGAGCCGCAGTTCGTCACGCCAATACCTCGGTGCCGTCCTGCGTACCGTCTCCCGCAGTGTCTGCACGTCCACGACGACGATGGCGAGCGCTGCCTCTTCGAGTCGGTGATGTGCGCCGAGCAGGGCCGCCGTGCGCAGCGCGGACCGGATGGCGCTGCCCGTTGACCGTACCGTGATGGCCGGCACGCCCGAGGCCGCGAGCCGCTGCGCCACGGCGTGCACGCAGGTGAGTGCGACGGTTGTCTCGCCGCGCCGCCACAGCCGATCATGGAAGGCGGCGAGCATGGTAGCGCTCGCCACCTCCTCACGCGCGTGCACGTGCTCGGCCGACAACCCAAGCTCGGCGTACATCTCGTCGATGTCGGATCTGGCGAGCACGTCCAGGCTGATCCTGGTCAGATCGAAGTTCCCAGCCAGGCTGGCGTGCAGCAGCGCAGTGCGCAGTGCGGCGCCGTTTAGCGGCACGAACGTCGCGGGTCCGTTGATCGCGCCCGCCCGCCGTGCGTACTCATAAGGAACCGGGCTTGCGAACAGACACACGTCGACATTCGCGCCAAGCCTGCTTGCCTTCTCCGCCGCTTCATGTTCGTCGCGGTAGGCCGCTGCGACCAGCCGCGCGGCGAGGCCGTAGCCCATCCAGGACGCGCCGGCCACGGCGCCCGGCTGGGCCGGCGGAGCCAGTCCCTGCAGCCCGCTACCCGCCTGGCCGGCCGCCGCGCCCGCGGGGTTGCCCTGCGGGCTAGACGACGAGTAGTTTCCGCTTCCAGCGCCGCCGCCGGACAGCATGACCCGTTCGACCATGTCGTGCGGCCCCACGATCCCGATGGTGAGCTCGCCGGTACCTGGCCGGTGGCTGCTCATCGCGGAGCCCCTGACGCGAGTCCCCGGAGCCGCGGTTCGCCTCGGCTACGGTCCGACCGGCCACGAGCGCCCACGCCCGCTAAGCCCGCGCTGCCCGCTGCTGACATCGTCCCCTGAGCTCCCAACGTCCAACTTACCTACGCGGTGTGACCACCCGATCGTACATTTAGTAACCCATGGAGAAGATCGTGGAAAAGAGGGTGAATGTCACGTGTGCGTGCAATTTGTCATCAAATGTGCTTGGGTTGCGCCGATGACCAGGTAAAACGCGACGTTGAGATGTTGATCAGTCCAGATGCTGAGCTAACTGTCAATTTCGTGTGATGTCCGCGCCGAGTGCGGTGAGCCGCTCCGCGACGTTGGCGTGGCCCCGGTCGATCAGGTATCCGGGAGATACGACGGTCTCCTCCTCCGCGACCAGTCCCGCCAGCACCAGCGCGATGCCGGTGCGCAGGTCGTGGGCGACGACCTCGGTGCCGTGCAACTGAACAGGTCCGTGCACGATGGCCACATTCCCGTCCACCTCGATCTTCGCACCCATTTTGTTGAGCTCGCCGACCAGGGTGTAGCGGCCGTCATAAATGGTTTCCCTGATGTAACTTGTCCCATCGGCGAGGCAGCTGAGCGCCATGATCGGCGACTGCAGATCGGTCGCGAACCCGGGGTATGGGCTTGTGATCACGTTGATGGGCCGCAGTGGCCGGTCCTGGCGCACCTGCAGGATGGCACCGTTGATGGCGAACTCCACGCCCATCTGCTCCAGCTTCCAGCGGACAACACCGAAATGCTCCAGGGACGCGCCGACCAGGCTCAACTCGCCACCAGTGATGGCCGTCGCCATTGCGAATACGCCGGCATCGATGCGATCGGGCATGACCGAGTGCTCGACGGCCGTCAACTGGTTAACGCCGTGCACGGTGACGAATCCGGTCCCACCGCCCGTGATCCGCGCGCCCATTTTGCTCAGGAACGAGATGACGTCGAGCACCTCTGGCTCAAGAGCGGTGTTGTCGATTACCGTTTTGCCAGGGGCGAGCGCCGCCGCCATGATCAAGTTCTCAGTTCCCGTGTGGGACGGAGTGTCGAGGTAAAGGTGTGCCCCGCGGAGGTGGCCAGCCTTTATATGGATGACGTGGTCGCCTTCTTCCACCGTCGCCCCGAGCCGCGCGAAGCCCCGGTAGTGAAAGTCGAGGCTGCGGCTACCGAGGTGGCAGCCGCCGATTCCTTCCATAACCGCCTCGCCGAGCCTATGCAGCAACGCGGGCACGAAAAGTACCGCGCCACGGAATCTACGAGCGATCTCGGCCGGGAGCACCGGGCTGGTCAGCTGGGATGCGTCCACTACGAGGGTGCGCTCGGGCTCGTGAAACTCGACGCGGGCGCCGACCGCCTGGGCAAGCTCGACCGCGCGGCGGACGTCCTCGATCGGCGGAACGTTCCGTAGTACGGTCCGTCCCTTCTCCGCGAGCAGCGACGCGGCGATCATCTTCAGCGCGGCGTTCTTGGCGCCCTGCACGAAGACGGTGCCATGCAGCGGGGTGCCTCCCCGCACTCGGTAGCGCAACTCGGGGCCGATGGTCATGTGGATGCAACTCCTGTTCGAGAGGTGAAGCACAAGGCCTGCGGCGGACCTTGCTAAGTATGGCATCGGCTAGGTCATGGGCCGGCCAATGCGGGGGGCGCCCCCCTGGGCGGCGCGGTGCCCCCCTGGCTAGCTGGCGCTATGCTCCGGCCGGGCCCTCGGCCGCCAATCCGCACCCGTTCCGGGCGCCGTCCCGCGCGACGAGCACAGCCCTAACGGCTGGCGCATGGCACGTCATTCCCCTGGCCAGCAGAGGATTCGTGGGGTCGTCCCATGCGCTCCTCCGCGTGCTCTGCCAACCCGCGTGCTCTGCCAACCCGCGTGCTCTGGCAACCCAGTGCTCTGCCAACCCATTCGGCTCAGGTGTCACAATAGCTAACCCCCGTCATGCGCCGCGACTGGCGCCAATGGCCCATCTGCTGCCAGAACTGGCACCTAATGGGCCATTTGGCACCAGTTCCTGAAGCGATCAGGGTGCCGGATGAACCGGATCCGATCCGCGCGCAATGGGAGAGAACCTCAGCTTAGCCGCGCGAGGCGGTCGAATACCGCTGCGAGCCTGGTCAGGTAGTGTTCCGGGCGGCAAACCTCGGCTAGCCGTGCCTCGTCGAGCGGCTGCCCGCGGGCCACCGCCTGCTTACGCAGTGTCTCACGCAGGGGTATGCCCGTCTGCCACGTTTCCATCGCCGCCGCCTGTACGAGCGCGTAGCTGTCCTCGCGCGACATCCCGGCCCTGACCAGCTCGAGAAGTACCGCGGAGGTGTAGATGAGGCCCCCGGTGGCATCCAGGTTCGCGCGCATCCGGGCCGTCTCGACGACCAGGTCCCGGATCAGGCCGGTGGTCAGGTTCAGCAGGTAGTCGGTGACAATCGCGGCGTCGGGTAGCGCGACCCGCTCTGTGCTCGAATGTGAGATATCTCGCTCATGCCACAGTGGTATCCCTTCGAGAACCGGGGTGGTGAGACCGCGGACGATCCTCGCGAGGCCACATATCCGCTCGGACCGGATGGGGTTCCTCTTGTGCGGCATCGCCGAGGAACCCTTCTGGCCAGGGCCGAACGGCTCGGCGAGTTCGCGGACCTCGGTGCGCTGCCCGTGCCTGATCTCGACTGCCACCGCCTCGCAGATGGTTGCGGTCAGCGCGAGCGTGCACACCCATTCGGCGATGCCGTCGCGCAGCACGACCTGGGTGGCCACATCCGCAGGCCGCAGACCGAGTTCGGCCAGTACCGCCGCCTCGATCGCGGGATCGATGTTGGAATACGTGCCGACCGGCCCGGACAGCTTGCCGACGGCGACCGCTTCCCTGGCCCGGCGCAGCCGATCACGGCAGCGCGCCAGCGCGAACGCGAAGTCGGCCACCCGGTGCCCCCAGGTGTCGGGCTCCGCGTGAATCCCGTGCGTCCGGCCGGGCCGCACACTGTCCTTGTGTGCCAGCGCGTGGTCGCGGAGCGCCGCGACCAGCGCGTCCGCCTTGACAAGCAAGATGTCGGTGGCCTGGATGAGCTGGACCGCGAGGGCGGTGTCGAGCAGGTCGGACGAGGTCATGCCGAAATGGACGTAGGCCGCGGCGGTGCGGGGATTGGTGTTGTCCGCCCACGCGGTGAGGAACGCGATCACGTCGTGATCGGTGACCGCCTCGACCGCTGCGACCGCCGCGGGGGTCGGCGGCGGCGCCTGACGGACCGGTTCGACGCTTTCCGCGGGCACCGTGCCGGCGCCGGCGTGGGCGGCGAGGACAAGAGTCTCTACCTGGGACCACAGCTCGTACTTGTGTGCCTCGCTCCAGACCCGGCCCATTTCTGGCAGCGTGTAGCGCTCAATCACATGCCCATTCTCGCGCATCCGCCCGCCCGGCGTGCCAGCGGCCTTCTGCGGTGAGTAAGCACCACGCCGATGAGTATCGGGATGTGCGAGTAGAAGATCCCCTTAGTGCCATGCCCGGCCGCCTCAGGTGGGGCCGCCGTCAGCACCTGCTCGGCGCGGCGCGGCACCTGCGCTTGGCCGGCCCTTGAGAGGACCGAACGCCCTCGTCGCGCCGGTGATGCTCGTGGACGAGCCGGTCGCGCCGCCGCGCGGGGGCAGACGTCGGCTTTTCCGGCGGCGAGGTTGGGTTCATCGTGGACGTCGGGGCGGGACGACCGAGGTCCACCGGTGGTATGCGGCCGCGTCGTGCGTGCCCAGTGGCTTCGCCTGGGGCAAACGCCATGGACGAGGCGATCATGCAGGCCGTGAGGGCCGAGCCCGCGCTGCGCCTGGGCCGCAACGCTCGGCCTCGCGAAGGCGATCTTTTCTCAGTAGCCCCCCGTCGAATTGATCACGACTGGGACGTTCTGATCACCGTGGTTTGCGGCCGAGCTGCCGCCGCCTACTGCCGAGTACGCGGCGTGTGCTTCCCGGAACGCGATAATCGCGGAGCTGGGACGGTGCTGGGTGAGCAGGGGCGGGCGATTGAGGAGCTGCCGGCCGGCCGTCAGCTTCTTGGCCTCCACGACGCCAACGAAGCCCGAGCGGATACCGGTCAAGTGACGGACACACCGGTCAAGCCGGAAGGCCACCAGAGGTACACCTACACACATTTCTCAGCCTGCCTGCCGTATCAGCTTGGGACATTTGTCCTCTTATCCGTCGAAGACTGCGGCAACCAAGCCCTACGGCGACTTGCCGCCGCGACCGGCCCGGCCGGTCAGGGCGGGCCGAGCTCGTCGGCCACCTCGGCCCGAAACCTGGGGCGGGATGGGGTGGCCGCGTAACGGCGGACCCGCTAGCTGGCGGGGGATCTCAACCTGGACGGGGACAGCTCATGTTATCTGTGCATTCGCAGCCCATCAAGGAGGTTGATCAAGATGTTGCTGCCTTTGGGCCTGACAGTTGGAGTCTACGGCGTGCTCGTGGCCGGGTTAATCGCAAGAGGCTACGGCCGGTGGGCTCGCCGCTGGTGGAGGCGCTGACGCTGACTGTCGTAATCCCGGCTCACAATGAGGAAACCTGTCTGGAGGCAACGCTGGAAGCGCTGCTCAAGCAGACCGTGCCACCGGAACGCATCGTCGTCTTTGATGACGGGAGCACCGACGCCACGGCCGCCATTGCCCGGTGTTACCCGGTGGAGCTAGTGCAGAACCCGGTTGCGTCGGGCACCAAGTCACGCGCGCTCAATCACGTGTTGCCAACCTGTGACACCGACGTCGTTATGAACCTTGACGCGGACACCATGCTCGCGCCTAATTTCGTCGAGAGGATCAAGGCGCCGTTCGCTGACCCCAAGGTGGCTGTCGCAGCAGGGATGGTGCAGGTCTGGAACCCGCACGGCTTTGTCCAGCGGAGCCGGCAGATCGAGTACCTGATGGGCCAGCACTTCTTCCGCGCGACCCAGAACCAGTGGTCGTCCCCGACCGTCTGCCCTGGCTGTGCCTGTGCTTTCCGGCAGGAGGCCCTGGACGTCTCTGGCGGGCTGCCTGACGGCACGATTGCTGAGGATATGGACTTCACCTGGCGGGCCATGATCAAGGGTTACCGCGCGGTCTACGTGGCCGACGCGGAGTGTTATGTTGTCGATCCGCATACCCCGCGCCAGCTCAAGACACAGCTATGGCGGTGGATGTCCGGTTACTTCCAGTGCGTACGGCTGCACTGGAAAGAGATCATCCGTGCCAAGCGGCTGCTCGCGTTGCTCGTGATCGCAACCATCTGGGACATCTTCACGCTGCCGATCTTGCTGGCCTCACCGTTCGCGCTGTGGGCGTTGTTCGGGATCAGCTTGCTCAAGTCACTGCTGGTTGCATGGCTGGGCACTGACCTGGTGGTCACGCTCCCGGTCGTCATGTATGGCGGGGTACGGCGTGGGTGGAATCCGCTCTGGATGCTGATCAACGGCCCGCTCATATGGGTCAACAAGCCGTTCGTCTTCTGGTACGCAGCCAAGGCCGCGCTCACGGAGCTGGTACTGGTTCCGCTGGGCTGGAAAAAGAGTCTCGCTACGTTCCTGAAGGGACACTGAGTTAGGGACACTGAGTTGAAGCTGCTTATGAAGCGTATGACCGTAATTCTCTCGGCCCTGGCCCTAGCGCTGGGCGTACTCGCGGTCGGTGCCTGGCGGAGTGGGTTCTTCCAGATTCCGCCTGACAAGGTTGCTGCTGCGCGGCTGCCTGTGCCGCCCAAGGGTGTCCCGGTGCTGGATAATAGCTGTTCGGCCGGCTACGTCACCTTTACGTTTGATGACGGGCCGGACGTTAACACTCTGATGCTAGTCAGCGAGCTGAAAGCTGAGCATGTTCAGGGCGTGTTCTTCGTCATCGGCGAGAAGGCGGCGGCCAATCCCGCGATCATCAAGGCTGAGAACAAGAACGGGTTCGTAATTGGTGATCACACCTGGGACCACCACTCCCTCACTGGGCAGGACGGTCCCACCAACAAAATGATGACGGATGCTCAGGTGCGGTCAGAGCTGACCCAGGCCATCAACGCCATCACGGCCACCGGCTTGCCCAGGCCAAAGCTGTGGCGTGCTCCGTACGATGACGTGACCGCGCACCAGGCCGCTGTAGCGAAGTCGCTTGGCCTGCAGTTGGTCATGTCTTACGGCGCTCCTGGTGGTGGCATTGTGGACAGTCAGGACTGGACGGGCAACTCTCCGCAGTCGATCGCAAATTACATCGAGAATGGCGATGTCTCGAACAACCAAACCGGCGCGATCTCGCAGGCGACTCCTGCGGAGATCGCTCACGCCACTCCCGCGAACGGGTATGACGCGGGCGACGGCGGGACCTACACCCCGGGTCTCTCGGCTGGCTCGATCCTGAGCTTCCACGACGGGCTCCCGTCCTCGGTCAACACGATCAAGGCCATACCGCTGATCGTGAAATACCTGAACGCGCACCACCTGTGCTCGACCACCGTGGTCCCGGCGAACTCGACCGGCGGCGACTTTGACGGTAGCCCGGCGGGCGGTAATGGCTGACATGAGGAAGCGCTCGAGAATGGCAGGGCTGGCTATCGCGGCAGCTCTGGCGCTCGCTGGCTGCGGTGCGCGGCACAGCATCCCGGACCCTGTCCTTACCCACACCACTGTGTCCGCAGCGGCCACGCGCAGCGTGGAGATCACGTTCTACGGCTGGCCTGACAATGACCCTGCCAACAGCGACGTGCTCCAGAACGGAGGACATGCCGGCGGAACCGGCACTTATACGGACCCGATCACGCTTGCCACGGACAGCCGTGAGCTTGCGGCTGGCACGAGGGTCTATGTCCCGTACCTGCGCAAGTACTTCGTAATGGATGACGCTTGTGCGGAGTGCATAACCGACTGGACCAGTCATCACCGGGCGCACTTTGACCTGTGGATCGGCGGCAAGGGGATGAAGGCCCCCGCGGTCTTGGCCCAAGAGAGCAAGCTGACCCCTGCCGGCCCGGTATCGGTGATCGTCAACCCTCCGCCTAACAAGCAGGTGGACACGAAGGCGCTGCTCCAGTATCAATCTCTGTCCGATGGTCAGGGCATGGCGGTCGATGGAGCCGAGCGGGCGCTCTTTGCCGCCGACATCTGTCGGCCCTGCTCGATCGGCTTTCATGTCACCGCGGCCACGGCGCGGGCGCGCTCAGGAGATCTTGCGGGCGGACGACGTCATCTCGACCAGGCACAGCGCATAGCTGGTATGTGGCAGGGCGGCCCGTGGCGGGCCGCGGTGTGGCAGGCTCGGGGCGCGTTACGGATCGCCGAAGGTGACTGCCCGGAGGGGCTCGCTCTCTTCCGCGAGGCAGCCTGATGGCCACGCGCGACAAGTACATCGATACGCTTCGCGCAGCAGCCCTGGTGAGAGTGGTGACGTATCACAGCTTTTCCCTGCCCTGGTTGCCGTTCGTCTTCCCCTCGATGGGCATCATGTTCGCGCTGGCTGGTTCGCTGGTCCTCGGGTCTTTAGACCGCACTCCAGCCAAGATGATGCTTCGTCGCCGACTACATCGGCTGCTCCCACCGGTCTGGGTGTTCGGGCTGGTGGCCGTCACGCTGATGCTGTGGCATGGCTGGACGGTCTCCGACGACGGACCGGCCCCACTGACCTGGCGGACCATTCTGTTCTGGGTGTTCCCCATTTCGGACCCGCCGGGCAGTGTGTGGGGATTCGACATGGTCGAGCCGCTCTGGTACATCCGCGCCTACCTGTGGTTCCTGCTCGCCTCTCCGATGTTGCGTTGGGCCTGGCGGCGCTACGGCATGGCCACCCTGGTCGTCCCGTTGGCCGTGCTCGTCGCCACCCAGATGGACTGGCTCTCGGTCGGTCAAGGCCGGGTGGGAGAGGTGATCACTGATGCCGCTGTCTTCGGGGCGTGCTGGCTGCTGGGTTTCGCTCATTACGACGGGAGACTGCGGAAAATCTCGCTGCGCTGGCTGCTCCCAGTGGTCGTTGTGGCGGCGGCGGTGGGGATGACATGGGCGCTACACCACCAAGAACCGGCTCCGGACCTCTGGGACATCAACAACATACCGCTGGCGGATGGTTTCTGGTCCTTCGCGGCAGTGTTGTTGCTCCTGCGCTTCTACCCGAGTTTCAACTGGCTTGACCGGCACGCGGTGCTTGATCGACTGATCGTGGTGA
This sequence comes from Streptosporangiaceae bacterium, assembly GCA_035517695.1. Taxonomy (GTDB): domain Bacteria; phylum Actinomycetota; class Actinomycetes; order Streptosporangiales; family Streptosporangiaceae; genus DATFVJ01. Next base: position 19,406 of record DATIYI010000083.1, read on the forward strand.
TCAATGCGCGAGCGATGACGATCTACCTGTGGAACAACGTTGCGATCTTCGGTGCCTACACCATCACCGGGTGGTTCGATTGGGCCGGGGGCTGGCGGGAGGTTGTGCTGATCGTTGCACTGACCTGGGCGGGCGTCGGGCTTGCGGTCCTGGTCGTGGGTCCCATCGAGGATCTAGCAGCTCGACGTCGACCGACTCTGTGGCCTGGGCGTCGTGCTGATCAGCCAAGGCGCCAGCGCCATGTTGACGAACTGGACGCCCTCGCGTGACAGGCCACGCCGGTCGCGCGGCGCTTTCAGGTCTCGTGTGGGCTTGCGGAACCCGGAACGGGCAGACGAGGGCCAGCAGCCGCCATCAGGTGCCGTGGTCGGTCTCGGCGACGACCGCGTAGAAGTACGTGGACACCTGGACCCGCTGTCGGCCCAGGTGACCGTGTTCTGGCGGGTGCCGTGCGGTGATGGTGTCGCCGGTCACCTCCGTCAGCCGGGTGCGCGCTGCCGGTGGTCCTCGGGCGTTTCCTCCAGCAGGCCGATCCGCGCGCCGCGCAGATCCATGATCTCGGTGGGTGGGCATTCCCTTCGGTCATCAGCACCCGTTCCGACAGGTGGGCGATGTACCAGCTTCCGGCGTTCCTGTCCCACGGCCTGCTCGGGGATGGGTTTCGGGCCTCCGTAGCTTAGGCAACGCCGCCTATGCAGCCGTCAGCTGTGTTGAATGGCTGACCAGCTAGCGCCGGCCACTGCTGCGGCGATTCGTCGCCTATCGGGTAGACGGCGACCCCCCCGATTTGACTGGCATGAAGGTTGTTCTGCTTGAGCCATGCGGCCAGATCTTCCATCCTCTGCTCCGTACTGCAGGCATCATTGAACCAGACCGTCATGCCCGCGCTCGTGTACGTGACCTCGGCACCCACCCGACGAACCGTGCCGGGGTCGGGCACAATCGCCTGGGCTTGACTGAAGGTCAGGCTCGGGTCACGCCGCTTGGACCCGTAGACGTAGCCGTACCACGGGATCCCAAGCCAGACCTTACCCGGCGGTATTTGCGTCAGCGCATAGTCCAGCCTGACGTGCACAAACGTCAATGAGGCCGTCGGGCCGGCCGGGCTAGTGCCCCAGTGCTCGTCATAAGCCATAAGGCGGACTTGATCGGCAGCCGCACCCAGCGCATGGTAATCGAAGAACGCGGCCCCTTCCCAATCCTTTACACCGGTACGCGAGATCACCGACACGGACAGGATCTTGCCGTGGGCATGGAGTGCGGCCGCGAATTTTTGCACGAACGCCGTAAACCGAGGCGAAAGCTCAAGAACTCGCTCAGAGGTCCAGCCCCCCACGGCCCCCGAGGCGGCTTGCGGAATGGACTCCCAGTCGATATCGAAGCCGGTGTAGCCTTCGTGCATTGCTACGGCCACTGCCTGCTGGATCAAAACCTTCGGATCGCGGAGGATACCGGCGGCGACCTCTGGATGGCCCCAGGTGCCAGCCGCATCCGTGTCGACGATGGTCGGCATGATTTGTACCCCAGCGTGCTGCGCCTCCTTCAGCTTCGCTGTCTGGTCCGCGCTCAGCAACGACACCAGCTTCTGCGGCCCCGCGTCCACCCGGTAGGCGAACGGGGACGCAAAGCAGATGTATCTTGCGTGGTTGACCAGATCATCGAACGGGCCGGTGCCGGCGTCAGACCTTAGCCATACGCTGGTCTTGATGCCCACCGCCTCCGCCTTCCGTGAAGCGCTGCTCGGGCACGAAATGCTCGGTGCTGCCGCCGCGGGAGAGGTAGCGAGCGCCGTCGTGGGCTTCGATCCGCTCCCGCAGGCCACCAGTAAGCTGCCTGCGAGTACCGCAGCGATAATCGCACCCGCACCGGGGATGATACTTGGGCGTTGCATCACGCGCTCCCCTCGTAATTGCGAGTCGGGTGCTGGGGTGAATCGCTGCGTAAAAATGGCGGGGCTAATTTAGCTATTCAACCCTGGAGCGGGGCCGTGTCAAGCTGGCTTCGGCCAATGCCACTTAGCCTATCTGACGATCACGGCTCTGACCTGCGGGTTTGATCTCAATGGTAAATCCGGCCATGTGATACGGCTGTCGGGCATCCATGCTGGTCAGACGCATGTGACTCTTTCTTCAACTCGCCAAGATCAACTTTGCCTAAGTGGCATTGAAGCTTGAGCTGGGGTGTTCGGGTTGTGGCGGCTGTGCGAGGGGGTGCGTGACTAGCCTCTCTCATTCCCCGATAGCTGCCGACCCGATAGCTGCCGACGTTTATGGCGAGCGGCCGGGCAGGTCAAGGACCGGGCGGAGCCCGGCCGCGGGAGCGGCGCCGGAGGCGTTCTTGAGGCGGCTGCCCCGGAGCCCGATAATTGGGCGGCTGGGAAAGGGAGCCGGGGTCGTACTGCGTATTCGGTTGCTTCAGGTCGTCCCATGCTCCGGGTTACCCGGTGCGGGCAGTGCCGCTGGCAGCATTCATCCCTTCGCGTATTCCCGGCCGTGGCCGGGGGGCATGGGGCGGCTCCGCGTCAGAGGGTGGTCAGGCGGGGCAATCAGATGAGCGCCCTGCCGCACGGCTCGTGTTTCCGAGTTTCGACCCGGCAAGTGGGTGAAAGGCGCCCTTGATCGCCTGGTGGGCAGGCCGCGGCGTGGCAGGCCTGCGGACGCCCCGGCGTGGATAGCTCTGCGTAGCCGATCGTCGCGGATGGCGATAATTG
>DATIYI010000084.1:0-5516 GCA_035517695.1 Streptosporangiaceae bacterium
GGCCGGCTATCTGCGCGACGCGGCCGGTGCGACACGCCGCGCGCAGCCGCAGCACCTGCCGCCGACACTCGACCGCCGGGGCATGGCCGCCGGCCCCCTCGCCTACATCAAGAGCCTACGCAAGCAGGCCCACGTCGCCGCATCGGAGGTAGAGCAATGAGCGCGCATCTGGCGGACGGAAGGACGGAGTGCGCCGCGGATGCGGTCCCCGTGCTCATGTACCACAGCATCGGCATCGGTGCCACCCGCAAGTTTGAGCGATTCGTTGTCGATCCCGGCGAGTTCGCGGCTCAGATGGATTACCTGGACGCCGCCGGATACCATCCGGTTACCGCAGCGGACCTGGCCGGCAGCAGGTCCGGCCGCCCACTGCCCCCCCGCCCTGTGGTTTTGACGTTTGACGATGCGTACACCGACTTCTACAGCGCGGCGCTGCCGGTCCTCCGGCGCCATGGTTTCCGTTCGACGCTGTACGTCCCTACCGCGTATGTCGGTGGCACCGCCCGCTTCAACAAAAGGGACGGCGAGGAAAACCGTCCTGTGCTGCCGTGGGGTGACCTGCGCGACATAGCGACCGAGGGCGTCGAGATGGCAGCCCACAGCCATACTCACCCTCAGCTGGATCGGGTGCCCACCGCGATCATCAGGGATGAGGTCCACCGCTCCAGGCGCACGCTCGAGGACAACCTCGGGCTTGGGGTCGAAGGATTCGCCTATCCGTTTGGCTACTGGAACGGCGCTGCGCGCGCCGCCGTCGCTGCTGCTGGCTTCCGCTATGCATGCGCGGTCGCCGATCTCATGGCCGGACCGGCCGACGACGTGCTCACGCTGCCCCGGCTGACCGTCAATGCCGGCATCGGTGTCACTGGCCTGGCCTGCTTGCTCGGTGCTCGCCCCACACCCCACGGTCGCCGGGTGGCCGCGGCGAAGCGGATTGCCTGGCGGGCCCTGCGCAGGACAGTGCGCCCTGTCGGCGGGGATCCGCGGGAAGGGCGACCTGCCACGTGACGGTCGCGGGCGAGTCGGTTGGCCGACAGCCGGCGATGAGCGGCGGGCGTGGCGATGCGACTCGCGCCCCTGCCGCGCGGTCACGCATGTCGGTCAGCGTCGTGGCGCTCATCGCCGCGACCGGCGTTCTCGTGGTGGCCGCCGCCTACACGGCGGGCCGCCTCGGGCACGCGAGCGCACCGTGGGCGGACCGGATGTACTGGCTCGGCCAGTCGCTCATCCTGGCCCCGGTCGCGGCCCGGCTGTTCAGCCGACGCGCCCTGACGCCCGGCGAGACCTTAACCCTCATCGTGATTTTGACGGTAGCGGAATACCTGGTGAAGGTCTGTTACAGCCCTACGTCCTTCACCTATGTCGACGAGCTCATGCACTGGCGCACCACGGCGGATATCTTGCAAACGGGCAAGCTTTTCACCGTTAACAACCTGCTGCCGATCAGCCCGTACTATCCCGGCTTGGAAGAAGTCACCTCAGCTCTTGCCTCCATCACCGGGCTCTCGATCTTCCCGTGTGGGCTGATCGTTGCGGGCGTCGCTCACCTGATGTTTGTCTGCGTGCTGTATGTGCTGTTCCGCCACGTCAGCGGTTCCCACCGGATTGCCGGCATCGCCGTGCTCGTGTATGCGAGCAGCTCGCTCTTCCAGTCGTTCGACTCGATGTTTGTCTATCAGACGCTCGCTGTGCCGTTCCTCGGGCTCACGGTGCTAGCCGTTTGGCGGCTCGCCTCACCGAAGACGGTCGGCAACCGCGTCGGCTGGTTCACGGTCGCGGTGCTGTCCGCTCTTGCCACCGTGGTGACCCACCACGTGACCAGCTACCTGCTCGTGGCAACGCTGGAGGTCACAACGCTCGGGAGCCTGCTCGCAGGTGACCGCGCGTCCGCCGCCTGGGCCTCCCTATTGGCCCTGGTGTCGGCGGCCGCTTTTGCCGCCTGGATAGTATTCGTCGCCCCGTCGACGGTCGGCTATCTGCAACCCGCCGTCCAGGGGGCCCTCGATGGTGTGCGGACCTTGCTCACGGGTGGGCACTCCAGCGCGCCGCCACCGACTTCGGCGGCGTCCGGGCCGCTGGGGAACCGCGTGCTTGCCGGAGTTGCCGTCTTGACCATGTCGGCGCTGTTGCCCATTGGCTGGTGGCAGGTCTGGCGGCGATACCGTCGCCAGTCGTGGGTGGTGGCCCTGGCGATCGGGTCAGTGAGCTGGTATTTCATCGTCGCGGTCCGCCTGGCGGTAGCGGACGGCAGCGAACTGGCCGGGCGGGCGTCGACGTTCGTATTCGTGCCCGCCGCCTTCATTGCCGCCCTCGCCGTGTATCGCCTTATCGGCAGTGCTTTGCGGTGGCGCTTTATCAGCAGCGCATTGCGCTGGCGGGCGCCCGCGGTGGTCGCTGCCGCGGTGGTGGGAGCGCTGGTGCTGGTCTTCGACGGGCTGGCCAACGGCTGGCCGCCGTACTGGGAGCGGTTGCCAGGGCCTTACCAGGTCGCCGGGGTCGAGCGATCAGTGGGTCCCGAGCAGCTCGCCTCCGCCAACTGGGCACTGGCGGCACTAGGACCGGGTAACCGGATAGCGACCGATATAGGAGACATGTCGGTCCTTGGCAGCTACGGCGACCAGACACCCATCCTTGATGTCTCGTCCCTGTACATCTCGCCCACATTCACAACGGCCGCTGCGCAGCGGGTCCAAACCGAGTCGGTGGGCTTTGTCCTCGTCGATCGCCGGCTCAGCGAGCAGCTGCCCGCCTCCGGCCAGTACTTTTCGGACGATCCGCAGGCTGGACACTACACCCATCCGCTGCCGCTGGCAGGCCTGACCAAGTTCGACCATGTGCCTGGCGTCGCCCGCATCTACGACTCCGGCAACATCGTCATCTACAACCTGCTGGGGTCTCAGTACTATGGCTCATAGCCAAACTGACGTCGCCGTCACCGCGGCGGTGGCCGTTGTGGCTTGCGGCGCGGCCGCGAGCGGTGCCCCAACCGCGGTGATGATCGTGCTAGGGATTGCGCTTTTCGCGGCGCCCGGCTATCTGCTGAGTCAGCTACTCCTCAGCGCTCGCATCGCTGGCCTGGAACGCGTCGCCGTCGCCACCGGTCTGGCGCTCTGCGTACCCATCCTCGGGGGAGTGCTGCTTAACGCTGCGGGTGTGCCGCTGCATCGGCCCGCCTGGCTCGGCCTAATCGCCGGGTTGACCCTTGTCGGCGACGTGGCAGTGTTCGTGCGCCGCCGGGTCGGTCGAGCGGCACCCTTCACCTGGCGTCCGCGGCGGATACGGCTAGCACCCTGGCATGCCGCGGCTTTCGCTGCGGCCGTGCTGGTCGCTGCCGGCGGGCTGGGGCTCGCCCGCGTAGGTGCGGCGATCCAGCCACAGCCTGGGTTCACCCAGCTATGGCTGTCGACCCGGTATGCGAAGGACCACATCGCGCAACTGGGCGTCACCAACGACCAGGGGAGTGCCACGCGCTACCGCCTTGTGTTGCTGCGTAATAGTCACGTTAGCGAAACCTGGAATCTCACGCTCGCCGATGGCCAGACCTGGCAGCGGACGGTGCCATTCAGCGCCAATGACAAGCTTGCCGCGAACCTGTACCGGCCGCCTGACCTCACCCACCCCTACCGCTATGTCGCGACGTACAGCACTACAGCACCTCGATCGTGACCCGGCGCGGATCAGTCCCCCAGTCCTTTCGGTAAGCGGAGCCGGCGAAGCCAGGCCCGAGGGGACCAGCCGGCGCAGCCGCAGCGGGCGCACTCTGTTCCACGGCGGTAGTGCCGATGCGCGTCCCGATCATGGCCGCACCTGCACAGTACCGGGCGACGCGCCGTTCTCACCAGACACCCTTGCGGGTCCACGCCTTAGCCGCTGCCGCATCGCCGCATCCCAGCACCTACGGTCTCACCCCCGACTACCCAAAGCCCCGATCGCTAAGTGATGACAGGCTGCCTGCGGCACCCTGGAATCGCTCCAATGCCCGTCACCGGCCCAAGGCTCGTTGCGCGCCCGGGGCGCGGCAGTTTCCCAGACGCCACCTCGGGAGACGCCGGTTCCGGGGCCGACGTTTCCCCAGTCCCCTCCACCTGACGCAGGGTCACCCATCTCTACGTCTATTATTTACAGCCGCACCCCGCAATGCATCAGGTCGAAGACAAAGCGAAGACTATGATTCCGGCACGTCTGCCAAGGTCCACGAGCTCGCACTCTCACTCATCCGCCAGCGAGCAGTGCTGCAGCGATGCGCTCGCCGGCCCGCCCGTCCCAGAGGGCGGGGGACCGCCGGGGCGGCGGCGCCTCGAAAACGCCGCGTGCGGCGGCGACGATCCGCTTGGGATCGCGTCCGACTAGCTGGTTAGTTCCCTCTGTCACGGTGATCGGCCGCTCGGTGTTGTCCCGCAGCGTGAGGCAGGGCACGCCGAGCATGGTGGTCTCCTCCTGTACACCGCCCGAGTCGGTGAGCACGACCCGGGCCGATGCCTGCAGCGCGACGAAGTCGAGGTAGCCCGCAGCGGGGATAACGCGCACCCTGCGGGACATCCCGGCCGACTGCAGCTGACGCGCAGCCCTTGGATGGGCGGGCAGCACGAGGGGACACATCGCAGCCACCTCGTCGAGCGCGCGGAGCAGGCCAGCCAGTACGGCGGGGTCGTCGACGTTGGCTGGCCGGTGCAGCGTGACCAGGCCATACTCACCCGGCGATAGCCCGAGCCTGGACAGGACATCGCAGCCGAGGGCCCGGTCGAGGTTCCCAAGCAGCGTGTCCACCATGACGTTGCCGACCAAGTGGATCTGGTTGTCGCGATACCCCTCATCTACAAGGTTACGCACCGCATCCGGCGACGGGGCGAACAAGTAGTCGCTCAGCCGGTCGGTGACCACGCGGTTGATCTCTTCGGGCATTGACCAGTCGCAGCTGCGCAGGCCGGCTTCGACGTGCGCGAGCAGGCGGCCGGATTTGGCGGTCACCAGGGCGCACGCCATGGTGGAGTTCACATCGCCGACAACCACCACCACATCGGGTTGGAGTTTGTCCACGAGCGGCTCGAACGCGGTCATGACGCCAGCAGCCTGGGCGGCGTGGCTGCCTGATCCCACCCCGAGCAAGTGGTCCGGTGGCCGGATGCCGAGATCGCTGAAGAACACGTCGTTCATTGCGGCGTCATAGTGCTGGCCGGTGTGCACCAGGACGACGTCGGCGCCGCGTTCGGTGAGCGCGTCCATGACCGGCTTGACCTTCATGTAGTTCGGCCGCGCTCCGGCGACGCAGATGCAACGCAACAATCGGTGTCCTTACCATGTCAGGGCGTCGCGAACGGTCAGTACGCGACCGCGGTCCAGCAGGCGCCAAAACCCGCTGCTGATCTCATCGAGGCCAGCGCGTCGCGGTCAGTCAGCAGGATAGCGCCGTCCGTGTTCGATGCTCGCCGACCGCGTCCCCGGATGAGATCGGGTGGTGTCCCATTTGATCCCGAACGGCTGCGCGGTGTGATGCCGGCCTGCGCCGAACACAAGCT
>DATIYI010000085.1:0-14530 GCA_035517695.1 Streptosporangiaceae bacterium
CCAGCAGCAGGGAGCGGAAACCGCTGCTGATCGCGGCCAGGACGACGTCGTTCACGGTGCCGCCCAACTGTCGCTTGATCGTCTTGACGTCGTCCAGCGAGGCCCGGGCCCAGGTGTACCGGCGCTGCCTGCCAATGGGACCGCTCAGCGAAGACCCGGCGGCGGGCCAGGCGGACTCGGCCAGCCTCGCCACGGCCCGCGCCGTCTGCGATGCCTGCCGCACGGCTTCGCCGGGCCGGGCCAGGACGGCGGTCAGCGCGAGCGCCTCGCGCGCCGGGCGCAGGAGCATGTCCAGTCCCGCCTGGGCGGCGAGCGACACCGCCGAAGGCTCCGCGGCGACGGGCCTGCGACCGTCGGCAACGGCCGGTGCGGGATCGGGCGAGGCGTCGAAGATCACGCGGTACAGGTCCGTGCCGGAAATCCCGTCGACCATGCAGTGGTGCACCTTGGAGATGAGTGCCCAGCGGTCCTGAGCGAGCCCCTCGACCAGCCAGTACTCCCACAGCGGGTAGTCGCGGTCGAGCCGCTGGCCCATGACCCGCGCCATCAACTGGCTGAGCTGCTGGTCGCCCCCGGGTTTCGGCAGCGCCGTCCGACGGAGGTGGTAGCGCAGATCGAAGTGCGGATCGTCGACCCAGACCGGCCGCCCGAGGCGAAACGGTACCGTGCGCAGCTTCTGCCGGTAGCGCGGCACCAGCGGCAGCCGCCCGGCCAGGTGCGCCAGCACCTCGTCATAGGACGGTGTCGGGCCCTCGAACACGGCCACCGACGCGATCGCCATCGACGTATGCCGATCCTCGTCTTCCGCATCAATGAACTGGGCGTCCAGCGGGTTCAGCCGGTCCATAACGCCCCCTTTCCCAAGCCGTATCGATCCCGGTCATCCGAAAGCCGCCAGGCAACGATCGAAGGCCCCGTCTTAATGCGGATCGTAAGCTGCGCGGGCTCCGGCTCGAACTTGCCGAATGGTCCGGCACGCGGGGACCTTCGGCTCTGAATGGGACATCTCGCAGCGGTACGTCATATCGCCATGCCACGAGAGCCCCGGCAGCGGTACCGGGCCCCTCGTACCACGTCAGCCCGGCACAGGCGCGGCTAGTACGACAGGGCCAATACGACAGGGCCAATACGACAGGGCTAAGCGCTGGAAGCTCCCGTGCGTCAGGCATCGAGCTGGCGGAACCGGCTGACGTGGAAGATCAGCGGGGTTACGGTGGCGTCGGCGTCGAGGGCGTGCACCCGCAGCAGGACGATGTCGTGATCGCCGACCGGGATCTGGCGCTCCACGCTGCAGTCCAGCCAGGCGCTCGCGCCGTTGAGCATGACTGCGCCGTCGCTGGTGGCTCGCCACTGCAGAGCCGTGAACCGGTCTGCGCCGCGCTCGCTAAGCGCCCGGCCGTGCTGCTCCTGATGGGCACCCAGCACTCGGAGGCGGGGCGCGACCCGCAGCACCGGCCACGTCGTGGAGGTGTCGGCCATGCAGATCGACACGATCGGCGGGTCCAGCGAGACGGAAGTGAACGAGCTGGCGGCGATGCCCACCGGGACACCGTCGACGAGCGCAGCGATAGCGGTGACGCCCGCCGGGAAGGCACCGAGCACCCGACGAGGCTCGACCCGCTCCGGCGCGCGGAGAGTCATGCGAGGCTTGCCGTGATCTGCGGCCGGGCCGACTCCAGCCACGTGTCGAGTACCTCCGACACCGCATAGTCCGTGTCGACCAGGAACAGCCCTCGCGTCGGGCAGGTGGCGCCGAGCTCGACGAGCACGGGCTTCAGCAGGAGGTCCGCAGCGAGGGAATGGCGCCAGTCGCCGCCGAGCATGAGCGGCACCGCGGTCACACCGGCCAACCCGCCGCCCGCGATCCGGTCGAGGAACAGTATCAGCAGCCCGGTGTAGGTGGCCTTGTAGGTGGGGCTGGCGACGATCAGCAGATCACTGGTCCGCACTGCCGCGATGGTCTCGGCCACCTGCTGGTCCGCCCAGTCCAGCAAGCCGGCACCGAGATCGACCAGGTCCACGCTCAGGCCGGCCGGGCTGCCGATGATCTTTTCGGCGAGCAAATGCGCGGCCTGCCACGTCCGCGACCGAGGCTTGGGGTTTCCGACGACGATCGCGACAGTCATCGGCGCTGCCACTCTTGGGCCAGCAACTGGTAGGAGCGGACCCGGCCGGCATGGTCGTGGGTGATGGTAGTGATGATCAGCTCGTCAGCACCGGTCGCGACCTGCAGTTGCTCGAGTTGCTCGGCGACTTGCCTCGGGGAGCCGACAAACTGGGTCTCCACGCGATCGGCGACCAGTGCCCGGTCGGCGTCAGTCCACGCGTGCGCCCTAGCCTGCGCCGGGCTCGGGAACGCGATCGCGCCCTCGCCGGAGCGGATGCTGCGGACCCACAGACCGTAGCCGGCGGCGAGCTCCCGCGCGGTCGCCTCGTCATCGGCGGCTACGACGTCGGCTGAAACGCTGAGATAGGGCCGGTCGAGTTCGGCAGACGGCCGGAATGCGGCACGGTATCCCTCGGCGGCCTCGAGCACGGTGGCCGGGCTGACGTGGTAGTTCGCGGCGAATCGCAGGCCGTTACTGCCGGCGACACTGGCGCTCTGCCCACCGCTGCTGCCGAGGATCCACACTTGCACATCCGCGTTCTCACCGGGGATCGCGTGCGCCTCGACGCCGTCAGCCGAGCGGTAGGAGCCGCGCAGCAGCGCCAGTATGTCGTCGACCTGATCGCCGTAGTCCTGAGCCTCGGCGCCGGGTTGGAGCAGCAGTGTCTTCTGCAGGGCGCGGCGCGGTGAGCCGCGCAAGTGCTCCAACGAGAATCGCGGTGGGATGCGCAGGCCGTTCGGGGCGCGGCCGTTCACGACCTTCGTCGCGCCAGCGAGGGCAGGCTCGCGGCTCCGCTCGGTCGGACGCCCACCCGAGCGGCCGAGGCCGAGGTCGAGGCGGCCGGGGTGCAGTGCGTCGATGAGACCGAACTCCTCGACCGTTGACAGCGCGGTGCGATGCCCGAGCTGGACCGCGCCGGATCCGATCCGGATCGCCGAGGTAGCAGCTGCGGTGAGAGCGAGTACCACAGCAGGCGAGGTTCCGGCGACGCCGGGATCGAGGTGGTGCTCGGCGAACCAGTATCGGGCGTAGCCAAAACGTTCTGCTTGCTGCGCGAGGTCGATGCTGTTGCGGAGCGCGGCGGCGGCTGTCGAGCCGGAGCTGATGGGTACCAGGTCGAGCACGGTGAGTGGGGTGGCGGCCATGTCGGGTCCTTACTTTCCGTTTCCCTTGCCGGTGATCAGATCGAGCCGCGGCGGAGCGTGCACGATCAGGGTGATCGCGAGGAACGTCATGACGCGGCCCGTGCGGTGGAGGAACCGGCGCGCAGCGGCGCGAGGCCGAGGTGCTCGCGCAGCGTGCTGCCCTCGTAGTCGGCCCGGAAGACCCCGCGCTCCTGGAGCAGCGGCACGACCTTTTCCGCGAACTCGTCGAGCCCGCCCGGCGTGATGTGCGGGACGAGGATGAAACCGTCGCTGGCGTCGGCCTGCACGAAGCTGTTGATCGTCTCCGCCACGGTCGCCGGCGTGCCGACGAACGACTGCCGGGTGGTGACCTCGATGATTAGCTCGCGGATCGACAGATTCCGCGCCGCCGCCTTCGCGCGCCACTCGGCCGCGGTGGCCAGCGGGTCGCGGTGCATCCGCACGCTGGCCCGCCCGCGCGCGATCGTGTGCTCGCCCGGGTTGGGGTCGATGCTGGGCAGCGGGCCGTCCGGGTCGTAGCCGGACAGGTCCCGGTTCCACAGCTGTTCAAGGAACTTGATCGCCGTTTGCCCGCTCACCTGCTGGAAGCGCACCTCGCGGGCGAGCTCCTGCGACTGCTCGTCGGTGTCGCCAAGCACGAAGGTTGCCGCCGGCAGGATCAATAGCTGCTCGCTGGTGCGACCGTGGCGGGCCAGCCGTCCCTTCACGTCGGCGTAGAACGCTTTGCAATTGTCGAGCTGGCTGTGTCGGGTGAAAATAGCGTCAGCGCTCGCCGCGGCGAACTCGCGGCCCTCGTGGGAATCGCCGGCCTGGAAGATGACCGGGCGGCCCTGCGGGCTCCGCGGCACATTGAACTGGCCGCTGACGTCGAAATGCGAGTCTCGGTGGGCGAACCGGCCCGCGTCACCGTCGGCGAGGAACACACCCGACTGCTTGTCGGCGATGATCTCTTCACCGCGCCAGGAGTCGAAGAGCTCACAGGTTGTCTGCAGGAAGGTCCGGGCACGCTCATAGCGGGCGCTCTGCGGCAGGAAGCCGCCGCGCCGGAAGTTCTCGCCCGTGAACGCGTCCCATGACGTGACGACATTCCAGGCGGCCCGCCCGCCGGACAGGTGATCCAGGCTGGCGAACTGCCGCGCCACCTCATACGGCTCGTTGAAGGTGGAGTTGATGGTGCCGGCCAGGCCGAGCCGGTCGGTCACCGCCGCGATGCCAGCAAGGACCGTGAAGGTGTCCGGGCGGCCCACCACGTCGAGGTCGTAAATGAGACCGTTCTGCTCGCGCAGGCGCAGCCCCTCGGCGAGGAACAGGAAGTCGAACTTGGCACGCTCGGCTGTGCGGGCCAGGTGGGCGAACGAGCTGAAGTCGATGTGGCTGCCCGAGCGCGGGTCGCTCCATACCGTCGTGTTGTTGACGCCAGGGAAGTGAGCGGCGAGGTGGATCTGCTTGGGTGGTCTGCTCATGATCTAGTCGTCCCTGGCCGGTCAGGCCGTTGCGTAACGGTTGGCGGGGCGGCCGAGCCCGAGCAGGCCGCGGAGCGTATCGGCCCCGTAGGCGTCGCGGAACGCGCCGCGCCGCTGCAGTTCAGGCACCAGGCCCCTGGTGATCACCTCGAGGTCGCCCGGAATGGCGCCTGGGCGCAGCCGGAACCCGGACAATCCACTTTCCTGCCAGTCCTGCAGCAGGTCGGCCAGCTGCGACGGCGTCCCGGTGAACACGGCCGCATCGCTTGCGTATCGATAGCCGGCGAGTTCGTCGAGTCTGGCCTTGCGGTCGGCGGCAGCGCTGGCGTCCTCGTCGAGGAACACCACGAGGTCGCCGAAGACCTGCACCGTCTCCTCCGCGCGCCCGGCTGCCTGCTGCGCGCTGCGGATCTCGGCGATGATCGCCCGGCCGTGCCCGGCGTCGCGCGGCGTCACGTATCCGATATCGGCCGAGCGGGCAACCAGCCTGTAGGGCACGCGCTGGTGCGCCAGTGCGCTGACGACCGGCTGGCCCTGCGGCGGCCGAGGGGTGATCGAAGGACCCTTGATGCTGAAATACTCACCAGCGAAGTCGATGTAGTGCAGCTTGTCGCGGTCGACGAAGCGGCCCGTGGCGATGTCGCGGATCTCGGCGTCGTCCTCCCAGCTGTCCCACAGCCGCCTGACGACTTCGACGTAGTCGGCGGCCTCGTCGAACAGCTCGGTGATCAGCTGCCGCACCCGCGGATCGGCGCGTTGCTCGAAGCGGAACTGCGGGAACGTGCGGCGGCCGAAGTGCGCGGCCTCGTGCTGCCGCGCCGAGACCTGCACCCGCACGCCGGCCCTCCCGGCGCTGACGTAATCGAGGGTCGCGATCGCCTTGGAGATGTGGAACGGCTCCGTGTACGTCACGTCCGCGGTCGGGACCAGTCCGATGTGGCTGGTCGACGGCGCGACCCTGGATGCGATGAGCACCGCGTCGAGACGCCCGCGCACCTGGTCGGTGCGCCCGTCCGGTTCGTTGTAGCGCGAAGACTGCAGGCTAAGCCCGTCCTCGATTGTGACGAAGTCGAGCAGGCCGCGCTCAGCCTCCTGAACCAGGTCGACCCAGTAGCCCGCCGACAGCAGGTCACTCGGGCGCGCCGACGGCTCCCGCCACGCAGCGGGGTGCCAGCCGGCGCCGTCGAGCGCGACGGCGAGATGCACTGCTTGAGAAGGTGCGGGCATCGTCAGAACTCGCTCCCTGTTGCTTCGGTGGCACGGGTCACGTCGACGGGCACGCCGGGCAGGATGGCCAGCTCATCCGCGCCTGCCAGATGGCCGTCGCCGGTGAGCGGTCGCGGCACCACCATGTTTGAGCCGCCGGGGACGAGCGTCCTCCAGGTCTCGTAGGCAAACCGCATCTGCGCACACCGCACGTCCGGCCAGACGCCCCAGCTCATCAGCTTGAGCGGTCGGGAGCCGGAGCGCGGCCACGGATCAGTCATGTCGTTTCCTATTGCAAAAGTAGACAATACGTGATGTGCGACGACCCGGCCAGCGTCCTAGCAGCCGCGCCTGCGAAGGCCCCTGCGACGGTGGCGAAGGCAGGCGCCGCATGGACGCCGCCAACACGGATGAACTCCTCACCACCGCGCTCGCCCACGGGCACGCCGACCGGTCCCGATCCGCTGTGTTGCTCGCACAGGAGTTGGGACAACGGAGTGGAGCCGACGGAGTGGAGACGCCGGAGTTGGGACGCCGGAGTTGGGGACGGCGGAGTTGGGGACGGCGGAGTTGGGACGCCGGAGTTGGGGACGGCGCAGTTGGAACGCCGGAGTTGGGGAAGCCGGAGTGGGGACGCCGGAGTTGGGACGCCGGAGTTGGGACGGCGAAGTGGAGACGGCGGAGTGGAGACGGCGGAGTGGAGACGGCGGAGCGGAGACGGCGGAGCGGAGACGGCGGAGTGGAGACGGCGCAGCGTCACTGGAGCGCGACAGTAAGTACTTTAAATCCTACTTTTTAAGTCGACATTATTGACATAACCGGATTCAATTGAAACGCTGACGTCATGACGTCCTATGAGGGATCGGAGCGTCGTTACGTGGACCTGCTCCTCGTCGCTAGCGCCCTCTGTTCTCTCGCGGTTTAAACCGCCTCGGTTCGCCCGCTGCCGCCTATCCGGGCCGCCGCCGCTGGCTTTGCTCCAGGCCGGACCAATTCCGCCCCCGCGGACCACGCCTCGCACTAGCCAGCCAATCCCATCTGCGCTGCCAGCGAAGGCCTGCACGTTCGGCCCGGCATCTTGCCGCGCCATGCCCAGACACCCAGCTCATCGTCCCCTTCCAGAAGGAATTCCCTTTGCTATGACAGAAACAATCAGCACGTCCACCCGTCTTGATGTCACGCCGCTGGCCGGCGAGATCGGCGCCGAAATAGACGGCGTCGACACCGGAGCGCCGCTGTCCGACGACACCGTGGCCCAGATCCGCAACGCGCTGCTCAAACACAAAGTGGTCTTCCTGCGCGGCCAGGATCTCGGCTACTCCACGCAGGTGGCATTCGCGCGATGGTTCGGCAGCCTCACGCTCGGGCACCCCACGCTGGCGTCGCCGCCGGACCAGCCGCTGCTCGAAGAGATCGATTCGGCCCACGGGGTCAGGGCGAATCACTGGCACACCGACGTGACGTTCGTCGACCGCCCGCCCGCTTTCACTTTCTTGCGTGCCGTGGTGATCCCGCCGGTGGGCGGCGACACCCTGTGGGCCAACACGGTAACCGCGTATGCGAGCCTGCCAGCCGAGCTGCGCGATCTCGCGGACCGGTTGCGCGTCGTGCACACCAACGCCTACGACTACGCCGCCGCCGCCGCCGAGCGCAGCGACCCAGCCGTCGCGGACCGGCGGCGGGAGTTCGTCTCAACGGTCTACGAAACCGAGCATCCCGCTGTGCGGGTCCGGCCCGGAGACCGCTGAGCGGTCCCTCGTCCTTGGCGGCTTCGCGCAAAGCGTGGCCGGGTTCGGCCCGCGGGCATCACGGGACCTGATCCGGATTCTGCAGGACCACATCACCACCCCTGAGCACACGGTGCGCTGGCGGTGGCGCGTCGGCGATGTGGCGATCTGGGACAACCGGGCGACCCAGCACTACGCCATCTACGATTACGCACCCGCACACCGTCGCGGCGAACGGGTCACCGTGGCAGGGCCGGTGCCGGTCGGCGTCGACGGCCGCCAAAGCGTGGCGCTCAAGGGCGAGGCCGCCGCCTACTACGCGGGCCAGACGTGAGCGCTCTGCCCAGCCCATAAATAGCCCAAGACGTTATGACCAAGCTGAGGTAACCGAAATGAGCACGTCGGCTGATACCACCGACACCACGAAACGCACCGGCACACCCATCTACCGGAGGCGGCGGCGAATCTACGGAGGAATCGCCCTCGTCCTCGTCTTCGTGATCGCATTAATTATCTTTGCGGTCACTAGGATCAGCGGCTCAGGATCTGCTGCCCTGCCCAGCTTCACGATCGCCAACAGCCAGGGCAACGTCGCAAGCTCCGACAGCATCGTGGAAAGCCAGCCATCGCTGGCCAAGACCATCCCTGCCCACCTGCACTACGTGCCGTTCGACGCAGGCGTCACCGCCATCGCGGAGATGCGCAGCGGCACCGTCCAGGCCATCAACGGCGTCGGCAACCCGCCCGTCACGGAGGCCATCGGCACAAACACCGGCGTCGCCGTCGTCTTCGCCCAGAGCTTCGACGCCGACGCCCTGATCGTCCCGCCGTCGATTACCTCGCCCGGCCAGCTCGCCGGAAAGTCGGTCGGCGTCCTTGTCGGCTCGTCTGAGGACTACGAGCTGCGTGGCTGGCTCGGCATCCAACACCTGACCGGATCGGTCAAGGTGGTCGGCATGGCCAGCGAGCAGGCGGTTGCGGCCGCCTACCTGGCCGGCGCGGTAACGGCCGCCTACGTGTACGCGGGGCCAGAAGCCGAGCTGATCGCCAAGGGCGGCCACCCCCTCACAAGCGCCCCGCAGATCGCCAGGCCGGGTATCCCAGGCCTCAACGTGGTGGCGGTTTCTGAGAACACGGTCCGCAGCAACCCCCGCTCGTCCAGAAGTACGTCTGCGCACAGGTCCAGGCCAGCCGGCTGATGACCGGTGCCCAGGCAAGCAAATATCTTGCCCAGAGCGCGGGCGTCCAGGGTGTGCCGGCCAACCTCATCGTGACAGCCACCAGAAGCTACCCGTTCATCGCGCTGAATCAGCAGCTCTACTGGCTGGGGTCAAGCAAGACCGACACGGCAAGCCCGATCGTGAAGGCGTATGTGCAGACCGGGCAGTTCCTGGTCGGGCAGGGTCGCCTCACCGCCGCGCCATCGGCCGCGACGCTGGCCGCGCACATCGACCCCACCTTCATCAAGAATGCGCTGTCCGGTGCGTGCTCGAGCTGATGCCGCTGGTGGCGGGGAACCGCCTTTCAGCGGCCCGCGGCCGGTGGCAGGCGGCCCGCGGCCGGGGACAGGCGGCCCACGGCCGGGGACAGGCCGGCCACTGGCCGGATCGGAGCCCGGTGGGCCGGGCGGGACACACGTGGTGATCGGGTCGGCGGGACAGACGTTCCGCCGCGGCGGCCGGCGAACCGTCGCCCTGGCCGGGATTGACCTCCGGGTTCGCGCCAGGGAACTCATGTGCCTGCTCGGCCCGTCAGGCTGCGGGAAATCCACCCTGCTGCGGATCGTGGCCGGCGGCATCGATCCCGATGAGGGCACCGTCACGGTGGCCGGGGAGCGGCGTCCTGGAGATCATCGACATCCCACTTGGCCGGCCTCGTCATGCCCTCGACGTCGATACCGAGACCTTCCTCAACGCCAAGCGGAAGATCCGCACTTCGCTGGCCCTGTGACCCTGTTGATCAGCCGTACCCCGCTGGCCTCGGATCCTCCGTCGCGCCCGGCGCGAGGCGACGGCTGGCTCGCCGACCCCGCAGAGGAGTGTTAATCATGGCAGGCTGGCACTCGCTGCCGCCCGGCGGCACGATCGTCGATGCCGCCGATGACACCGGATCGCCCGGGCCGGCCGCGAGCGGCCAGGACGAACTGGATGAACGCGCCGATCTTGCGGCGCACCGGCGGGCCAAGCGCCGCGCGCGTGCCCGCCGCTTCGCCATCGGCGCGGCGGGGCTCGTCGTCCTGGCCGCAGGGTGGCAGGTGGCCGCCACGATCCTGGGCGATGCGGTGTTCCTGCCCTCGGTTACCGAGACCATCCACCAGTTGCTGCACTACCTGGGCCGGCCCTACCCGGCGCAGGGGAAGCCGCTCTGGTACGACCTCGCCATCAGCCTCAAGCGCATCCTGATCGGATTCCTCGTCGGCGTCGGCGCAGGCGTGGTCCTGGGTTCTGCCATGTCCGCCAACCGCGTCATCCGGCACCTGATCGATCCGGTCATCGAGGTCCTCCGTCCGCTGCCGGCGCTCGCCTTCATCCCGCTGTTCATTGTCTGGTTCGGGATCGGCGAGCTGCCCAAGGGAGGTCCTGATCATCATCGGGGTTACCCCCATCATGGCGGTCACCACCGTCGCGGCACTCGATGAGGTACCTCAGGACCTGGTGCTGTGCGCAAGAACGCTCGGGGCCTCACGGGCCTACACCTTGCTGCAGGTCCAGATCCGGTCCGCCCTGCCCGGCATCCTGACGGGAATGCGGATCTCCATGGCCGGCGGCTGGAGCAGCATCGTCGCCGCTGAACTGCTGGCCGCCACCAGCGGCCTCGGGTACCTGATCATGCAGGCTGGCGACTATCTCGACACCGCTCTCGTCTTCGCCGGGATCATCGCCATCGCTATCGCCGGCCTGATTCTCGACGCGGGCCTGCGTGGACTGCTCCTGCTCGCCGACCCGAGCCGGCGCGGCTAGCGCCGCCGGCTTTAGCGAACTCGGAGGACAGCTATGAATTCCGCGGTAAGCACCGACGCAGACGGTAGGACCGTGCGGGTGAGCGGGTGCACGGATAGGGCGCTCGATCCGGCGGCCCTGTGGGAGGCGCCGCACCATACTCCCGGCACGGTACTCGCCATCGTTCCGGTCGGCGCCGCGACGCTGGCGATTGTCGGCTACCTCGTGCGGATGCCGTGGCGAGGCGGCTCGGTGTTGCCCGTGCCGCTGGCGGAAGGGCTCGTCGTGGACCGTGACAACCGGCAGGTCCTGGTAGATAGCAGGGAGGCTGGCCTGACGTTCCAGGAGTTCGAGTTGCTCGATTTTCTCATCTCGAACCCGGGCCGGGTCTTCTCCCGCGGTCAGCTTCTCGACTTCGTGTGGGGTTACTCGGATGAAGGCCTCACCCGCACCGTCGACGTCCATATCCACCGGCTGCGGCGGAAACTCGGTCCCGAATACGCCGGGTGCCTGGTTACGGTCCGGCGTATCGGCTACCGATTCACCCCTTCGTCTCGCTGAGGTAAAGGCCATGTTCAGCCGAGGAATCCGGGCATCCGCGTTGAACGCCGGATCCGAGGCTCGTGGCAAGAGCTATCGCGCCTGCCCCGCTGCCCCCGCGCGGCCCTGGCGGCCCGGCAGCCCGGCAGCCCGGCACGCCGTTTGGGCCTGACTCGCTAGGCCCGCGGCGTTGGCCGCACCCGGCGTCGCGAGCATTTGACCGGCCGAGGCGCGTGCGCGGCAGCCGTTATGGAGATTTATGCCGAATGGCTGCCGCGTCGTGTTCCCCTGCCCGCCCGTGGCGCGCCAGCCGGGTGCGGGCCGCACCTCCCGCCTGGGCGTACGCGCCAATGTCTGGTGCGGTAACCGGCGCCCCCGGCTAACGGCTGCGTCCGGACGCGGCCGCCAGCCTGCGCAGCGCCGCGACCAGGAGGTCGACCTCGGCGCAGGTGTTGTACATGACCAGCGACGGCCGGACGGTCGACTCCAGCCCGTAGCGGCGCAGGATCGGCTGTGCGCAGTGGTGGCCGGCGCGGACCGCGATGCCTTCCTTGTCCAGCGCCGTGCCGATGTCCTCTGGCCGGTAGCCGTCGAGCACGAACGAGAGGATGCTGGCCTTCTCGGGCGCCGTACCGACCAGGCGGAGGCCGGGCACGGTCTGGATCTCCCTGGTTGCGTAGCCGAGCAGCTCGTGCTCGTAACGCGCGATGTTCGGCAGGCCGATCGCGCTGACGTAGTCCAGCGCGGTGCCAAGCGCGGCCGCGTCGGCGATGCTGCCGGTACCCGCCTCGAACCGGCCCGGCGGATACTGGTAGGTGGTGCGCTCGAATGTGACATCCCGGATCATGTTCCCGCCGCCCTGCCACGGCGGCATCGCTTCGAGCACCTCCGGCTTGCCGTAGAGCACCCCGATGCCGGTCGGGGCGAATATCTTGTGCCCGGAGAATACGTAGAAATCGGCGTCCAGGCTGCGCACGTCGACGGGAACGTGAGCGACCGCCTGCGCACCGTCGATGAGCACCTTGGCGCCGGCCCGGTGCGCCGCCTCGATGACCTCGCTGACCGGAACGATCGTCCCCAGCGCGTTGGACACGTGCGAGACCGCGACCAGGCGGGTGCGGTCGGTCAGCAGATCCTGGTAGGCGTCCAGGAGCAGCTGACCGTCGTCGTCGACCGGGATGACCTTCAGCTTCGCGCCGACCTGCTCGGCGAGCTGCTGCCACGGCACGATGTTGGCGTGATGCTCGAGATGCGAGATCACGATCTCGTCGCCGGTACCGATGTACCGCCGGCCCCAGGCCTGCGCGACCAGGTTGATCGCCTCGGTGGCACCCCGCACGAAGATGACGGTCTCGCTCGACGGCGCGCCGAGGAAGTCCGCCACCGTCGTCCTGGCGCCCTCGTACGCGTCGGTCGCCCGGGCCGCGAGGGTGTGGGCCGCGCGGTGAACGTTGGAGTTCTCGCGGGAGTAGAAGTATCCGAGCCGGTCGATCACCGCCCGCGGCTTCTGCGTCGTCGCCGCGTTGTCCAGCCACACGAGTCGCCGCCCGTTGATCCGCTCACCGAGGATCGGGAAGTCCCTGCGGACCGCCTCGACGTCGAACGCGGGCGGAGCGCCGGCCGGCAACGTCGGTTCCGGCAACGCAGCCGGCGCGAACCCATCGACGAAGTAGAAGGACGGTGCCGCGGGATGGCCGATACCCGGCAGCGCGAACCCAGAACCGAGCCGCTCTGGCCGGACGCCGGGCGCGCCCGGGGACGCCGCGGGCGGCAGGTGACCGGGGAGCGCCGTGACCGGCTGATAACCCGGGAGCGCCGGGACCGGCTGGTCACCGGGGAACGCGGCGGCCGGCTGATCACCAGGGATCGCGGCGGCCGCCTGATCACCAGGGATCGCGGCGGCCGCCTGATCACCGGGGAACGCGGCGAGGAGCTCGTTGGCCAGCCGGGCCAGCGTCGTCTCGTCGGGCAGCCAATCCGGCGCGGCACTCACGCCGTCACCGGTAGGTGTGGTCGTATTCATGGAACTTGCCAACTTCGACGTCGCCAAGGACCCCGAGCGCGGACGGGGTGAGCACCGCGAGCGAGCAGTACAAGGAGACCAGGTAGGACGCGATCGCGTTGCGGTTGATGCCCATAAACCGCACCGATAGCCCTGGCGAGCGCTCGCCGGCGAGGCCCGGCTGGAACAGGCCGACGACCCCCTGCCGCTGCTCGCCGACACGAAGCAGCAGAACCTCGGTCTTACCGTCGACGAGCGGCACCTTGTCGGACGGGATGATCGGCAGGCCGCGCCAGGTGACGAACTGCGACCCGTAGAGGCTGACCGTCACCGGTGGGACGCCCCGGCGGGTGCACTCCCTGCCGAACGCCGCGACCGCGGCCGGATGGGTCAGGAAGAACGCCGGTTCCTTCCAGACCTTCGTGATCAGCTCGTCGAGGTCGTCAGGGGTCGGCGGACCGGCGAGGGTAGAGATGCGCTGCCCGTCAGCGACGTTGGCGAGCATGCCATAGTCCTCGTTGTTGATCAGCTCGCTCTCCTGGCGCTCCTTGATCGTCTCGATGGTGAGCCGTAGCTGCTCCTCGATCTGGTCGTACGGGCTGCTGTACAGGTCGGAGATCCTGGTGTGGATGTCGACGACGGTCATCACCGAGCTGAGGAAGTACTCCCGGGGTGACTCCTCGTAGTCAACGTAGGTCTGTGGCAGCTCGGATTCGTCGCGGGGCGGGCAGGCGATCTCGACATCCTCTGGATGCCTGACCCGGTTCAGCCGGTAGATGCCTGCCTCGACCGGCACCCACTGCAGTAGTCGGACCAGCCATCGCGGCGTGATCGTGTCCATCTGAGCGGTGGTCTTGGTCGCGTTTGCCAGTTGGCGCGCTGCCGGGTCGCTGAGCGCGAGATGGACCTGTTCGGCGGTTGGCATTTCTGGGCCCTTTCCTTGGCGTATCAAGGCTGGGATGCGGTCGCAGCGACGGGTGCACGCCCGTTTGGTGCCCACGCCGTACTGGCGGCATGTGGGCGCACATCGAGTTGTGCCTCCGCGTGGCGACCACGACCCAGGCTGCGGCGGCCCCGGCTCGTCGAGATAGGGCCAAATTGCGCCGACGTTGGGTCAAAGGTCACTTTCCTATTTTTCTGGGGGATTTAGTGCAGTAGGGGACCTTTGACCCTGGGCGGACCTGGGTGGGGCGGGAAGCGTTCTTGTCGTCAGGACGGACTGGCCGTCCGGTGGACAGAGCCGGAAGCGGCGGCCAAACCCG
Source organism: Streptosporangiaceae bacterium (assembly GCA_035517695.1). Lineage (GTDB taxonomy): Bacteria > Actinomycetota > Actinomycetes > Streptosporangiales > Streptosporangiaceae > DATFVJ01. The sequence goes on from DATIYI010000085.1 coordinate 14,393, forward strand.
TGGAAGGGGCAGGCGATGAGGATTGCGGATGACGTCACCCAGCTGGTCGGCAGCACCCCGCTGGTGCGCCTGCGGCGGGTGAGTGACGGTGCCGGTGCGCAGCTGGTGGCGAAGCTGGAGTTCTACAACCCGGCGCAC
>DATIYI010000086.1:0-4600 GCA_035517695.1 Streptosporangiaceae bacterium
GGTTCGGCCTGGGATGCTGCCATCGCGATGGCCGAAGTCGCCCGGGCCGGGGTGGATGTGGTGAACCTGTCGTTCGGGGAGATCCGCACCGACGACGACAGCGCCCCGATGGTCTTGGAAACCGCGGTCAAGCGGTTCGGCCCCGAGACCGTGGTCGTGGCGGCGGCGGGAAACAATGGGGAGGCCAAGAACCTCCCGCCCGAACTGGTGCACGATGGCCTCGAACCGAACTCGGCGTCGTATCCGGCCGCGCTGGTGGACGTCATCGGGGTCGGCGCACTCGATCAAAGCGGACAGCGCGCGGCGTTCACGCCGCATCCCGCGCCCTGGATCGCCCTGCTGGCACCCGGCGTCGGGCTCACCGGAGCGTATGTGCGGGGCGAGGTCACCATCGAACACAAGGACAAGAACGGCAAAATCCTGGACGCCAGGGAGGTGTCTTTCCCCGGGACCGCCGTCTGGGAGGGATGCTCCTTCGCCGCCGGCGTCGTCAGCGGCGCGATCGCAGCCGGCACCGTGCCCGGGCACCGATCCGCCCGCCAGGCGCTGGACGGGCTGCTTCATCCCGATCCGGGCAAACCCGGCGGCCACATCCGGCCCAACAGCCTAGCCAGTCCGGGCTGAATCATGCGTGCGCGGCCTGCGCCGGCGGGGCGGCGAAGGACCCGCCATGCGTGACGATCCGGCGGTCATCGCCCTGGTCGCCCGCGCCCGCGACGGCGACCAGCACGCCTGGCACGAGCTCGTCGACCGGTATGCCCCGCTGGTGTGGTCCATCTGCAACCGCTACCAGCTGAGCCGGCCCGACATCGACGACGTGGGCCAGACCGTGTGGCTGCTGTTGGTCGAGCAGCTCGGCAACCTCCGCGAGCCCGCCGCGCTGCCCGGCTGGCTGGCCACCACCACCCAACGTGAGTGCCTTCGCGTCCTGCGGGCAGCCCGGAAATACGACAGCTTCGGATCGCCAGTGGAAAGCCAGATGTCACCAGACCAGCCCGCCGTGATGATCGAACAGGAAGTCATCGCGGCGGAACTAAACGCGGCCCTGCGCGCGGCGTTCGCGGAACTTCCGCCGCGCTGCCGGCAGCTGCTGTCAATGTTGATCGGCGATCCCCCGCGCTCCTATGCTGAGATCAGCGCCACCCTGCCGATACCCATCGGCAGCATCGGCCCCCAGCGCGCACGCTGCCTGGACCGGCTGCGCCGCTCCCCGTCCCTCGTTGCCCTCAGTGACGGCGAGTTCAACGGCAGCGCGGTCAAAGACGCGAGGACCAACGACTCCGGAGGTGAGCAGGGTGGGTGACAGCTGGGACGACGAACAACTTCTCGCCGCGCTGAAGGAGTCGCTGAGGGCCCGCCGGGCCGTCCCCCCCGAGTTCATCGAGGCCGGCAAGAGCGCCTACGCATGGCACAACATCGACGCCGAGCTTGCGCAGCTCACCTACGACTCCATCCGCGACTCCGGCCGCACACCGAGCATGCGGTCCGAGACCGCATCTATCAGGGCCCTTACCTTCACGTCGGCGCATCTAACCATCGAACTCGAGGTCAGCGAGGACTCGCTGCTCGGTCAGCTCATTCCCGCAGGGGTAGGAGCGATCGAGATCCAGACGCGGGCCGGCGCGATCGCGACAACCCCGGTCGATGAGCTCGGCTGCTTCCCCATCCGCCCCATCCCAGCAAGCCCGTTCCGCCTGCACTGCCACACGACAGACGGCACCGCTGTCGTGACCGGATGGATCACCCTATGATCCGGCCTCGCACGCTGTAGCTGAACATCGGGAAGGGCGCCCCAATCCCGTCAGGGCCAGCGATGTGGGGTTGGGACATGACGGCGGCAGCCGCCGCAGGCGCGACGGACGTGCCCCCATTTTGACGTGGCCCTGCGGAGGTGCCAGCTTGGGGGCAGGGCAATCCTCGCGCTACGGGCCTGCGTGGTCATCCGCGACCAACCCGCGCTGGCAGGGCCGGCTCGGCCACGAGCCGAGGCGGCGTGGCACCACGGATCGAGGAGGTGCTCGCCGCCGGGCTGACCGTGGCCTGCGGCCAGGACCGCGTGCGGGACGCTTCACAGAAGTGACGCCCACATAACACCGGCCGCGCCTGTACCGTCTCCCGTGAGGCGTGACGACTAACGATCCGCCGACCACAGGATTGTGAACACCAGACATGGACTCACCCGACTTGAGCGCAGCGACGCCGGATCCCGGTCTCGGGAAGCGGGGACAAGGATCTTGACGGGTTGCTCGCCCGCGTCGCTCAAGGCGATCACGGTGCCTTCGAAGCGGTCTATGAACGTCTGGCGGGACCAGCCTACGGCCTGATCTGCAAGATAGTCGGCGATCAAGCCCAGTCCGAGGAGGTCGCGCAGGAGGTGCTGCTTGAGGTGTGGCGGAGCGCGGCGCGCTTCGACGCAGCCAAGGGCGGCGCCGCGACCTGGGTGATGACGATCGCACAGCGCCGCGCGATCGACAGGGTCAGATCCGTCGCCGCCGCGGCGCAGCGCGAGCACAAGGCGGCCAACGTCGCCCCTGCCCGCGACGAGGTCTCCGACAGCGTGGAGGCCGCGTTCGCCCGCGAGCAGGTGCAGCGCTGCCTGGAAGGCCTCAGCGAGTCGCAGCGCGAGTCGATCACCCTTGCCTACTACGGCGGGAACACCTACCGGCAGGTCGCAGGGATGCTTGATGTCGCGCTCGGCACGATCAAGTCCCGCATCCGCGACGTCCTGATCCGTATGCGGGACTGCCTGGCGGTGACCGGGTGAATCTCCTCCGCCGTGACCTGCACATGCTCACGGGCGTCTACGCCCCTGGGCGCGATGGACGATCGTGAACGTAACCGGTTCGAGCGTCACCTGAACCGCTGCCAGGCCTGCGCGCGTGAAGTGCGCGGGTTTCTGGAGACCGCTACTCAGCTCGCGATGGCAGTTGCCCGCCCGACGCCGTCGCAGTTGCGTGAGCGGGTGCTCGCCGCTGCCACGCGCACTCCCCAGCTGCCGGCCGTCGCCGGTCGTCAGTCACCCGTCGCAGCCCGCTCGGCCTGGCCCGTCCGGATAGCGGCTGGCGTGGCCGCCGTAGGCGTCGCGGCGGCGATTGTGCTCGGGGTCACCCAGATCAACGCCAGGCACGAGCTTGACCGCGCGCAGGCACAAAACCGCGCGGTCGCCGCGGTCCTGGCCGCTCCTGACGCCCGCGTCCGCACGGCGCCGACAACAGCCGGCGGCACCGCCACGGTGGTCGTCTCCCCCGCACGGCACGAGATGATCTTCACCACGGCAGGGCTGGCGCCACTGCCCACGGCCAAGGTTTACCAGCTGTGGCTGATCGGCCCGTCACGCATCCGCTCGGCAGGCCTGCTGCCCGCTCCCCAGGCGGGCGTTACCGCGCCGGTGCTCTCCGCCGCGCTCGGTCCGGGCGACAAGGTCGGCGTCACCGTCGAACCCGCCGGCGGAACCGCCCAGCCCACGACGACGCCGATCCTGCTCATTCCCTTGTCGGCCTGAGTGACAAGAGGCTCAGGGATACGGCGGGATCGCAGGTATCGGTTTGGTAACGAGTGCTCGCCGTCCCATCCCCGGCTCGCCTGGCAACGAAATAGGAGCGTGAACACGGAAGCTGGCCGGAGCGGGTACCAATTGGCACGGCCCGGGTCAGCTCATGTCGCGCTGCTCCCTTCGGCATTGGCTACTGAAGGTAATGGCCTTTCTCAGCAAGGCAGCGAAGGGATGGCGGGGGCCGGGCGCGGGATGTCTCGCGCGCGCAGCACAGGACGCGGCACGATTCCGCGCCCACGGCGCCGGGGGCGGCGGCGATTCCGCGCCCCCGGCGCCTGAGCGGGATTGAAGTCATCTCCGGTTTCCAGCACGATAGCGGCCCGGTCTTGCCGTTCGCACGCGCGCGGGGACCTTTGTCCCGGGTAAGGCGGGCCAGTCTGCTCTGTCCTGGCGGCGCGGGCGAGCACATGTTGGCCAGAACGCCAAACAAGTGCAGACCTGGAGCGCCAGCCGCAGCCGGTGGCGCTCTGATTCAAGGACCGCTAGCGAGTTAGGGCGACGCCATGTTTGAGTTCTTTTCCGGCCTGTGCCGCTTCATCGGCTACGGCGGCCGACGCTGCCACCTCTGTCGCACGTCCCACGTGTCGCATCGCAGTGCGATGACCGGCAAGCACGTCTGTATGAAGTGCGCCGCCCGCTGATCGCTAAGCCCATCAGGGATCATGTTCCCGCCGCCCGGCGACGGCGGCATCGCTTTGTGGATCCTCCGGCTCGGCGTCAAGCACCCCGATTCCGGCCGGTGCGAATATCGGGTGCCCCGGTGAACACGTGAGAATGGGTGTCCAGGGCGCGAGTTGCTGCCACGGCGCGATATTGGCGTGACGCGCGAGATGCGAGATCATGATCTCGCATCTCGGCACACGTCGGCGCCGATGTCCTGGCGGCCCGATGCCCGGGCCGGCGACGCCGTGGAAGGGGCAGGCGATGAGGATTGCGGATGACGTCACCCAGCTGGTCGGCAGCACCCCGCTGGTGCGCCTGCGGCGGGTGAGTGACGGTGCCGGTGCGCAGCTGGTGGCGAAGCTGGAGTTCTACAACCCGGCGCAC
>DATIYI010000087.1:0-36042 GCA_035517695.1 Streptosporangiaceae bacterium
CGACGCCGATCATCAAGACAGCAAGCAGAATCCTGTTCACGTTAGTTCCGCCGCTCCCTAGAGTGACTCGAACACTCCGGCTGCGCCCATGCCGGTGCCTATGCACATCGTGACCATGCCGTACTTGTGTTTGCGACGGCGCATGCCGTGCATCAGCGTTGCCGTGCGCACCGCGCCGGTCGCGCCGAGCGGGTGCCCGAGCGCGATTGCGCCGCCCAGCGGATTGACTTTGGCGGGATCGAGCCCCAAGTCCTTGATTACCGCGAGCGACTGCGCGGCGAACGCCTCGTTGAGCTCGATCAGGTCGATGTCGCTCAGCTTCAGGCTGGCGCGATCGAGCGCTTTGGCAGTCGAGGGAACCGGCCCGATGCCCATCGCCGACGGAGGCACGCCGGCCACCGCCCACGACACCAGCCTGGCGAGCGGCCGCAGCCCCAGCCTGGTCGCCTGGTCCGGGTGGGTGACGACACACACGGAGGCGGCATCGTTTTGCCCGCTCGCGTTGCCTGCGGTGACCGTCGCGTCCGGGTCGACCGCCAGCATGATCGGGCGCAGCGCGGCTAGCGATTCGAGTGAGGTATCCGCGCGCGGGTGTTCGTCGGTGTCGATCTGGGCGGTGCCCTTGCGGGTCTTCACCGGTACCGGCACGATCTCCTGAGCGAAGACACCTGACTGCTGCGCGGCGACCGCCCGCTGGTGGGAGCGCAGCGCAAGCTGGTCCTGATCCGTGCGGGAGATGCGGTATTCGCGCCGCAGGTTCTCCGCGGTTTCGACCATGCCGCCCGGTACGGGAAAGTTCTTGCCGCCCGCCGTGGTACGGCCCCGCGCAAGTGTGTCGTGCAGCAGAACCCCCTCGCCCCGCGACCCCCAGCGCATCGAGGTCGAGTAGAACGCCGCCGAGCTCATGCTCTCCGCGCCGCCTGCCACGACGACGTCGCTGGCGCCCGTCTGCACCTGCATGGCTGCGTAGATGACTGCCTGCAGGCCTGAACCGCATCGCCGGTCGAGCTGCAGGCCGGTGACCCCGACCGGTAGTCCTGCGTCAAGCGCCGCGACCCGCCCGATAGCCGGTGCTTCCGCGGTCGCGTAGCACTGGCCGAGGAGCACCTCGTCGATGTCCGCGGGCCCGAGCCCAGTCCGCTCGAGGACCGCGCGCACGGCCGTCGTGGCAAGCTGATGCGCGGGCACGTCCCGCAGGGCACCGCCAAAACGCCCGATGGGGGTCCGAACCGGCTCGCAGATCACGGCGTCACGCATGTCGCTCCTTCGCGGCGATCGAGGCTCCAGCTTCGATCTCTAGTATCAACCGGTTTGCGCCAGATCTGGGCTTTGCCCGGTAGCAGGCCTGCGAGCACACGCAGCGGGCGCGCTGCCTTGGTGCAGCTGCCGTCCGTTTGGCCAGGCGCGGTCAATGATTTAGTTCTTGGCCGTTCTCTGCGGACCGCATTGCCACGCGAAGTTGACCGACGAGGTACGCGTCGACCGTGGTGCCCTGGGCAGTGCCGCCGACCCTGGCCGACGCATACAGGCGGCCACCGTCGCTTCGCCACAGATTCCATCTGGGGAACTCCGCCGCGACCCGCTGCAGGTCACCCGTCCGATCGATGACCTCATGACCGGCCCGTGCGCACGTGTCCCTGAATCGCGGCCAGTGCACATCGCAGACATCCCAGGTAGCAGGCGCGCCGTCATCGTCGTGCAGGCCATCAGCGGTGAACTGCGGGCGCGGTACTACTAATCGGACCACCGCGACAGAACGGCACAAATCGCTCTGGCACGTGGCGCTCGCCGGCGGTGTGATGGCGTGATAGGGGGGACCAGCTGATGCGGGCATGGCAGTCGCCGTTCATGTCGATCGTCGCTTTCAATCCCCGATCCTGCCTGTGCTGGCTCAGGCGGGCACTGAAGACGGCGCCGACATCGCGGCTGTAAGGATCGGCCGGTCTCTTGTAAGACAACGCTGCGCCGCGGCAGCCGTTAGAGTCCTGCCGCATAACCCAGTTATCAGTTATCAGTTATTAGTTATCAGAGGATGACGTAACCCCACCGGTACCCCACCGGTACCCCACCGGGGCGACGCCGGTTATCGCATCCGTAGCCATTCACGGACAGTTTGCCCGGCCATGTAGAAGGCGGCGAGCAAGAGGAGGACTCCCACGCCCGCGCGCAAGTTGCCAACCACGATGGAGGCCAGGGCCCACCCCAGGCTGACCGCGAAGAAGATGATCACCGCCGTCGTCAGCAGCGCGAGGAGCCTGCGGCGCATGGCGGCCTCGATGACGAGCATCACGCCAACCGCGAAAAAGATCGGTTCCAGCACCCCGGAGCTGGTGTCGAGCAGGATCAGGCCGAGCACCGCGTACAGGATTGACGCGGAGGCCGCCGTCCACAGGCGCCGCACCCGGCCGTGGCGGGCCGAGGTGTCCACGTTGGGGAGCGCGCGGTGCTGCAGATGGCCGTGCACGTCGTCACGCGGTATCGGGCCTGCGAGACCGCGCCCCGCCACCTCGACGTCGCTGCGCAGCGCCGCCTGGCGGCGCCGCAGATCTGCGACGCGGTCGCCAACTGAGCCGACCGCCTGGCTCGGGTGTCGCGGCGAGCGGCCGTTCGCCCGGTCAACCGCGCGGGCGCCGCGCAGTTCGGCGCGGGCTGCGTCGAGTTCGTTGTCGATCTGGGCGAGTTGCTCGCGGAGCGCGGCCGACCGGACCCGCAGGCGTATCTCCGCCTCCTCGTCGGTCGGTGCCTCCTTGTCAAGCGCTGCCCAGGCCACGGGTTGCCCCCAGGACGCGCGGACCGTCTGATTCCGCTCGTACCTTGGACCCGCTGGCGCACGTTCGCCGCCGAACGGATCCTTCGTATCCAGTCCCCACAGCCCGCGGTAGGCGACAACCCATGGCGTGTCGTCGCCGATCCGCACTGCCGTCCACTGCCGCTCCTGGCCGGGCCCCACGCTGGCGCCGTCACCCCTGCGATAGTCGATGTACGGGATCCTGATCACCGACGAAGCTGGCTCAGACCACGGGATGACGCGGGCGATCTTCATACCGATCCGGTTGACTTCGGCGGGCAGCGGCGGTGCGATTGTAATTAGATACTCACCCTTCAGGTAGGCGCCGCTGTGCGAGCCTGCCCCCGCGTAGACGACCGGATGGTCGCCGACGCGCTCCATATCCGGGTCGTCCCAGCGGCGGCGCAGGTCATCGCCGGTTTCGTCGTGGCTGGAGAAGGCGACCCAGGCCGGCGTCGTGGCGTCCGGGCGCTCGCCCACGCTGGGTGCGACGGTGCCCCCATCCGTGCCCTCCTGCTCGCCGGCGCCCCCGACCGGACCCCGGGTGAGATCCGCGCCGGAATGCTCGGCCAGGAAGATCGTTACCTGCTCCCAGTCCGCTTCGTGGTCATTGACGCCGCCGAACGTCGAGCGCCAGTCGTTCATGGCGTAGAAGTACCAGTACTGCAGGATGACGTAGCCGCCGTCGCGGCTGACGTGACCGTAGTAGTGACACTGCCCGGCGGTTTCCGCTGTGTTCGCCTTCACGTGCGCTGCGGCGGCGTAACCGCGGGGCACCTTGCCCCGCAGCAGCAGTGTCGTCCTTAGCACCGAGTCGATGAGCCTCGCGGCCAGGCCGACGGCCGCGAACCTGCTGCTCGGCTTGAACTTCTCCCTGTCCGGCCGCTTGCGCCACCTCCGGTACGCCCTTGGCCCGAGCGGGTGGTCGACGAACTGCAGGTACAGGGACTCGCCGTGGTGAACGCGGCCGTAGGCAGCGAGCTTGTCCGGGTCAAGCGCGCCCGCCGCGGCCAGTTGCTCGACGGACTTGCCGACGCGGCGATAGAGAGACGCGTGAGCGAGGTAACCATCGATGGCGCAGGGGAGGAAGAGTTCGCCGCGGTTGTACCTGACGATGGGTTCGTACCGGCGAAGCAGCCGCAGCTCCTCCTCAGCAGTCACTGCGCACTCCCCGTTACCACCTGCTCAGGCCCACGATCACCGTCGTCCGCGCGAGTGTGCCAACTCACCCGGGACCGGGCATCACCCTGGCCGGGTGAAACTCCACCGCGGCAGCCGCTCGTCGCACTGCTGGCCCCAGGCGGCCGACCCCCCGGGATCGCCCCGCACGCGCTGGCGGATCGCGCCGCGGCAGCCGTTATGGAATACGCTTCTGCCCGTCACCGCGCGTGTCACAGACGGCGCGAGCACCCGCGCGTGCACACTACGACGACGAGCGTAACGATCATCGCGAACAAGATGATCGGACCAAGGAACACGATCCGGCCACCGATGAGAAGGACTGCCAGCCAGGCCCAGGCAATCGGCACCAACGGGGACGACCTGCGTGCCCGCTGCACGTGCCGCACGGCGGGTGGTGGCTGAGCGGGGATCCGCTCGTCGGCGAACCGCACGGATACGGGGAGGTCCTTAACGAGGCCGCGCAGGTCTGTCCAGGTCTTCGCGGCATAGGCCGCACCGACCCGTTCGCCGAATTCCTCGCTGGTCAGTCGCCCCGCAACCATCTGCTCGCGCAACACGCCGACGATGCGTTCGCGATCTTCATCCGACGCACGGAACGACGGGTCATCGACCATCGGACCACCACCGCTGCGATGGGCTCCCCGCGAGCCCCTGAGGTTCACTGTAAGCCGGCAACGGCCGTGGTCCAACCACGGCCGCGCAGTCCGCGCCCCGCGCGGCCGAGGCGTTGGCCGGTGGCCTGTGCTCGGGACGTTCGGCCCTACCTGCGGTAGTCGCCTGGACCGAGGTTTCGGCCATGACAACGATGGATGACGCATTACGCGGCCTCACGGGCACCGGGGCCAGCGTGTCAGATCGCGAACTCGTTCACCTGCTGGCCCGGCACGAGGCAGCCGAAAGGGAACGTGCTCGCACGATATGAGTGGTTCGCCGCTGACGCACGCTCGCCGGCCGCTCGCTACCTGGTAAGGCTCATCATCGAGGATGAGCGCGGGCATCACCGGATTCTCGCCGAACTGGCCTTGTCGTCGATCTGCTGATGATGGGCACAGACACGCACATCCGGATACTCCGCTTCCTGATCGACCATGCGGAAACGCACCACGGCAGGCCGTGACGGGCTGCACCGCACATGCCCGCACATGCCCGCACATGCCCCGGCCTGTTCCGTGCGGAGCTGTGCGGCGCCGCTTCTCCGGTTTGACACACCGTGTCTATAACACTTGGCGCATGGACACTTGGCGCATGGACACTTGGCCCATGGACACTTGGCCCATGGACACGACGAAGACATCGTCAGCCCCCGCAGCCCAAGTCTCGGGCGAGCTTGCGCCGTTCCGGGTCGAGATCCCGCAGGCCGACCTGGATGACCTGCATGAGCGGCTTGCCCGGACCCGCTGGCCTGATGAGCTGCCGGACGCCGGCTGGGACTACGGCATTCCGCTCGGCTACGTGCAGGAGCTGGCGCGATACTGGCGCACAGACTATGACTGGCGAGCGTACGAGGCCTGGCTGAACGAGTTTCCGCAGTTCACGACCACCATCGACGGCGCCAAGGTGCACTTCATGCACGTTCGCTCCAAAGAACCAGACGCGATGCCGTTGATCATCACGCACGGCTGGCCGGGCTCGGTCGTGGAGTTCATGAACATCATCGGCCCGCTGACGGATCCTCCGGCCTACGGCGGCGACCCGGCGGACGCCTTCCACCTGGTCGTGCCTTCGATCCCCGGCTACGCGTTCTCCGGACCGACGCAGCAGGCGGGATGGCATATGCGCCGCGTCGCCGAGGCCTGGGCCGAGCTGATGCGCCGGCTCGGATATGAGCGTTATGGCGCGCAAGGCGGCGACTGGGGTTCAGGGATATCCAGGGACCTCGGCCTTGTCGACCCTGGCCACGTTGTCGGCGTGCACCTGAATATGCTGTCGGCGCCGCCTCCATCCGACCCGACTGAGCTGGCCGAACTCACCGACAAGGAAAAGGGGTATCTCGAGCGCTCGGCGCGGTTCCGCGCGCGAGGCCTGGGCTACGGGATGATCCAGTCGACCCGGCCGCAGACTCTCGCATACGGGCTCACGGATTCGCCTGCCGGGCAATTGGCCTGGATCGCGGAGAAGTTCAAAGAGTGGACCGACTCGAAGCACTGGCCGGAAGACGCCGTCGACCGGGACCAGATGCTCACCAACATCAGCGTCTATTGGCTGACCGGAACGGCCGGGTCCTCGGCGCGCCTCTACTACGAGTCCGCGCGCCAGGGCGTGTGGGGGCCGCCGCAGCCGTCGCAGGTGCCGACCGGGGTGGCGGTATTCCCGCGTGAGATCTCCCCGCCGATCCGGCGGATCGCCGAGAAGTCCAACAACGTCGTGCACTGGTCGGAGTTCGACCGCGGTGGCCATTTCGCCGCCATGGAGGTCCCCGGCCTGCTAGTCGGGGACGTGCGGGACTTCTTCAGTTCACTGCGCTGATCAGTACTGCGCTGATCAGTACTGCGCTGATCAGTACTGCGCTGATCAGTACTGCGCTGATCAGTACTGCGCTGATCGGTTCGCTGCGCTGAAGCCTCGCGGTCATTTCAGTACTGCGCTGATCGGTTCGCTGCGCTGAAGCCTCGCGGTCATTGCGTCGCACCCCATCCACAGGTTTCGCCCGCTGATTGTCACTGCCGCGTGGCAGGATGCTGGGCGAGCCGGACGAGGGGAGGCGCCGTGGGCAAGGCGAACAGAGAACGACGCCGCGCCAAAGAGCGTGCCAAGCAGAAGGAAAGCAAGCGGCGCCACGCCGGGCGGCTCGGACCGGACCGCCGGGCCGAGGGAGGGGCCCCGGCAGGCCAGCAGTCCGAACCTGGCCAGTCCGGGCCTGGCCAGTCCGGGCCTGGCCAGTCCGGGTCTGGCCAGTCCGGGCCTGGCCAGTCCGGGCCTGGGCAGTCCGGGCCTGGGCAGTCCGGGCGGCCTGGACATTCGGCGAACGCCGCGTCCACCGCGTCTTCTGGCGCCGCCCCGCCCTCGGCCGCTGAACTGGCCGCCGACGTGGCTGCCAAGGCCGTGCAGGCGCTGTCAGATGGGGACGCGGCCGCGTACCGCCGGTGCGTCGCCGAACTTGCCGGGCGGCCGGCCATCAGGGGCTGGTGGCGGACCACCGAGCAGGTGCTGACAGCCGCACTTGAGCGAAGCGTCACGGCCGCGTGGCGGCTTGGCTGGCAGCCGGCCGATGTGGTCCGTGCGATCGGCCGGGAGCTCGGGGGCGCGCACGCACAGGTGGCAGGTGACGCGGTCGCGGCCGAGATACGCGGTTACCCTGCCTCGACGGTCGATGATCGCTGGCGCGCCCAGCTCACCGCTCTCGGCGCTCGGGCGTGGTGGGCGGGCGACGACGGCTACCTGAGTGCGCGGGGCGGCATGGAGAATCTCTCCCGGGCCGCTGTCATTGCCCGCGCGCTCGAAGTGATCTTCGTGCTTGGCAAGCTTCCGCGACTGCCCACAGTGGGCTCGCCGCCTGGCACGGCACGGCCTGGACGCGCTGCGCCGGGGCAGCAAACGTCGCAGCCGCGGGCGGCCGACGAGCGCATGCTCACCCGTATCCGGGCGCTGCTCGCCAAGGCGGAATCCACCGAGTTCCCCGAGGAGGCCGAGGCGCTGAGCGCGCGGGCACAGGAACTAATGGCGAGGCACAGCATCGATCAAGCTTTGGTGAACGCGGCATCGGATCGGCGAGACCAGCCGGAGGCGGTGCGCCTACCTGTCGACAATCCCTATGAGGCACCCAAGGCGGTGCTGCTCGATGTTGTCGCCTCCGCGAACCGCTGCCGCTCGGTGTGGCACCGCAAACTCGGTTTTGCCACAGTGTTCGGCTTCGCCGCCGACCTCGGCGCGGTGGAGTTGCTCTTCACTTCGCTGCTTGTGCAGGCGACCGCCGCGATGCTGCACGCGGGTGCCCGCCGCGATGCCTACGGTCGCTCTCGTACCAGGTCATTTCGAAGCTCCTTCCTTGCTGCCTACGCGCAGCGCATCGGCGAACGGCTGCAGGCCGCTGCCGATGAGGCGACTACGCAGGCGGTCGCCGAGACGACAGGCACGAACCTCCTGCCCGTGCTCGCCGCCCGAGATCAGGCGGTCGATCGAGCCGTCGACGAGACGTTTCCCGAGCTCTCGGAGCATCGGGTCGCGGGCGGCCGTAACTATGAAGGCTGGATCTCGGGACGTGCGGCTGCCGACCTCGCCAGCCTGACCACGCGCGCCGGGATCACCAGGCCCTGCGCCTGACCGCCTGCGCCGGGATCCCCAGGCCCGGTGCCTGGCCCCGCGCGCCGGGATCCCCAGCCCCGGCGCCTGACCGCCCGCGCCGGGATCCCCAGGCCCGGCGCTTGACCGCCCGCGCCGGGATCCCCGGGCCCGGTGCCTGACCGCACGCGCCGGAGCGGGCCACATCCGTCACCACGACCCACAGGTGCCCGTCACGCTCATGGCACCCCCCCGGGGAACATCCTGGCCACTGATAGTGTTGCCATTCCTGGCGGCGGAAATCCTGCCGTCATGTGCCGCGGGCGAGCCGCCCGCGAGGTCGCATGCGAGAGTAGTTCGCTTCCCGGTAGGCCAAGTTAGCCGCCGTGGCCGACGCCTCCGACCATGACGCGGCCACCGAACACCGAGGGAGCTCATTAGTGCCTCAGCCTGCTGAGCGTCAGCCTGCCCGCCGCCGCGGCGCCCGCCAGGGCGGCAGAACGCCCGGCCGCCGACCTGCCGCACGGCCACGACGCCCCGTAGTACCCCGTAAGCGTGAGGAGTCCGACCTGGACCGCGCGCTTGCCGCCGCGCTTGACGCGCCGGTCCCGCCCGCTGCCACATTCGCCGACCTGGGCGTCCCCGCGACCCTGATGACCGCGCTGGCCGGCCTTGGAGTCACGGCGCCATTTCCGATCCAGGCCGCGGCGGTGCCTGACGCGCTGGCCGGCCGCGACGTCCTCGGCCGCGCCCAGACGGGGTCGGGTAAGACCCTCGCATTCGGCCTGCCCATGCTCGCCCGCCTGACCGCGGCCACGCGGCCGCGCAAGGCCAAGGCTCCGCGCGGGCTCGTTCTGGTGCCGACGCGCGAGCTCGCCGGCCAGGTCGCCGCCGTGCTCAGCCCGCTTGCGGATGCCGTCGGCCTGCGCGTGGCGACCGTTTACGGCGGCGCCTCGATCGGCAGGCAGATCGACCGGCTTGCCCGTGGCGTCGACATCGTCGTCGCCACCCCGGGCCGGCTCATCGACCTGCTCGATCGCTCAGCCTGCACCCTCGCCGCCGTCGAGGTGACCGTCATCGATGAGGCGGACTACATGGCCGACCTTGGTTTCCTGCCCTCGGTGACCCGCATCATGGACGCTACAGGGGCCGGCGGTCAGCGGATGCTGTTCTCCGCCACTCTCGACCGCGGCGTCGATGGCCTGGTTCATGCCTACCTCAGCAACCCCGCCGTGCATGCCGTCTCTCCTGCCTCTGGGCCGGTGGATGCGATGGACCACAAGGTGTTCGTACTTCCTGCGAGCGACCGGGTTGCCGTCGCTGCGGAGATCGCCGCACGTCCGGCGCGCACATTGTTCTTCGTCCGCACCAAGCATGGCGCGGCGCGCCTGGCCAAGCAGTTGGGCCGGATCGGGATCCCGTCGGCGGCCTTGCATGGCGATCTGAACCAGAACCAGCGTGAGCGCGCCCTTGCCGCCTTCTCCGCGGGGCATCCCCGCGTTCTCGTCGCGACCAACGTCGCCGCCCGCGGAATCCACGTGGACGACGTCGATCTGGTCGTGCACTTCGACCCGCCGAACGATGGCAAGGATTACCTCCACCGCTCCGGCCGCACGGCACGGGCCGGCGCGCAGGGAACCGTCCTCGCCCTGGTCTCGCCCGCGCAGGTGCGTGAGGTGGCCAAGTTGCACGAGGCGATCGGGGTGACGCCAACGAGCCACCACGTGCAGACCGGTGATCACACGGTCCGGCAGATCGCCGCCTCAGGTACGCCGGTGCCTCCGGCACCGCCGGCCCAGGACAGGGCACGGATCTCCTACTCGCAGAACGCGCGGCAGGCATCTCATGCGCGGACTAGCGGCAGGCGCGCCAGGAGGCCGGCCGGGCGCCCTCGCCAGGGTGGTTCTGTGGGCACCAATCCGCACGTGCCGCGCACCCGGGGCCTCCCTCAATGATCTAAGTCCCAAATGACAGCCATCACCACACGGGCGACAGACCCGAGGCTGGGTGCTAAGCGGCGCAGTGTCAGGACGCCGTGTCAAGGCGCCGTCAGGACGCCGTCAGGACGCCGTGTCAGAACTCGATGTCACGGGCGAGAAGTTCTTCCCATCTCTCGCGCCTGACCACCATCCGCGAATCGCCGTCGCTGGCGAACACGATGGGGATGCGCCGGGCGCCGTTGTAGTTGTTCGACATGGTGAAGCAGTAGGCGCCAGTGACAGGGATCGCGAGTAGGTCCCCGACCTTGGGGTCGCGCAGCGGTACGCCCTCGCTAAGCACGTCGCCGGATTCGCAGTGCCTGCCAACAACCGTGACCTGCTGCCCGCCGCCGGCCCGATCGGCGATTGCGGCCTCGAATCGCTGCCCGACCAGGGCAACGTCGAGATTGTCGCCCATCCCTCCGTCCACCGCTACAAAGGTCGTTTCGCCGGGCTCGCCGGCCCGCTTGACGGTGGTGACGCGGTAGACGCTGATCGCGTTGCTGGCCACGATGCTGCGGCCGGGTTCGATCAGGATACGGGACCGCGTGGGCAGGTGCTCGCGCACCGCGCCGATCAGCGTGTCGAGGTAGTCGTCGAGGCTCGGCGGCCGGTCGGCGTAGGTGTAGCGGGCGCCCAGACCGCCGCCCAGATCGTAGACCCGGAATTGGCCGAGTGCCGCGAGCGGCGCCACCGCTGCGGCAAGCTCGCCTGCGTCCAGAATCTGCGATCCGACGTGCGTGTGCAGGCCGTCCATTCGTAGCCGGTCGCTGGCCTCGATCCGCGCGATCGCCTGCCTCGCGGTTTGCGGGGAGAGCCCGAACTTGGAGCCCGCATGCCCGGTCGCGAACGCCGCGTAGGTAGACGCCCGAACCCCGGGGATGACCCGGACCAGGCAAGCCTGCCTGTGGCCGGATGGCACGGTCGCTTCGAGCCTGTCGATGTCGTCGAAGTTGTCAACGACGACTGTGCCGACCCCGGACCTGATCGCGAGCTCGATCTCCTCGTCGGTCTTAGCATTGCCATGCAGCACCAACGTGGCAGGATCGGCGCCGGCGGCGAGCGCCAACACGATCTCGCCGCCCCCGGCCACGTCGAGCCAGAGGCCTTCCGACACCATCAGCCGGAGAACCGCCGTGCAGGGAAAGGACTTCGACGCGAACGCTATCTGGGAGTCCGGCCACCTGGCCGCCAGACCGTCGCGGTACGCGCGGGCGCGCTGGCGCAGCGGAGCTGCCGCGACGACCATGACAGGGGTGCCATAGCGGTCGGCAAGGTCGTCGAGCCGGGATCCGCCCACCGTCAGCATGCCGTCGTGGTCCCTTGTGGTGCCCGGCGGGAAAAGGCCAAGCAATTCGTTCGTTTCGACCACGAAGCCCTCCAGAGCGCACGCCGCAGCCGGATGATCTCGACCCACTGGGTGATCTTGACGCGTCGGCTGATCTTGACACTCTACGGTCCATCGTGTGTCAGATCCGCGCACGTTGGGCCATCGTGTGCCATGCCAATAGGCCACGTAACACCTAGCCGGCCAGCTCGGCTAGCGCAGCCGTTCAGGATCAATCGCGCCGGCTTCGGGGCTTGCACGATGCGCGGCGAACGTGGCGACCGCGCCGCAGCGGGTGATGCGTACACTGTCGAAACCTGCCGCCCGAAGCCAGGCGGCAAGCTCGCCCAGCTGAAATGGCCGCCCGAAGGCGCCAACCTGGCGAAGCGCCCAGGTGACAGCGTCGTGCCAGCGGCCAGTCCCAGCGATGATTGTAGTGCCGCGCAGGACGCCACCCGGCCGCAGGATCCTGGCGTACTCTTGGACGGCCGCGGCCGGTTCCGGGAAGCAATGCAAGCCGTTGTAGCTCAGGCAAAGATCGAACGTGCGGTCGGGGAACGGCAGCGCGGCGATGCTTGCCTGCACGAGACCGAGCTCACGAGCCGACCGCGGGCCGCCGCTGCGTTTTCGCCTCCGGGCCCCGGCCCGGGCGCGGACCTGCATCCGGGCCCGGGCGCGGACCCGGGCGAGCATGACGGGCGAGATGTCGGCCGCGACGTAGCGAATCCGCTGGCCGGGACGCAGCCCCCGCAGCGCGATACCGCCGCCGCTCGGCAGGTCGAGGACGGTGCTGCCAGGCGCCGCGTGGGCAACTTCGCCGATTTCCGCCCAAGCCCGGCTGACGTCGTAGCCCCACAGCAGCCGTGCCCCGACGCGCACAACGGGCCCGGCGTGCACGGCCGAGTCGTATCCGGCGGCGAGGCGGCGCCGCCGCTGCCAGGTTTGGCCTCGCATCGGTGCCCCACATGAGAGGAAAATCGCCAACCTTCCACCAACCGGCCGTGCGCAAGCAACGGTCCGCTTCATACTCTCGAACGCAGCCCTGCGTGCCCAACTGCGATGAGGCTCCCGAGTAAGGTGAGCATCCGGCATGATCTGGCATCTGATACCGCTGTCGCGATGGCGCTCAGCACCTCAATCGGAGTACGTACTCAGGACTCAGGACGCGAGCCGGTTCGTGCACGCGGCACCGGACGAGCCGACCGCCCTGGCTGTCGCCAACGCCCTATATGGGCACGTGGAGGAGCCACTGCTCGCATTGCTCGTCGACGAGAGCCGGCTGTCGGCGAAGGTCCGCTACGAGCCCGCCGATCCCGCGCCCCCGCCCGGCGTGTCGGCCGACACCCCGTTCCCGCACGTCTACGGCCCGGTCGAACGGGCGGCGGTCGCCGGGGTCAGGTACCTGCGGCGTGACCTGGCCGGAAGGTATATCGCGCTGGAGGCCAGGCCGGCCACGGCCGAGATGCTGGATCTGCTGCCTCATCCGGAGGGCGGGTGGTACCGCCAGACCTGGTCGGCGGAGCCCGGCTTCGAACCGCCCGGTTACCCGGGCCGGCGCGCTGCCGCGACCGCGATCTACTTCCTGCTTCCACCCGGCGCGCGGTCGTGCTGGCACGCGGTCCGCTCCGACGAGCTTTGGCTGTGGCACGCCGGCGGCCCGCTGACCCTGCTGCTCGCCGGAACCGGTGACCGGCCGGCCGCCGAGCCCACCGCGGTCACCCTCGGCCCCGATCTCGCCGCCGGGCAGCGGCCACAGCATCTCCTGGCCAAGGACCAGTGGCAGGCCGCGGAGCCGGCCAGCCCTCGAGAGGTGCTTGTGACCTGCGTGGTGGCACCCGGCTTCGACTTCGCCGACTTCAAGCTGCCGCCCGACGCCGCCGCCTCACCGGATGCGGAGAAGCCTCCGCCGTCGGGGTCAACAGGTTCCGGTGCTGGCGCTGGTGGTCAGCACATACCAGCCTCATCCACCGCGAAAGGCCCGTCAGGGCCATGAGAAGGGCCATGAGACCTGACTGCGCGGGTCGCAACGGGATTTGAGTGAGCATGTTCGACCGGTACGTGACGATCGACTGGAGTGGCGCAAGCGCGCCACGGACAGGAAAGGACTCGATCTGGATCTGCTCGCTCGCCGGAGCCACCCGGTGCGTGACGCAGAACCCGCGAACGCGCGGCGCGGCCAGGGAAGTCCTGCGTGAATTGCTCGTGCGAAGTGTCAGCCACGGTGAGCGGGTGCTGGCAGGTTTCGACTTCCCCTTCTGCTACCCGGCTGGGTTCGCCGCAGCGCTGGATCTCACCAGTGGGCTGCGTCCAGAAGGTGAACCGTGGCGCGCCATCTGGAAGCTGCTCGCTGAGCAGATCATCGACGATCCGTTGACAAATGTCAGCAACCGGTTCGAGGTCGCCAACGATCTGAACCGCCGGCTGGGCGAAAACGCGGCCTTCTGGGGCCGACCGCGAACGCTCCTTCTCGACTACCTGCCAAGTACGCGGGACGTCGCCTACCGGGCCCCTGGTGCCGCGGCCGTGCTTGCTGAGTGGCGTGTGGTGGAGCAGTTCCTTCGCTGCCAGGGCCGGCGGCCGCAGTCGGCCTGGAAACTGCTCGGCGTCGGCTCGGTGGGGAGCCAGGCGCTGACCGGTATACCCGTCGTCGCGGCGCTGCGAGCGGACCCGTTGCTGGCCGGGGTCAGCCGGGTGTGGCCGTTCGAGCGGCCGGGCGAGCTGCCCGCGGGTGAGCCGGCCATCGTCCACGCCGAGGTGTGGCCGAGCCGCTACGACTTCACCGCCGCGCCCGGAACGTGCGTGGATGAGAAGCAGGTCAGGAACCTGGCCGAGGTGCTGCGGCGACTCGATCGCATCGGGGCCCTGGCGGCCCTGCTGAGCGAGATACCCCGTGCCAGCCACGAAGAAGGATGGATTCTCGGCGCCGATTGGCCACTGGCGGCCGCCGCGAGTTGAATCCCCACGCTCCCACTCACGCGAAGGGTTCAAGCAGCGGCGCGGGGAACCCGGATGAGAGTCGGCGAGGCCGCTGCGGCGGCACGAAGCTCCGCAGTAGCGGATGATGAACGAATCCGGAACCCCAGGGAAACGGGTGGAGGTGAGGCGTGTCTGATTCGGCTGGCGCCGCCCTGCGGCGACGGCTCAGAGCGCTGCCCCTTATGCAGGGGCTGCTGCCCATAACCCGGTTCCAGGTGCCTGCGGACGCACTCGCAGGTCTCACCTTGGCCGCTCTCGGCATCCCCGAGGTCCTCGGCTACGCGAAGATCGCTGGGATGCCGGTCGTGACGGGCCTGTACACGCTGCTGCTCCCGATGGCCGTGTTCGCCATCCTCGGCTCATCTCGCCATCTGGTCGTGGCCGCGGACTCCGCGACCGCCGCCATCCTCGCCGCCACGCTGACCGGGCTCGCGGCCGCCGGGTCCGCCAGATACGTCAAGCTGGCCGGGCTCGCGGCCGTGCTGGCCGGCGCGATGCTGCTGCTTGCCCGGCTGGCCAGGATCGGGTTCTTGGCGAACTTCCTGTCCCGCACCGTGCTGGTCGGATTCCTCACCGGCGTCGGCATCCAGGTGGCAGCAGGCCAGCTCCCCGACATGCTCGGCGTGACCGCCGCGGGCAAGGACACCACTACCAAGCTCGTGCACACCGCGCGCGCGCTTCCGCAGGTGCGCTGGGAGGACGTGGCGGTGTCAATCGGCGTCATCCTGATCGTGCTCACCGCACGCCGGATCACCCGCAGGATCCCGGGACCGCTAATCGCCGTGGTCATCGCTATCGGCGTGAGCCGCGCCGTGGACCTGGCTGCCCGCGGGGTGGCCGTCGTCGGCGCCGTGCCACGCGGACTGCCGCAGCTTGGGCTGCCCGCCCTCGGCTTGCACGACGCCACCATCTTGCTCGGCCCCGCCGCGTCGATATTCGTCGTCATCCTGGCCCAGAGCGCGGCGACCTCACGCGCCTACGCCGTCAAGTACGAGGAGACCGAGTTCCGCGAGGACACTGACCTGGTCGGCCTGGGCACCGCCAACGTGGCGGCGGCCTTCTCCGGCACGTTCGTCGTCAACGGCAGCCCGACTAAGACCCAGATGGTCGATAGCGCGGGAGGGCGCAGCCAGCTCGCGCAGATCGTCACCACCGCGGTGGTCCTCGTGGTCCTGCTGCTGCTCACCGGGCCGCTCGCCTACCTCCCGAGCGCCGCGCTCGCCGCCGTCGTCTTCCTGATCGCGGCCGAGCTCGTCGACGTTAGCGGGATGCGGCGCATTCTGGCCTGCCGACGCTACGAGTTTGCCATCGCCCTGCTCACAACGGTCGCTGTGGTCGTATTTGGAGTCGAGGACGGCATTGTGCTTGCCGTCGTCGCCTCGATCATCGACCATCTGCGCCACAGCTATCGCCCGCTCAACAGCGTCCTGGTGAAGTCACCGGCCGGGCACTGGCGCCCCATCCCGGTGGCGCCGGGCGCACGGACGGAGGATGGGCTGCTGATCTACCGGTTCGGCACCAGCCTCTACTACGCCAATGCTCCGCGTCTGTTGGAGGACGTCTCGGTCCTTGCCGGAACCGGCGGTCCGCTGCGCTGGATGGTTTTCGACTGCGCTGCCATCGGCGACATCGACTACACGGCCGCGGGGGTCCTCAAAAGGGTGGTCGAGCTTCTGCGCAAACGGCACGTAAGGTTCTCCGTCAGTACCGTGCTCAGCCCGGTGCGCGAGCAACTCGACAGCTACGGCATCAGTGCGGCCTTCGGCCCTGACGCTTACTATGACACTCCAGGTGAGGCGCTCGAGGCCTTTCACGCCGCGCAGCATGCGGATTGACTGTGCGGATTGACTGTGCGGATTGACTGGGCCAATGACAATGGCGCCACCCGGGGCAGCCCGGCGCGGTCGCGGGCCGACGAAGGCGGATCTCGACGCCGCGCGCGAAGCCACCCTTCCCGACATCCTGCCAGCGGCCGGAGCCGACTTCGCCGTGCTGTTCTGCGGCATCAACCCCGGGCTGTACTCGGCGGCGACCGGCTACCACTTCGCCAGGCCAGGCAACCGGTTCTGGCCAGCCCTGCAGCTGTCCGGCTTTACCAGCCGCAGGCTCGCCCCGAGTGAGCAGGGCCTGCTGCCCTGCTACGGGCTCGGCATCACGAACTTGGTCGCCAGGGCGAGCGCGCGGGCCGCCGAGCTTACCCCGGCCGAACTGCGGGAGGGCGGCGCGGGCCTGCTCGAACTCGCCGCAGGCCACCGGCCACGTTTCGTCGCGATCGCCGGGGTCACCGCGTACCGCACCGCGTTTGGCCGGCCGGCCGCGCGGATCGGGCCGCAGGAGCACCTGCTCGGCCCGGCGCTCGTGTGGGTCCTGCCTAACCCCAGCGGGCTGAACGCGCACTGGCCCCTGGCCGCGATGGTCGAGGAGTTCGAGCGCCTGCGGGCGGCACGCAGGCGGTGACGGCTACCGCGGAGGCGGCATCCACTGCTGCGGGGAACCCGGGGACCGCCCGAGGGGGGCCAGCGCAGGTCCCTTACCGTCCGCGGGCCGGTGAGCCCGGTCAGCGAGCACCTTGCCGTACTTCGCGGGGTGCGGCTGGTGACCACGACCCGTACCGGGCGTTTCCTGGCGCATAGGCAGCTGATCTCCACACCCCGCCCGTGCCCAGGTTGCGCCGCAAGCGCGGCCCTAGCTGCCCGTCCTTGCCGACGCCGCGCGCTGCGTGTCAGGCTGCCAATGGACGCCGGCGTTCAGCACTGGTGTTCAGCAAAGGAGTGGAAGTGGCAGAAATCGTCAAGGCTGGACTCGTGCAGCAGAGCTGGACCGGCGCGAAGGACACCATGATCAGCTCGGCGGTGGACGCCATCGCGTCGGCCGCGTCCCAGGGTGCGCAGGTGGTGTGCCTACAGGAGTTGTTCTATGGCCCGTACTTCTGCCAGGTTCAGGACGCCAACTACTACTCCTTCACAGAATCCATTCCTGACGGGCCGACGACCCGGCAACTGCAGGAGGTGGCGGGTCTGCATGGGATCGTGCTGATAGCGCCGATGTACGAGGAAGAGCAGTCGGGTGTCTACTACAACACGGCGGCTGTGATCGACGCGGACGGCAGCTACCTCGGTAAATACCGCAAGACGCATCTGCCCCAGGTCAAGGGCTTCTGGGAGAAGTTCTACTTCAGGCCTGGCAACGTGGGCTATCCCGTGTTCGACACGGCGGTCGGCAGGATCGGCGTCTACATCTGCTACGACAGGCACTTCCCCGAGGGCTGGCGGGCGCTTGGCCTCGCGGGCGCCCGGATCGTGTTCAACCCGTCCGCCACTAGCAGGGGCCTGTCGCAGTACCTATGGCGGCTGGAGCAGCCCGCGGCTGCGGTGGCCAACGAATACTACGTCGGGGCGATCAACAGGGTCGGGGTTGAGCCGCTCGGCGACAACGACTTCTACGGCCAGTCCTACTTCGTGGATCCGCGCGGCCAACTGGTCGGCGACGCAGCTTCAGACGCCGAGCCCGAGGTCGTGGTGCGCGATCTTGACATGGACAAGCTCATCGCGGTCCGCGATCTGTGGCAGTTCTACCGCGACAGGCGGCCCGACGCCTACGAGCCACTGGTCAAGCCCTAGAAGGCTCCGTCAGCGGCCAAGCCGAGCCGGGAGGCAAACGATGCGGATACTGATCAGCGGCGGCACCGTGGTCACGGCCACCGGTGCGACGGCGGCAGATGTGCTCGTCGACGGCGAGCGGATCGTGGCGCTCGCGGCGCCTGGCACCGACGTGGCCGATGCGTGGCCCGCCGATGTCGACAAGGTGATCAATGCGTCAGGCAGATACGTGCTGCCGGGCGGCATTGATGTGCACACGCACATGGAGATGCCCTTCGGTGGCACGATCTCCTCCGACACGTTCGAAACGGGGACCCGCGCCGCCGCGTGGGGCGGTACCACCACGATCATCGATTTCCCCAGCCCGCCCAAGGGCACGTCGCTGCTCGCCGCGCTGGACAAGTGGCACGGCAAGGCGGACGGCAACAGTGTCATCGACTACGGCTTCCATATGATCATCTCCGATGTTAACGAAACCACGCTGAAGGAGATGCAGTCCTGCATCGATGCGGGCGTGAACAGCTTCAAGCTGTTCATGGCCTACCCGGGTGTGCTCTACTCCACCGACGGCGAGATCCTGCTCGCGATGCGGCGGGCCGCAGAGACCGGCGCGACCATCATGATGCACGCCGAGAACGGCATCGCGATCGATCAGCTCGTCGCCCGCGCCCTAGCGGAGGGCAAGACCGAACCCGTGCAGCACGGCCTGACCCGGCCCGCCGAGCTCGAGGGTGAGGCGGCGAATCGTGCCATCGCTCTCGCCAAGGTCACCGGCGCGCCGCTGTACATCGTGCACATGACCGCCGCGCACGCGCTCAACGCGGTTACCGAGGCGAGGGACGCCGGGCAGAACGTGTTCGCGGAAACGTGCCCCCAATACCTGTTCTTGTCCCTCGACGACCTGGCACGGCCGGGTTTCGAGGGCGCCAAGTTCGTGGCCTCGCCGCCGCTACGGCCCAAGGAACACCAGGCGGCGCTCTGGCGGGGCCTGCGCACGAACGACCTGTCCGTGGTCTCCACGGACCATTGCCCGTTCTGTTTCGCGGAGCAAAAGGAACTGGGCGTGGGGAATTTCACCAAGATCCCCAATGGGTTGCCGGTCGTGGAGCACCGGATGGACCTGCTGCACCAGGGGGTGGTGGCGGGTGAGATCTCGCTGGCCCGCTGGGTCGAGGTCGGCTCGACCACGCCGGCCAGGATGTTCGGGCTCTACCCGCGCAAGGGAACGATCGCACCGGGCAGCGACGCCGATATCGTGATCTACGACCCCGGGGCGCGGCAGACGCTATCGGCACGGACGCATCACATGAACGTGGACTACTCCTGCTTCGAGGGATTCGAGATCATCGGCAAGGCGGAGACGGTGCTGTCTCGTGGCCGGGTCGTGATCGAGGCAGGCGAGTTCCACGGCACGCCAGGTCACGGCCGCTTTCTGGAGCGAGAGTTGTGCCAGTATCTGAGGTGAGCCCGCCGCCTCGCTGCCGAGAGTTTCCGGGCGGGTACACCGAGCCGGTACACCGAGCGGGTACATCGGGCGGGTACATCGCGCGGGTACACCGATGGGAAGGATGAACGTGGACTTCGGCGTGGTACTGCAGACCGACCCACCGGCTCGTGCGGTCGTCGACGGAATGTGCGCGGCCGAGGACCGCGGCTTCCGCTATGGCTGGACCTTCGATTCGCACGTCCTGTGGCAGGAGCCGTTCGTCATCTTCTCGCAGATCCTGTCCGCGACGTCACAGCTCATGGTGGGGCCGATGGTGACCAACCCGGGTACCAGGGACTGGTCGGTGACCGCCTCGCTGTTCGCGACGCTCAACGACATGTTCGGCAACCGGACGGTGTGCGGGTTCGGCCGCGGGGACTCGGCCCGGCGGGTGATCGGGCAGCAACCCGCGTCGCTGGCCACGATGGCAGAAGCGATGCACGTCATCAGGGAACTCGCTGAGGGCCGCGAGGCGACCGTGCTTGGCACCACGATCCGGATTCCGTGGGTACGCGCGGGCAAACTGGAGATCTGGATGGCGGCCTACGGGCCGAAGGCGCTGCGCCTGGTGGGCGAGCAGGCCGACGGTTTCATCCTGCAGACCGCCGATCCGGACATCGCACGGTGGACGATCGGCTCGGTCCGCGCGGCTGCGCGTGCCGCGGGCCGCGACCCGGCGAGGCTGACCATGTGCGTGGCCGCCCCGGCGTACGTGGGCACGGACCTGCCGCATCAGCGGGAGCAGTTGCGCTGGTTCGGCGGCATGGTCGGCAACCATGTGGCGGACCTGGTCGCACGATACGGCCACGACGGCGCGGTCCCGCGCGCGCTCACCGAGTACATCAAGGGCCGTGCGGACTACGACTACACCCACCACGGCCGCGCGGGCAATCCGCACGCCGACTTTGTGCCCGATGAGATCGTCGACCGGTTTTGCCTGCTCGGGCCCGCCGACGCACATATAGAGCGACTGCGCGAACTGACGGAGATCGGGTTCGGCCAGTTCGCCATCTACCTGATGCACGACCAGGCAGCACAGACCCTTGACGCCTACGGCGACCAGATCATCCCGGCCCTCAGCTGACGTCAACCTTCCGCAGTGCTCTTCACCAGCGCCGTGGATCTCATCAGCGCCGCGGATCTCATCAGCGCCGCGGATCGCGGCCGCTATAGGCCACCCGATCCACGGCACTGATGATTGGACGGACTGGTCAGGCAGTCTGCCGGTTGGGGCCGGGCTGGGCCTCGCCGGGCGAGATGCCGTGCTGAAGGAGCAGGCCGGTCAGCCGTGCCACCTGATGGCGGAGCCGGTCGAGTTCTTCGCTCATGGCGACGACATTAAGATCAGCGGACCACTCCGCTATCCGGCGTTCCCGTTCCGCTAGCAGGCGCTTCTCGCTCTCGCGGAGGGCGGCCGCACCGTCGAAGTCCTTCGCGTCGATTGCGGCGTCCTTCTCCTTCCGTGCCTCGGCGATCTTCTCGTCGTAGTCGCGGAGCCCGGGCGGCGTGAGCGGTTCTACGGGAGGGAGTTCGTGACCGGCAAACGGTCCGAACAAGCTCTTGCGTGCATCGTCGGCAAGCAGCCGGGACACGGCACCGCGAACCTCGTCGCTGCCCGCGCCGAGCTTGGCCAGCACCTGGCCCGCGACCCCGTTGCCCTCACGGATCAGGCCGAGCAGCATGTGCTCGGTGCCGACGTAGAGGTGGTCGAGCCGCATGGCTTCGCGCAGCGCAAGCTCGAGCACCTTCTTGGCGCGGGGAGTGAGCGGCCGATGGCCAGGGTGCGTATGCTCACCACGCCCGATGATCCCCTCGACCTGCTGCCGCGCGGCAGTTGGCCCGATCCCCAGTGACCCCAGAGCCCTCGCCGCCACGCCTTCACCCTCGCTGAGCAGGCCGAGCAGGATGTGCTCGGTGCCGACGTAGCCGTGGCCGAGCCCGCGCGCCTCCTCCTGGGAAGCGCGGATGACGTGTCGTGCAGGGACCGTGAAGCGCTGGAGGAGCAAGGGCCCCGCCGGCTGGGCGGATCGCTTGCGGACCGGGATCCATCCTCTCATTCGTGCCTCCTTCGTGCGTGGTTTGCTCTGAGCGCGTCCGTCGCGTCCGTCGCGTCCGTCGCGTCCGTCGCGTCCGTCGCGGCGGGACAGCCGGGGCGACAGCCAGTGCGCCAGTTCTGCGGCCGTCGTGCGGCCAGCTGCGGTATCGGCAATGACTGTTCTTGCTGCCTCGGCCGGATCAAGATCGGCCTGCCATCGGTTCAAGGCGAGGAACTGGATCGTGGCGAGGAGGGCGATCTGCTCGTTGCCGCGCAGGAACGGGCGATGACGCAGCAGTGCGTGCAGCAGCCCGGCTGCGGCCGCCGCCGCATCGTCGCCGTCACTGTTGTCACCGCCGCGGGCGCCGCGGCGTCCCTCGGCAAGTGCGGCTGCCTCGGCAAGGGCGGCTGCGTCGGCGAGGGCAGCCTCGGCGGCGGCGATATCGAGCAGGCGGAGGCTGTCGCTGGTGCTGAGACCCAGGACCCGGCCGGCGATGACCACCAGATCGGCGACGGCGAGCGAGATCACGCTTCGCCATCCCGCAGCAGTTCAAGTATGCGCTTGTGCCTCGCCAGGTTGTCCTCGAGCAGTTGCAAGAACCGCTTGTCGCGCCGCCGCGCCCTGACCAGTTCGGTGATTGCCTCGCGCACTACGTCCGATACCGAACGGCCTTCTACCTCGGCGACCGCCTCCAGGCGCTCGGCGAGATCAGGATCGAGCCGCAGCACCATGTTCTTGGTACGGACCGATGCGCCGTCAGTCCCGCTTCCAGTCATCATGATATCAAGATATCACCCTATGCGGATCGCGGCTACGCTCAGATGCTCTGTTCCACAAGCATGGCGTTCTGGGTCAGCACCGACAGCCAGTTGTTCATTCGCTCGGCGTTGGTGGTATCCCGCCAGTGCCCGAAGAGACCCGCCGCGTCGCCGAGCGGAAGGCGGCCTTCGACCTGGTGGATCTCGAGCGTTATCGACAGCCGGTCGAGGCCGCAGGCTTCGGTCGCGGCCGCCACGATCGCGGCGAGCCCGGCCGGCCCGTACATTGTGGCCAGCGACTGGCGCCCCTCGTATTCGAACGGGACCGGCAACCGCATCAGGAAAGTGAAATGATCGGAAAGGCCGCCGACGAGGGGATGCCCGTCATGTAGGTGGAGATGCAGGTGCTTGCCGAGCCGCCCGATCGAGCGCGTCATGTCCAGCACGTCCTGCACAACTCTTGACACCGCGTCTTGCACGTCCGCTACCAGGCCGGGCAGTCGCCCGTCGTTCGGGCTGAGGTCCCGCAGGCGGAGTCCCCGATGCTCGCGCTCGAACCTGGCACCGGCCTGCCTGATTCCGACGTGTCCCACGTCGATGCAGCAGCTGACCCGGTCAACGTCCTTGAGCCGCTCCGCAACCTCGACGAACCAGGCTGGTTCATGGCCCGCTGCATACTCGAGAAACAGCGGGGGCGCCCCCCGCCACCGGGAAAGGCGCGTATCGAGTTCCGTGAGCGCGGCCACCAGGCTGGCAGTCTGTGTGCCCATGTCCGACTTGTCGTGGACCACCATGCCCGACAGGCGTCCTGCGAAGCGGGCGGCGAACTCTTCGACCACGCCGCGGTCGCGGTCGCGGAGCATGTTCAGCCCGCGGTTCAGGTGGACAGTGGGCAGGCGAGCGTGCGGGGGCACGTATTTGAGCACGTGGTCAAGCTGATCAGGGGTGTCTGCGTAGGTCTCAGCGGCGAGGCCCGCCTGGGCGAAGCGGAGACCGGCGAGCCTGAGCAGCGCTGAGTCACCGGCCACGCGCTGCTGGAACAGCGCGTGGATCGGCCGCCGGAGCCCCGGGACACGCGCCATTGCGTCTTCCGTGGATCTTTGGCGGCGCGCGGGTGCCGCCCACGACCCCAGACGACGACCGGGGTCGTGGATGGCACTGTCGTCATCGCCGATAGATCCACTATCGGCTCCTCGAGAACGAGGAGGGCCTTGCCGGACGCCGTCTGGATCACCACCCGCATCCACCAAGATCCACGGCACACGCCCTAGCCTGCCGGGATCCTGAAGATATGGATCGACTGATCCTTGGACCGGCACCTGCGGTCCTGGTCCGGCTTCGCCTTGTCCGAGACCACCACGACCTGGTCCCGCGCGATCCATGAGACTCCCTCGACCGTTCCGTAGATGATCTCGCCATCGGCGTCCCTCGGGAACAGGTAGCAGCTGCCCTCGCCGGTAACCTCCCAGCTCCACGGCGCAAGGCTGCCGATCCACAAGGCCGAGGAGACCTGGGACACGACCGCGATCCGGTCCCCGGTCACCGTAATGCCACTGTAGTCCTCGAACAAAAGCGTCCCCGGCAGCCTGATCTTGTCGGCCCGCTCCCAATGGTGCTTGCCGCGCGTGAAGACGTGGATCCGGCCGCCGCCGGGGACCCTGCCCTTGGCGCCTCCTTCGCACTTGTTCCCTTCGCAGAGCCCGAGGAGGTGGGATAGGCCGAAGCGGCGCACCGAAGTCAGGCCTTCGAGGCCCTTGTTGGGCCGGTCAAGCGGGAAGTCCAGCCACACGCTCTCGAGGTAGCGCAGGTTCCCGTCGTACTCCTGCACCATGGCCATGTAGTTTCCCTGGCCGCGGCGCAACGACTCGATCAGGACATAGAACCGGTCTGACCAGGGGTCGTAGGCAATGTCCTCGAAGCCGCGGCGATGGCCCTGGTGCTGCTCGATGAACAGGTTCGCCCCGGCAGCTGCCGACAGCTCCGCACCGATGCGGGCGATGTGCGGCAGGTTGTCGAAGATGACATAGAACACGCCGTCCTTGGCGAGCACGCCGCTGGCTTCCAGCCTCGGATCCAACTCGAACTGCTGAAGGAGGTCGAAGATCTTCACTTCCCTGACCAGTTCCAGCTGCCTTTCAGGTGCTTGCGTAGTAGTCACGACCGGCCTTCCTGAGCCCCGGCGGGCCGCGTCAGCTCACGCCCGCCGGGGCGGCGCTTTCCATGGCGGCAGCGAACGCCGCTGGGTCGGTGGCGCGCGGCGTCGTTTGCCTCAGCTGCCGCAGTTGCTGGCGTGCGCTGTCGCGCCGCATCCGGACGAAGTGGACGATGCCGTCCACCTTCTCGTTGCCGTGCCTAAGCTCGTTCTGCTTGCAGCCACTCAGGTAGACCTCGTCGTTGCTGAACTGGCGCCCGGTGAACGGCTGCCCGTAAGGCGTCCCTGATTCGAGGTAGGCCGCCTGGCGGACACGTGCCCACAGTCCCTCATCGGAATCGGCGCCAATCAGCGCGCTGATCATTTCAGGATTGAATTCGGTATCGATCAGGTGTTCCAGGTAATCCAGGTAGTACTGACGGTAGTAACGGTTGCGCAGCAGGTTCTGGACGAGCGGGATGCGCGTGGTGTGGCGCTCACGCCGGGGGCGGCGTGTGTTGTTCTCCCAGTCGAGAATGTCGGTGTACTGCCACTGCGTGCCGAAGTAGTCGATCCCCAGGCAGTTGTCGTAATCCCAGGGAATAAATGTGAAGTAGGGCGTCCGCATAAAGTCGTTTTCCGCGCCCTGCCGCCCCGAGTTGTAGAGATAGTAGTTGGACGGGGTCTTGAAGTAGTTGTCCCAGCTTCCCAGCAGCAGGTTGACGCTTGCCCACCTGAGAAATGCGTGCGCGTTCATGATGGCGTCGACCGACTCGCGGAAAGCGTCGGTGTCGAACCGCCCGGTGCCCCCGGCCATCCCCACACCGTTGATCACCGCGATGAACTTGGCGAGATCGTCGTAGGTGCTGGCCTCGCGGTTGTCCTCGTTGGTCTTGAGGCGATAGGTGAGGTCGTCACTGCCTGGTGTGAAGTACTGGCGCCCGCTGTCGGCACCGCCAGGCCCAGTCCTGTGTTCCAGTGTCGCGCACCCGACATCACCGCAATACGCCTTGTACAGGTTGCCTTGGTGGTTCGCGCCGAAGTGATCCTTCAGGAATCTCTTGTCGACCTGCTCGATGACGGCGAACAGGCCGAGGTAAGTCGCGTCGAAGGCCAGCTTCGCGTAGGTGTGCCGTGGCGACGGCAGCTCCGCGCGACCGAACATGTGCCAGGCAATCGCCTCACGCATCTGCGAGGGATCGTTGTACATCGACTTGAGGTTGACCCGTGCCATACCGGCTAGCCGTACGCCGCCTTCGCCGGGCTCGAGGCTGACTTTCCAGGACCTCTTAGGTGCACGTAACGTCCGGTTTCCGCTATTGGCCAGCGAGAAGGTCCGCGTGCTGAATGCCGCACCCTCGCCGGTGGCTCCGGAAATGTGCTGCTTGTCATCCGGGTTCGTCCGCCACACATCGAGCCGTGCGCCGTGCGCTTCCGCCGGATGCACCAGCACACCCTGCTGACGCGGGAAGCCAGTGATGTGGATCATATGCATGCTGGCGTCGAAGAAATCGGTCTTTTCCTGCCCTGCACCATTGGTCGCGTCCATGCGTCCCCCTGTTCGGCCTGTCTGTACGGCCGACCGTCAAGAGGCGGGTCATCCTGCTCGGCCCGCCGCCTTCTCATCGGCCTTATCAGAAAGGAGGCACCCGGTCCTCATCTGATACATCCGCCATCTGACGCGTGCAAGGGCTCACTGCCGAGGCGGAGCAGCCAGGACAACTAGGTGGGTCCCTAACGTGCCCTAACGGCCGCGCAGGCGCAAAGCACTGGTCGCGGGGCGCGCGTTCAGCCGGTCAGCGCCGATCGGGCGCCCGCAGCGCTCGCACGAACCGTAGCTGCCGTCACCAAGCCGGCCGAGCGCTTGGTCCAGGTCGGCGAGGTGCTGCCGCGATTGCCCGATCAATGCCATGACCTGGGCCCGCTCGAACGCGATCGTCGCGCCCTCTGGATCGTGCTCGTCATCTTTGGCCACCGCCGCTGTCGACCCGACGATGTCGTCGAAGTCCTTGGTCAGCGCTGCGAGCCGGGATGTGGTGTCGGCGCGTTCTGCCCGCAGCAGGTGCCACGTGCCCTGCTGCCCCGTCGCGCCGGGCGTGGCCGGAGGAACCTTGTCATGCACGTTCCATGCCGACAGCAGGAACCGTACCTCGAATTCCGGTCGACACAGGTCCGCCGATCGACGCACGGCAACTGCGGGACCGCCGCCGCTGGTGGCTCAAAGCTTGGTCATCTTGGCGCAGGGAATCGTGATTCGTTCCTGCCTCCCGCCGAAGTCGACCAGCACGGCGTCGCCGTCCTCTACCCCGATGACCAGGCCGAGGCCGTAACGGTCGTGGGTCACCTGGTCCTGCACGGCGAACTGTTCGGCAGGTGGCGGCGCGGGCGGGGGTTTGAAAGGGCTTCCGGGCAGATAGCGCCGGGTTGCGGCGCGGGATCGCTTCATCATCTACAGTATGCCGCCCCCCAGCGGTCACGGCCGGTGTTTTCTTCCCTGGTCTGTCTCCGGTCTATCTCCGCGTACCCACGCAGCATCCTCGCCGCGCGTGCGGTAGTGCTACATTGATGTTGGTTGTGGTCGAAGTTCGTTGTTCGCGTAGTAGCGCCTGCGGAATTTGACAGCGGGCGTCGCGATATCCCAGAGATACGCGGTTCTCGCGCGTCTCACCCACTTTCCGGGGGCTGTGAGCCTTCGAAGAGCAGGCGGTCGCAGCAACCTTGGGTTCGCGTCCGTGAATCCAAAAGATCGTCTCAGTAGGAGAAGTACATGCCTCAAGGCACCGTGAAGTGGTTCAACGCTGACAAGGGCTACGGTTTCGTCGCCCCCGACGACGGCACTGCCGACGTCTTCGTGCACCACTCCGCCATCCAGGTTGACGGGTTCCGCAGCCTGCAGGAGAACCAGCGGGTCGAGTTCACCGCCGGCCAGGGTCCCAAGGGCCCGCAGGCCGAGCAGGTCCGTCCGCTCTGATTGAACCGGTGGCCGCGCGGCCGGGTGCTGACCACGTGCCCGGCCGCGCGGGCGCTGTTGCCGTGACGATTGGCAGAGCGAGTCCCGGTCTTTTGGGAAGAGGTGGTTGGGATGGCTGGGCCTGATGTCTGGGTGGCCAAGGCAGACGGGACTGACATCATTCGCGCGGACGCGATCGTGGCGGTCGGTATCGACTACGACGGCCATGTGCGGGCGAGGCTCGCCGAGGGCGAGGTATCCACCGTGACACTTATCTCGGCAGGCCCAGCGGAGGGCCCGCGCACGCCCAGTGACTTTCACCGCCAGCTGGTTCGGGTCGTCACCGAACTAGCCGACGCGACCGGGGCCTTCCTAGTGCGGCCGGTGCATGCTGAGCCAGGTGGGTGGCGGTGGTTGGCCGAGCCGCTGTAGGCGGGCAGCATGGCCCCGCGGCGCCGCGCGTGAGAACTGGGCATGGATTCGGGCGCGGCAGCAAGCCGGTGCCAGCGCCTTGCAACGGTATACTTCCGGTGCATCTCCTTTTCAGGCAGCCGACTGAGTTTCCGATAAGTCTAGACCGCGCCGGTCTCGAGATCCTCCTCGCTGCGTGATCTTTCCGTGTGCGAGGAAGGCGTTATATGACCGAACGCGCTGTCAGTGCAGCCTATGACGGAGCAGAAGCGTTTACCTCAGTTGCTGCTCCGCCCCAAACCTCCGCTCAGCGAAACTTACAGCTAACGGTGACCGGGCTGATCGTGATCGCGCCGCTGGCCGGCCTGGCCGCGGCGATCTGGCTGTTGTGGGCGCGCGCCATCGGCTTCACCGATATCGGGCTGGCGGTTTTCTTCTACTTGCTCACCGGGTTCGGCGTCACAATCGGGTTTCACCGCTGCCTGACCCACCGGAGCTTCGCCGCGCGGCCCGCCCTCCGCGTGGCGCTCGCGGTCGCGGGTTCAATGGCCTTCGAGGGGGACGTTATCGGCTGGGTCGCCACGCACCGGCGCCATCACGCGTTCACCGACCGGCCGGGTGACCCGCACTCGCCGTACCGGTTCGGCACGAGACCGGTAGGCCAGTTGCGCGGCCTGCTGCACGCCCACGTCGGCTGGCTGTTCGGCAACGACCCGACATCACAGCAGCGCTACGCTCCCGACCTGCTCGCGGACCGGTCCACGCGGATCGTGTCCCGCACCTTTCCCGCGCTCTGTGTCGCATCGCTTGCCCTGCCATTCGCCGCGGGCTGGGCCATCGGCGGCGGCAGCCTGCGCCCCGCGCTGACGGCCCTGCTCTGGGCCGGCCTGGTCCGCATCGCCCTGCTGCAGCACGTCACGTGGAGTGTCAACTCCCTGTGCCATCTGCTCGGCAACCGGCCCTTCACCACCCGCCGCCATGACAGGGCCACCAACTTGTGGCCGCTCGCCGTGCCTTCCCTCGGTGAGAGCTGGCACAACATGCACCACTCGGATCCTGCCTGCGCCAGGCACGGTGTCGACCGCGGTCAAATTGATCTGTCGGCCGAGCTGATCCGCGTGTTCGAGGCCTTCGGGTGGGTCAGCGGCGTCCGCTGGCCGGTGGCCGCTCGGCTGGACAGGCGCAGGCACCCGGCCTGCGATGGCGCGGCACGTCCCCGCGCTGGCAGCCTGTCCCGCCCCGTGCCGCACGGGGGCCCGCCGCTGCGCCCATGACCATCACAAGCGGCCAGGCACGCATCTCCCAGTAGCGGCCCGGATTTGAACGGTCCCCGCCGGCGCCACGTGATATGGGTATCTGGTTCATCCATCCCACGTGAACGGAGATAAACGATGCGTCACCGATGGTTGGCGCCGACGGGCTTGGCAGCGGTTGCTCTTCTGGCCGCTGCGTGCGGCAGCTCATCGACGAGCAGCTCAGCCAGCACGAGCAGCCCGTCCGCCGCCGCGACGTCGTCCTCAAGCGCGGCTGCGGCCGCGGCGGTGAATTCCGCGAAGATCGGCAGCGTGACCGTGCTCACCAATTCCAAGGGTCTCACGCTGTACTGGTTCGTCCCCGACACCTCCACCACTTCGAAGTGCAACGGGACCTGCGCGCACTACTGGCCGCCGGTGCAGGGGCCCGTGACCGCGGGTTCTGGCGTCGCTGGGACCTTCGCCACCATCACCCGGTCGGACGGGTCGAAGCAGGCCACGTGGAACGGGCACCCCTTGTACACCTACATCGGCGACACCGCCGCCGGTGAAGCCACGGGCAACGGACTGAACCTGTCCGGCGGCGTGTGGCACGAGGTGACCCTGACCGGCGCGGCCGCGCCCGCCCCGAGCCCGTCAACAGGCTCGGGCGGCAACGGGTACTAACCGGACGCGCACGTGACGGACCCTCACCGGCGGTTGGTACGCAGCCGCGAGCAGCAGCTCGGCCTGCGGCTAGCCGGGGCCGGGCTGCTCGGCGCGACCGGGGCGATCCACCTTGACCTGTACCTGACCGGCTACCGCTCGATCCCGACTATCGGCGTGCTGTTCCTGCTCCAGGTGGTCGCGGCCTTCGTGCTCGCCGCAGCGGTGCTCGTCACCGGCAACCGGCTGGCCGCCGCGGCAGGGGCCGGGTTCGCCCTGTCCACCCTCGGCGGCTACCTGCTGTCCGTGTGGGTTGGCCTGTTCGGGTTCAAGGAGGTCCGCACCACCGCGGGGATCGTCGCCGGGGTGGCAGAGGTAGCTGCCTTCGCGGCGCTTGCTGTCCTCGCCGCTGTGCCTGCTGGCGTCCCTGCTGGCGTCCCTGCCGCCGCTCCTGCCGATGTCCCTGCCGACGTCCCTGCCGCGCGGCGCCAGACCGCCACCCGAGCCGCCGCCGGCAGCCCGCTACTTGCCCGGCTACAGGCGGGCGTTCCCGGCACCGGGTGGGCGATCGCGGGCGTGTCGATCGTCGCCCTCCTCGTGCTCGGCATCTCCGTTGCCGGGGCAGGCGGCACGGCACCGGTGAGCGCCGGCGGCGCGCTGCGGACCGCGAAGATCCACGGCGTGACCGTGCTCACCAACGCCAAAGGCTTCACGCTGTACTGGTTCGCCCCTGACACCTCGGCCAAGTCGGTCTGCAACGGGACGTGCGCCGCGTACTGGCCGCCGGTGCGGGGAGCCCTCGCGGCCGGCCCGGGAGTCACAGCCAAGCTTGGCACGATCAAGCGCTCGGACGGCAGCTCCCAGGCGACCTATAACGGTCATCCCCTTTACACCTACATCGCCGACACCAACCCGGGCCAGGCCAACGGCAACGGGCTGAACCTGAACGGGGGAGTGTGGCACGAGGTAACGGTGACGGGTTGAGAGTCTCGGTGGTTCGGCCAGGGCGTGTCAGTGTGGCTCGGGCTGTCAGTGTGGCTCAGGGTGTCAGTGTGGCTCGGCACTCGCGGCGCGCTCGCGTCTGGCGAGCCTGCTGTCCGCCGTGAGCACGATCTCGTATCTGCGCCTGATATCCGCTCGGTCCGCTCCCTCAGGCACCGAGCGCTCACTCGCGCGCTGGATCATGGCGGCCTGATCGAGCAGCACCCTGCGCTGCGCCGTGCCCGAACCTGTGCCCGACGTCTCGGCCATGATCTTCGCGAGCGCTTCGAGCTGCCGGATCATGACGGCGGGCATCCCTTGGCTGGCCTGGCGGATCTTCTCGAACGCTCGCTGGACGAGGCGTTCATAGCTTGGCTCGGCGGTGATGACCCGGATGTACCCGAGGCTGTCCCTGTGCACGCGCGCGGGGTGCCACACGCGCATGATCTTGCAAAGGCTGTCGCCGAGCCAGTCAATGCAGGTAAGCGCGGTGAAGGTGTCGTTGACAGCAGGTGACAGCGCACGGATGGCGATCTCGACGAGCTGGTCGATGCCGAATGAGATGTCTTGCGTCAGCGTCCGGTGTGGTCCGGTGATGTGCGCACGCCCGAGCGCGTCGCTGACCCGCGGCGCGGCCTCAGGCGGCCATACCATCGCGAAGGGGTGCCCCTGGACGAGGAAATGGCCGGGCCGGTAGTCCAGGGCGATGACCGCGTCCGCCGCCGCGGCGAACTGAACGAGGACCCGGTGCCTGATGAACTGCAGATAGCCGCTCGCGGGTGCCCGCACCGCGCCGCCGGCCGTTTCCATCCGGGCGAGCAGTTCCGCCGACGACGGGCCGGCCTCCTTGTCACCCGCCAGGCCGAGGCGGCTGTCCGGGCCGCCCTGGATGTCGATCGCCTCGGACAGGTCGCGGGCGATACTCGCTATCACCTGCGGCAGCTGGATCGACGTTGCCGTGTGATGGATGAAGTAGATCAGCACGGCCAGCGCGGCGACCATCAATGCGAGCGTGACGGTGACGCCGATGTGCGGCACGAAGTCCCCGTGGGATCCCGGGCCGATCGAGACAAGCACGAGCACGGCGTACACGAAAGTCGCCACGAAGGTCCCGAGCGTCAGCTGGGTACCGCGGTCACGGATGAAGTTACGCAGCATCCGCGGCCCGAACTGGGTGGACGCGAGGGTGAGGGTCACCAGGATGATCGAGAAGACGACACCTACGACCGTGATGACGGCGGCGGCGATCGCGGTGAGGATCTGCCTGGCTGCGTCGGCCGTACCGCTGATCACCCAGGATGGCACGACGAACTCGCCACGGTAGGCGGCACGGTCCAGGCCCTGTGTGACGGCGAACAGCGCGATGGCGGCCAGCACCTCGATGCCGGGGACCAGCCACAGGTTGGTCCGCAGCACCTCGGCGCGCCAGTGCGAGCCGAGTGCGGGAGAGCGGTTGCCGCGAAACATAGTGAGCCCCTGGGTTCGAAACGCTGCCGACCAGGCTTCCCGGCTCACCTGGCGCCGACTATACCCCCCGTGAGAAAGGCGTATATGGCGGCGACGCCAGCGCGGCAGCCGTTCGGTATCGCTGCCGGGGGGATTCCGGGGGGTCGGCCCACCGGGCTAGCGCTGCCGTAACGGCCCGCACGGCGTGACACGGGCCGCATGGGTGCGCCGCATGCGAGCTGAGGCCAATTGCGTCATTACCGCCGCCGTCGCCCTGGTCACCTGGCGTGGTGGCGGCGCCATCCTGAAGGTAACAGAAGTCTGCTCCCGCGCGGTGACGAAGCGAAGCACGCGAGCCGGGAGGAGCACGATAGCCAGTGTGCTTCTCGCCTCAGGCTGACGTCGTCGGCGGCATGCTCAATCTCTCGTCGCCGTGATCATCATTGCCCGGCTCACCGTTTCCGGGTTCGCCTCCGTGTGGTGCGGCTGGGCGGCCGTTTCCGCAGGCGCGATCACGCTGCATTGCCGCTTCGCCAAACCTCATCCGCCGCGCCGCGCCAGGCCCGATGCTCACCTCATCGGGTCGTGACGTCGGCCGGCGCCGGTACGCCGTCAGGGCCGCGCGGGCCTGCGGTCCCGGCCGTGCCTGGGCTGGCGTGGATGAGCGCGGGCGCGTGCCGCCAGACCAGGCAGGCAACCGCGCCGAGGGGGATCGGGGGCAGGTAGGTGACGGCCCGGTACAACAACACGGCGGCGGTCACCTGCGCGCTGACCCTGTGGTCAGCGCCGACGGCCAGGATGCCCACCAGCCCGAGTTCGGTGATTCCCACCCCGCCGGGCGTAACCGGCAGGGCCGTCAGCAGCCCGACGAACGCGAAGGCCGCAAGCGAGGTCTGCCAGGGCACCTGTGCTTGGGACAGGCCGGTGGCGCGCAGGCACGCCAGCAGGACGAGCCACAGGGCGAGCTGGGTCGCCGTCGTGGTGAGCGTGATCCGCCAGCCGCGCGCGGCAAGCAGTCCGGCCGCCCGCCCGCGGAAGCGCAACAGTGATCCAGGGAGGTCAGCAGGGGGCCGCCTGCGTGCGATTCGGCAGGGGAGCCGGGCCGCACGCTGCAACGCGGCGCCCGCGCGACGTGCGAAGGACTCGCTGTGCAGCAGCAGGCCGAGCCCCGCCGCCATGGCGGCGAGCACGGCAAGGCCGACGGCCGCGGCGGCGATCAGGCCCGCGCTTGGCCGGCTCACCGTCAGCAGTACCAGCAGGGCGAGGACCGGCAGGCCCAGCCGGACGAAGACATTCCAGATCCCGGACACCAACGTGTAGAGCACGTATTCCGCCGTGCTCACACCCCAGCTTGAGAGCATCGCCCAGCTGACTCCCATGGCCAGGGCACCGCCCGCGGGCAGCGTATTGGCCACCGCGTTCGAGCCGAGGTTGACCACCGCCGCCTCGCGCAGCCGTATCGAAGGCAGCACAGAGCAGATCATGATCCAGTAGGAGGCCATGCTGGTGACGGCGGCGGCGACGACGAGCAGGGCCTGCGGCCACGTCATCGCGAGGATGCTGGCCCACACGCTGTGGTAAGACGCGAAATGGGGGAGGGCGAACCCGAATGTGGCCGCGATGAGGGCGGCGGATATCGCGGTGCGGAGGATCTTCCTGCCGCGTCGCGGGCGGGGCCCGGCGGCCACTGGCAGCTGTAAGCGCCCGTGGCCTGGGTCCGTCGCTAGCGCGACGGGTCGTTCCTGCAAAGTCGTCATGGCGCCTGGCAACGGCATTGGCCCTCATCGGAATCCGGTGGAAAGGTCGAAGAACCCGCCCAGGTTGGCGGCCGCTGCGTGCAGAGCGACCAACGAAAAAGCCCCGGTCCTGGGCTGCGCCCGTAACACTTACGGGGCAGCTGCCGGGCCCGGGGCAACACAAGACTACCGGTCGGCGATACTAGAGGCGGTCATGGGCTGGCTGGGGATGCGCTCAGGCGCTCGCGGCGCGGCACCTGGCCACGGTGCCGCGACTATAGCCCGACCGACGGCCCATTGGTGGGACTATTACCAGCAATGGGCCATCGACGCGGGCTCGAGGGCCCTGGTTCAGCCGACCGGTTCCAGCTCGGCAGCGGACTCGGCGGCAACGGCTGTGATTTCCTTGTGCTGCCACGAACGCGGCAGCAGCAACGCGGCGCCCGCCGCGACGGCCACCGCTCCCGCGCCGACCCAGACCGCGGCCGTCAGGCCGGAAACGAAGGCCGGTGCGCTGACGTAGCCGCCGCGGGCGGAGAACACCGCGCCGAGCACCGCGATCCCGAACACGCCGCCGAGTTCGCGGATCGCGTTGTTCGCGCCGGAGGCGATGCCCTCTTTGTCGCGGCGCACCGATCCGAGCACGACGTTGGCGACGGGCGCGAAGAACAACGACATGCCGATGCCCGAGACGACGAACGGCGGGACAAGCGCAGCGTAAGCCACGGTCGGGCTGAGGACGGCCGCCAGCCAGCCGAGGCCGAGCGCCTGCAGGGCCAGCCCGGCGACCAGCAGTGGCCGGCCGCCGATGCGGTCGGACAGCGAACCCGCGATCGGGGCGATGAAGACAGGCATCGCGGTCCACGGCAGGGTGCGCAGCCCGGCCTGCAGGGGTGAGTAATGCTGCACGGTCTGCAGGAACTGCGCGAGCAGGAAGATGCTGCCGAACATCCCGAAGAACATGAGCATCGAGGCGATGTTGGTCGCGGTGAAACCACGGCTGCGGAAAAGCCGCATCGGCAGCATCGGCTCAGGCGCGCGCAACTCCCAAGCGGCGAAGGCCGCCACGAGCAGTGTGCCGATGACGATCGGCGGCAGCACGGTCAGGCTGGTCCAGCCGTGGTCGTTGCCGCGGACGACGCCGTACACGATGCCGAGCAGGCCCACGCTGGCCAGCACCAGGCCGGGCAGGTCCAGACTGGTGGTCGGCCCGCGGCTCTCGGTGAGCCGAGTCCAGGCGATCGGCAGCAGCACGATGCCGATCGGGACGTTCAGCCAGAAGATCCACTGCCAGGACGCGCCCTCGACCACGGCCCCGCCGACCAGCGGGCCGATGGCGATCGCGAGCCCGCCGACGGCACCCCAGGCACCCAGGGCCAGGCCGCGGCGCTGCGGGGACACCGCTGCCGACAGCAGCGTGAGGGTCAGGGGGATCACGATGGCGGCGCCCACCCCTTGCACCGCCCGGGCGGCCACCAGCGCGCCGATGCCGGGCGCCAGGGCGGCGGCCGCCGACCCGGCGGTGAACAAGCCGAGGCCGATAGTGAACAGGCGGCGGCGGCCGTACCGCTCGCCCAGCGTAGCCCCGGTGAGCAGCAGGACGGCGAAGGTGAGGGTATAGGCGTTCACCGTCCACTGCAGGCCTTCGAGCGAGGCATGCAGGTGCTCCCGGATCGACGGCAGCGCGGTGGTCACCACGAGGTTGTCGAGCGAGGCCATGAACAGCGCGGCCGAGGTCACGGCGAAGGTCCACGCGGTGCGGTGCCTGGCGGTCATCGCTAGTCTCCTTAATAGTGAGTAGTCACTAACTTCGATGGTCAAATTTTTTACCTGCGAGGCGGGGCTCAGTCCTTCGGGCACCAGCTCGTCCAGCGCTCGTCGACGGACGGCAGATCCATGGCGGCCGCGACGTTCATCAGCATGCCGACGGCGAAGAAGTCGACCACGGCCTGGAAGGGCAGGCCGGTGATCCGCTCGACCATCTCCCAGAGCCTCTTGTACGCGGCCCGGGCGGCGTCGCGGATCTCGGGGTCACTGCAGGCGGCGTAGATCTGCATCTGCAGCAGGAGCAGGGTCCGGTCATCGAGCAGGCGCGTGTAGGAGTCGGCCATCGCGGCCAGCGCCTCGTCGCCGGTCAGAT